>CAZNOT010000010.1:0-16587 GCA_964574865.1 uncultured Candidatus Saccharibacteria bacterium | reverse complement strand
CCTTTCCTTCCGTCCGGAGTAGACCCTTCTCGCGGGCCGCGGCGTACGAGCCGACGGCGAGCAGGTCCTCGCAGCCGATGACCTCCGCGCGGATGAAGCGCTGCTGGAAGTCGCCGTGGATCGCCGCGCCGGCTTCCGGCGCGGTCGCCCCGCGGCGAACCGTCCAGCCGTGGGTCTCCTCGGGGCCGGTCGTGAGGTAGGTGATTCGATCGAGCAGGCGGTAGCCGGCGCGAATGAGGCCGTCGAGGCCCTCGCCGGTGACGCCGAGCGCGGTGCGCATTTCGGCGCGGTCAGCCTCCGGGGCGTCGGCGATGACGTGCTCGGCCGAGGCGTCGACGGTGACCCAGACGGCCTTCGTCTCGGCGAAGTGCGCCATGAGCGCGTCCCAGCGACCGTCGCCCGCGACGTCGAGGTTTTTGCCGCCCGACTGGCGGTTGAGGCAGTACATGACGGGCTTCGCGGTCAGGAGGTGAAGATCTTTGGACGCGGCGAGCTCCTCATCGACGAGGGCCACGTCGCGGACAGGCTTCCCCTCCTCGAGCACGGCCTTGAGCTTCTGGCAGGCCGACTGCACGAAGAGCGCCGCCTCGTCGCCGCGCTTCACGTCGCGCTCGATCGAGGCGAGGCGCTTCGTGACGGTCTCAAGGTCCGCGATGGCGAGCTCGAGCTCGATTGTCTCGATGTCGCGGAGCGGGTTCACGCCGCCCTCGACGTGGATAACCTTGTCGTCGTCGAAGACGCGCACCATCTCGCAGATGGCGTCGACCTCGCGAATGTGCGCGAGGAACTTGTTGCCGAGGCCTTGGCCCTCGGCGGCGCCCTTCACGAGGCCCGCGATGTCGGTGAACTCGACGGCGGCCGGCACAATCTTCTTGGAGCCAGAGAACGCCGCGAGCGCGTCGAGGCGCGGGTCCGGCACGGCGACGACGCCGACCGAGGGGTCGATCGTGCAGAACGGGTAGTTCTCGGCCGGCACCTGCTTCCTGGTGAGCGCGTTAAACAGGGTCGATTTGCCCACGTTGGGCAGACCCACTATGCCGACGGAAAGCGCCATGACGGGCGAGAGACTACAATGGATAGCGCGTCGCGTCGAGCGCGAGCCTTGGCCGCTAGCGCGGCTGCGGGCTAATCCCGGCGTCGCGCAGCGCCGCGGCAATCTCCTCTTTTTTGGCAAAGAACACCTGGAGCGACGCCGCCTGCTCGGGCACGCCAGCCTTCTTCTTGGCCTCAATCTCCTTCGCGATCGACTGGAAGAGCTTCGGATTCTTCTCCATGATCGCCTGGATGACCTGGCGCTGCCCCTCGGGCACGCCGCGGAGCTTCCAGTCGAGAATCTTTTTGGCGAAGAAATTCATTGCGTGGGGATGCTAGCGCGCGGGTACCGGAGAAACAAGTCGCCGAAGCTGCCTACGAATTTAGACCTCCTGGAGTCGGACTTCGCGGGCGGTCCGTGTCTGAACTTCTGCCTTGCGCTTTCCGCCCTCCGCCTCCACTACAGGTACCACCGGATGTTCTGCTTGTGCGTCGCGTAGTCAGATGCGCAGTGAATCGTCCGGTTCTTGTCGTGAATGTAGAAGAGGCAGCTGGTGTCATCTGGCCGCATTGCGGCCTCGAGCGCCGCCACGCCGGGGTTCGCGATAGCGGCCGGCGGCAGCCCCTCGTTCTGGTAAGTGTTGAAGGGCGAATCGATCGTTTTATCCTTGGCGCGCACGCGCGGCCACCAGATCTTCTCGCTCCCTTTCGCGTACTGGAGCGTCGCGTCAATTTGGAGGGGCATGCCCGAATTGATTCGGTTCCATATGACGCCGGAGATGAGGGCCATGTCACTTTTGCCCGCCGCCTCTCGCTGGATGAGGGCGGCGACGCGGACGGTCGTCTCGGGGTCTTCGGCGATATTTTCACCCTCGGCCGAGAGGCTGGCGTACACTTCCTGAAAGCGCGACTCCATCGCCGCGAGAACCTCTTTCGGCTCCGCGTCGCGCGGCACGAGGTAGCGGTCGGGGAAGAGGTAGCCTTCGGCGCCCAAAAAGTGGCAGCTGCCGTCGCCGCCCTCGAACTCTTCGCGCTGCTCGGCGGTCCAGTCGAGCTTAGCGGCGACGGTCTTCGCCATTTCCTCCCGGCGCGTCCCCTCCTGGAACGAAACGAGCACGTGGCTCGCGTTCTCGACCGGCACCGCGACAGCCGCGAGGCCAAAGTTGAAGTACATGACGTCGCGGTCTGGGTCGAGCGAGCCGTTAGCTCCGGCGAACGACAGTACGGCTGAGGCTAGGCGATTGCCCCCGAGACTGGCGAGCGCGGCCGTCGTGATGCCCGCGTCGGCGTCTGGCCCGAGCGCGACTATGCGCCGCTGGTTCGAGTTCAGGGGCCACAGCCCGTACGCGACGGCGGCGGCGAGGAGCGCCAGAGTGGCGAGCTTCTTCATCAGCCGTATCGTAACGCGGCGCGGCGCTCCGGCGAAGTGGGAGCCGCGCGAGACCGCGCGGCTCCCAGCCTGTGGACCCGAGGAGATTCGAACTCCTGACCTTCCGCTTGCAAAGCGGTTGCTCTACCAACTGAGCTACGGGCCCGACGGACGAGAGGCTAGCAGAAAAAGAAAAGCCCGTCTCAAGGGGAGGGCTCAGGAGGAGGAAATCCAGGGCTTGCGGGCGAGAGCGTCCAACACCGCCCGCGCGAGCGCAGGCTTCCACGAGAACAGGGCTCGCAGGTCTTGATCGGAGACCGGTTCGACTTCCCCGCTCTCGTCCGGCCCTTCGCAGAACGCGAGCGAGAACAGCGACGGGTCGTCGAGGCCAGATTCGTCCAAAACCTCCGTGGGCACCCGGGCCGCGAGGTATTTTTTCGGGGCTTCGCCGGGTCGCGGGAGGAACATCGGCGCTTCGCCGGATCCCAGGCGGACATAGACGAAGCGGACGCCGCTCCGCCGCTCGAAGGCGTTCTCACCTGGCCATCGAAAGAACTCTCCGGGCTTAAGATTTCCAATTTTTGAAAGGTCGGCATTCATATTCCGTGCCATCTGAGCACGGGCAGCCGGCGCCGCGCAAGGAGCACCCCCTAAGCTCTCCGAATGGTCCGGTCGAGGACGTGGCCAACGAGCTGTTTGAGATCGGCGCCGACCGCCACCAAGCCGCGCCAGACGGCCGAGCCGGGCGCGACGGACGGGACGGCGTTCGCCTCGACGACGTAGGCGCCTCGGCGTGGGTGGTGGATGATGTCGATGCGGGAGATGTCGCGGAGACCCAGCGCGTCGTGCGCGGCTTTGGCCGCGGCGTACATCTCGGCGCTATCCTTCGCGCTGAAGTTGCCGGGGCACACGAGCTTGGCCCCCTGCCCCGTCTTCTTCATCTCGCAGGTGTAGTGTCGGCAGTCGCCCGAAAGGCACACCTCGACGGTCGGCAGCGCGTAGCGATCTTCGCCGCGGAAGCCCTCGACGACGCCGATCGTCACCTCCTTGCCGTCGATCCACTCCTCGACGATCGCCCGCGGCGAGACCGCGAACGCCGCGTGGAGCGCGAGCGCGAGCTCGGGAATCGTGCGCGCCACCGAGACGCCCAGCGAGCCGCCGCGGTCGGCGGGCTTCACGATGGCCGGCATGGCGCAGGCGCGGAAGAGCTCGATCGCGAGCGCAGCCGGATCCTGGCGCTCGACGACGCGCGCCACAGGCGTCTTCACGCCGGCGCGGCGCAGCACTTCCTTGGCGTGGTGCTTCTGCGTCGAGAGCGCAGCGCCGAGATCGGTGGGGCCGGTGAAGGGTAGGCCGGTCGAGCGCATGTCTCGCTGGGCGCGGCCGTCCTCGCCGTAGCCGCCCATCGCGGCGTTCCAGATCACGTCGCCGCCGCGCGCGGCCTCGCGGGGCGAGAGCGCGCGACCCTCGCGCACCCAGTTACCCTCGGAGTCGACGACGACGTCGATCGGCCGGTGCCCCAGGTGGTGCAGCACGTCGATGAGCGCCCGGCCGCTCTTCATGGACTCGTCGTGGTCCCACGACGGCCCGCCGCGGAGGACGACTACGGTGTAGCGCTCGTTCACGCGCTCGATTCTAACTGAGATTACGCCGCTCCTCGCCTAGTTTTCCCCGGAAAAAAGAAAAGCCCCGGTGGGCTACTAAGTGGTCGGCTGCCCAACGTAGACGGATGCCGCCTCGAGGGGCAGATTTTCCCGCGGCCGAGGAATCGACGTGGCCGCCGCGATGGATGCGAAGGTTGGGCCGCCGCTCCCACCGAGCTCTTGCAGGACCTGATCGCGTGCGTCGTCGTCGCTGGTCGCGATCACAAAAAAGGCGCGTAGTCGCTGGTCCACCGTTCTGGCTAAGACAAGGTGCGTGTAGCTCATGGCGCCGTTTCTAGCGCCGCCGGCCATCGATAGCAAGAGCTACGTCCGCTTCCGGGTTTTCCCCGTCGCCGCCTTTCGGGTCTTCGCGCGGAGCGTCGCGACGGCGAAGCGGTGCGCCTCGCTGTTCCCGAGGAGAATCTCGCGGCGGTACTTTTTGACCTCCTCGGCCGGGCCGTCGACGCGCGCCATTTTGTGGCGCTCGTCTTTCACGACGGAGACTACGGGCACGTCGATTCCCGCGGCGCGGAAGATCTCCTCGGCGAGCGCGCGCTGCAGGTTACCGTCCGCGACTACCAAATTCGGCATTCCCCACTCGGAATGGCCGAGGCGCCTCTCCAAAATCTCGCGCAGCGCCGCCAGATCGTCGCCGCGGTGCTTGCCCCGCAGAGTGAAGGTGCGGTACGCGGCCTTCGCGGGCCAGCCGTCCTCGAGCACGGTCATCACGCCGACGGCGTTCGTCCCCGAGTAGTGCGCGACGTCGTAGGCCTCGATGCGGAAGCCGGCCGGCGCGAGCTCGTCGGCCTTCACGAGCGAAGCGTCGCGGATGTGGCGGAGCGCGAAGAGCCTGCGCTTCAGTTCCTCGGCAGCCTCGAAGCGGCGCGCCTTCGCCTCGGCGACCATTGACCGCTCGAGGTCGCGCTCCAGGGCGCCGATTTTCCCGTCGAAGAGCAGCGAGAGCCGGCGCGTCGTCTTGGCGTACTCGGCCGGCGTAATTTTCCCGACGCAGCAGCCGGGGCACAGGCCGATCTGGAACGAGAAGCACGGGCGCGCCTGCGGCGGCCGGCACTTCGCGTCGCGGTACGGGAAGATGCGGCGCACGAGGCCGAGCGCCTCCTTGAGCTGCCCGCCGTGCGGGAATGGGCCGAACACTTTCTTGAATTTCTTAGCCTCGGAGGACTCGAGGAACTCCAGCGTCCGGCCGCGCACCAGCTCGACCGCCGGGTACTCGTCGGCGGTGAGGACGACGAAGTAGTAGCTCTTGTCGTCCTTTTCGTCGGTGTTCGCCTTCGGCAGGTGCTTCCGGATGAGAGCCGCCTCGAGCACCAGCGCCTCGAGCACAGAGCGGCACTCCTGCCACTCGAGGCCGTCGGCGCGGGTCACCATGTCCACGAGCTTCGGCCCGCGCGTCGCGATCAAATCCGCGCCGAAGTAGCTCCGCACGCGATCCTTGAGCGAAGTCGCCTTGCCGATGTACAGGATTTCCTTGCCAAGCTTGAAAAAGTAGACGCCGGGGGCGTCGGGGAGGTCGAACTTTCGTAGGTTGTCGAGAGTCACGGGGAAATATTGACATCATCGATAAAAAATATCAATGTATCTTCGTAAATAGCACCCCATGAAAAAGCAAATCTCAAAATTCACTCAATTCCTGTTCGGCGAGCGCGAATTCTTCTGCAACTTCACAAAGATTCTCGTCGGCGGGGCCGTCATCTTGTCTGCCCGCCATAGCTACTTGGCCCACTGGGCTTCCCCCAACGGGTTCAACGAAGAACGCGCCGCCTCATTCGAGGGGCGCCTCTCGGAACCCCAGTGGATTCCTCCGGGAAAAATTACAGTAGTAGGCGGCAGCGGCCCCATCGACAATGCCACGCTCGAGGTGGCCGGAACGCCCACGGTGAAGTTAAAAAACCGAGAAGACTTCGTTGAAGTTTCGGCTGCCGCAGAAGAAATTTTGGCAGGCTTCACCTCTGATCTTCGCGTGAAGTTTCTCGCTAAGCGCGGCAGCCTCTGGTTTGAATACAGCGAACCCGTGAAGTTGCCAGATCACCCGCACCGTCTCATTTCGCCGGTCGAGACAACGCTTCGGCACGAGGGAAACCTCGTGATTAGCTGCGAACAGGAAAAGCTCAGCGGCTTTCTCTTGGCGCACGAGTGTCTCGTCTTTTTCGGGTCTGCGATGCTGGCGATTATCTACGCGCTCCTTACGGCTCTAGCCTTCGGAGTTCCCGAGGGCGCTCTCCGCGATGTAATCGCATCTCGAAACAGAAGACGAGCAGCCGCGAGCGCCGCTTGATTCACGCGACAGATAAACGCGGCCGCCAGTTTCGACTGGCGGCTTTTCTTTCTTACCGCTCCCGCCCCTTCCGCAGCATCGGCCGCAGGTACGCGCCAGTGTACGAGCCGTCCGTCTCCGCGACCTGCTCGGGCGTGCCCTTCGCGACAACCTTACCACCCTTCACGCCACCCTCGGGGCCGATGTCGATGACGTAATCGGCGCACTTGATAACGTCGAGGTTGTGCTCAATCACGAGCACGGTGTTCCCCTTCTCCACGAGCTTCTGGATGATCTCGATGAGCTTGCGCACGTCCTCGTAGTGGAGGCCGATGGTCGGCTCGTCGAGGATGTAAATCGATTTCTGGACCGAGGTGCGGTAGAGCTCGGCGGACACCTTCACGCGCTGCGCCTCGCCACCCGAGAGCGTCGTCGCGGACTGGCCGAGCTCGAGGTAGCCGAGGCCCACCTCGCCCATGGTCTTGAGGCGGTCGTAGATCGCGGGGATGTCCTCGAAGAACTTCAACGCCTCCTCGACGGTCATCTTGAGGATGTCGTAAATGTTCTTGCCCTTGTACTTCACGTCGAGCGTCTCCTTCATGAAGCGTTTCCCCCCGCAGACGTCGCACGGCACGTACACCGTCGGCAGGAAGTGCATCTCGACGGCGATCTCGCCGTTACCCTCGCACGCCTCGCAGCGGCCGCCGGGCACGTTGAACGAGAAGCGGCTCGACTTCCAACCGCGGTAGCGCGACTCCTCGGCCTCGGCGAAGAGGTCGCGCACGAAGGTCCACGCGCCGGTGTAGGTTGCGGGGTTGGAGCGCGGCGTGCGGCCAATCGGCGACTGGTCGATGAGGATGGAGCGCCCGAGGTACTCGGCGCCCTCGAAGCTCTGGCAGTTGTGCGCGACGGCGCTGCGGAGCTTGCGGTCGAGCCGGCCTTCGAGGTTCTTGTGGAGAATCTCGTACACGAACGACGACTTGCCGGAGCCCGAGACGCCGGTGACGCAGACGAAGCGCCCGAGCGGCACGTCGACCGAGAGGTTCTGGATGTTGAAAATTTTGCCGCCGCGCACCTTGAGCGAGCCCTTGTCGGTCGTGCGGCGCTTGCCTGGCACGGGAATCGAGCGGACGCCGCGCAGGTACTGGACGGTCGAGGACCCCTTGTCCGGCACCTTGCCGGCCATGAGCGGCGCCAGCCAGTCCGCGACGACGACGTGCCCGCCATGAACCCCCGCGCCCGGGCCGATGTCGACGAGGTAGTCCGCCGCGAGCACCGTGTCCTCGTCGTGCTCGACCACGAGGATGGTGTTGCCGAGGTCGCGCAGGTCGGTCAGCGTCTTGATGAGGCGGTCGTTGTCGCGCGAGTGGAGGCCGATGGTCGGCTCGTCGAGCACGTAGAGCGCGCCGACGAGGCCCGAGCCGAGCTGCGACGCCAGGCGAATGCGCTGCGCCTCGCCGCCCGAGAGCGTGTGGGCGCGGCGTGAGAGCTGCAGGTAGTCGATGCCGACGTCGTTCATGAAGCGCAGGCGCTCCTCGATCTCGCGCAGAATCGCCTTCGCGATGTCGCGCTCCTTCGGCGAGAGCGGTACGTTGCGGACGAAGCGCAGCGCCTCGCTGATGGTCATCGCCGTGAAGTCGACGACCGACATCTTCTGCTTTGGGTCGCCGAAGAAGACCTGCTTGGCCTCGGGGCGGAGCCGCGCGCCCTTGCAGTCCGGGCACGGGTCGTCCGAGAAGAGCGAGACGGTGCCGAGGCCGTTGCAGGTCGGGCACGCGCCGTACGGCGAATTGAACGAGAAGAGGCGCGGCTCGACCTCGGGGAACGAGTAGCCGTCGTAGGGGCAGACGAAGCGCGTGGAAATCAGGCGGTCCTCGCCGGGCGAGACGACGCGGAGCATGCCGTCGGCCTCGTGGATGGCACGCTCGACCGACTCCGAGAGACGCTCGCGGAAGTCCTTGCCGCCCTGGTTGAGCTCGGACACGTAGAACTCGTCGACGAGCACGTCGATGTCGTGCGTCTCGTTCTTCTTGAGCTCGATGCGCTCGCGGAGCTTCTTCTGGGCGCCGTCGATGCGCGCGACCTCGTAGCCCTTGCCGAGCAGGTCGTAGAGCAGCTGGTAGTACTCGCCCTTACGGCCCACGACGACCGGCGCGAAAATCTGCACCTTGTCCTTCGAGACGGCGACACCCTTCACCTTCTGCACCTCGCGCGGCTTCTGGCGGAGCGACTGAATCGATTTCAGAATCGCGTCGATGATTTCCTCCTTCGAGCGCCGCTTGATCTCGTGTCCGCAGTTGGGGCAGTGCGGGCGGCCGACGCGCGCGAAGAGGATGCGCAGGTAGTCGTAGATCTCGGTGATCGTCGCGACCGTCGAGCGCGGGTTGTTCGAGCGCGACTTCTGGTCGATGGAGATGGCCGGCGAGAGGCCGGTGATCTCGTCGACGTCGGGCTTCTGCATCTGCTCGAGGAACTGGCGGGCGTACGACGAGAGCGACTCGACGTAGCGGCGCTGGCCCTCGGCAAAAATTGTATCGAAGGCGAGAGAGGACTTACCCGATCCAGATAAACCGGTGACCGCGACCATCTTCCCGCGCGGCATGCGCACGTCGATGTTTTTCAGGTTGTGGGTGCGCGCGCCTTTTACGACGATCCACTCGCCTCCACCCCCCTGCCCGGCTGGCTGGGAACTCATAGCGGCGGAAGGCTACCACGTAAAAAGGGCCCGGACAAAACGGCGGGGCGGGGCAAAAGAAAAGCCGCGCCGGGGTGAGCCGGGGCGGCGGGTCCAGATTTCAGGCGGCCACCGTCTGGCGGGCCGGGCTAGCCCAGTCGGGGCTCGGCGAAGGCCAAATCTGGCGAACGAGCTGCTCGTGGAGCTGCTCTTTCGTCAGGGCGTCGCTCGCCGTCACCGTGAAGTGCCGGAATCCGTGATGAATGAACAGGCGACGGTCCACCAGCCCCTCGGTCGCAAAGTAGCGGTCGAGGCGCTTGTGAATCGCGGCCGGGTCGAGGTCGTCTGGCCGAGCTTCGCCCTTGGCCGCGTCGCTCTGCGCGCGGCGGAGGATACGACCCTCGCAGAGCGCCCGGTCGGCCCGGATGCGAACGACGAACGGCCGGCACCGAAACTCCTGGGCGAGCGCCGCGAAGCGGTCGACCTGGGCTTCCGTGTACCGGGGGTAGCCGTTGAGAATGACGGCGGTGTGGCCCGCCTCGACCGCGTCGCGCATTCTTCCGCGGAGCTTCGTGTAAACGAGCTCGCAGGGAACCGGTTCGCCGCGCTTCATGATCGCGCCGAGGTGGGGGCACCGCTCCTCGGCCAGAACTTTCGAGGCCACGAGGGCCGTGGGGTTGTGACCTTTGGCGCGGAGCGTTCCCAAGAGGAGTTCCTCCTGCTTGTCTTTCCCGCTCCCCTGTGGCCCGTGAAGGCAGAAGAGGATAGGGCCCGAATCGTCGATTGGATGTGGGTGTGTGTTTTTCATTGAGAATGAGTTCCCTTTCATATAACGAGAAAAACTACCCTCGCGCAAGCGGGGGCCTAAGGCCGAGCTGGGGAAAGCTCTCTACCGCAAGCCGCCGCGGTTCCCCTTCCGCAGCTCCACTTTCGGCGCGTCGGGGTTAATCACCACGCGGGACGGGTCGCTCGCGCGCACCTTCGCGGCAAGTTTGTTGGCGGCCCAGCCGCGGCCCTTCGCGAGGCGGCCGGCGAGCGGCACGGCGTCCTCGAGCGTGAGCGGCTTCGCCTTAATTCGCTTGCCCGCCACCTGGCGGATGATCCCCTTCCGCGCGGCCGCCGCGGCGCCGCCAGCCGAGCTGAGCGCCGCGCGCGTCTCGTCCGAGTCCGCGCCCTTCCGCGCCATCTCCTCGAGCGCGGCGATCTCGTCGCGCAGGAGCGCCGCCGTCTCGAAGTCGAGCATCTTCGCCGCCGCGTTCATCTCCTTCTCTTTGCGGCGAACCAGCTTCTCGAGGAGCGACTTCGTGGGTTTCCGGCCGCCGAGGTCCGCGGCGAGCTCGGCCACGAGCGCTTTGTCGTGCTCGGAGCGCATCGACTCCGCGATGCTCTTAATGGTCTTCTCGATGGTCTTCGGCGTGATGCCGTGCGCCTCGTTGTACGCGAGCTGCGTGTTGCGTCGGCGCGTCGTCTCGGCGACCGCGCGGTCGAGCGAGCCGGTCATGCGGTCGGCGTACAGGATCACGCGGCCGTCGACGTTGCGCGCGGCGCGGCCGATCGTCTGGATGAGCGCGGTGTCCGAGCGCAGGAAGCCCTCCTTGTCCGCGTCGAGGATGCCGATGAGCGTCACCTCGGGTAGGTCGAGGCCCTCGCGCAGCAGGTTCACGCCGACGAGGATGTCGAACTCGCCCTTGCGGAGCGCCGTCAGGATCTCGATGCGCTCCATCGTCTTCACGTCGCTGTGCAGGTACTTGGCGCGCACGCCCTTCTCCTCGAGGAAAGTCGCGAGGTCCTCGGCCATCTTCTTGGTGAGCGTCGTGGCGAGCACGCGGCCGCCCTTTTTAATCGCCGCCTCAGCGGAGGCGATGAAATCGGGCACCTGCCCCGGGTACTTCCCGTCGCCCGTCACCGGCCGAAGGTCGATCATGGGGTCGACCAGACCCGTCGGGCGAATGATCTGCTCGGCGAGGCCGTCCGTCGCGAGCGCGAGCTCGTGCTTGCCCGGCGTCGCGGAAACGTAAATAGTCTGGCCGATGCGCTTCTCGAACTCGTCGAACTTGAGCGGGCGGTTGTCGCGGCAGCTAGGCAATCGGAAGCCGAAATCGACGAGGTTGTCCTTGCGGGACTTGTCACCCGCGTACATGCCGCCAATCTGCGGCACGGTGACGTGCGACTCGTCGATGACGGTGAGGAAGTCGGGCGAGCCGTCCGCCTTTCGCGGGAAGTACGAGAGCAGCGTGTCCGGGGCTTCGCCCGGCGCTTTCCCCGAGAAGTGGCGCGAGTAGTTCTCGATGCCGTTCGTGTAGCCCACCTCGCGGATCATCGAGAGATCGTAGCGGGTGCGGCGCTTCAGGCGCTCGGCCTCCAACGCTTTACCCTCGCTCTCCAGCTCCTTGAGCCGCGCGTTCAGCTCGGTTTCAATCGACTTGCACGCCGCGAGCACCTGGTCCTTCTCGGTGATGAAGTGCTTCGCGGGGAAAAAGTAGAAGTGGTCGACATCACCGAGCTTCTCGCGCGTGATGCCGTCGATGCGCTCGATCGTCGCGATCTTCTCGCCGGCGAACGTGACGCGGACGACGGCGCGCTCCGAGACGGGCATGACCTCGACGGCCGGGCCGACCGCGCGCACGAGGCCGGGCTTCAGGTCGGCCGAGGTGCGCTCGTAGTGGACGCGGATGAGGTTGCGCACGAGCTCCCCGCGCGGCATGGCCTGCCCCACGGAAATCTTGAAGTTCACCTTCTCGTACTCCTCGGGCGAGCCTAGGCCGTAGATGCACGAGACCGACGCGACGACGATGGTGTCGCGCCGCGTGAGGAGCGCCTGGGTCGCCGCGTGGCGCAGGCGCTCGATCTCCTCGTTGATCATCGCCTCCTTCTCGATGTACGTGTCGGACGCCGAGACGTAGGCCTCCGGCTGGTAGAAGTCGTAGTACGAGACGAAGTACGAGACGGAGTTGTTCGGGAAGAGGTCGCGGAACTCCTGCGCGAGCTGGGCGGCGAGCGTCTTGTTGTGCGCGATGACCAAGGTCGGCTTCTGGATCTGCTCGATGACGTTCGCGATCGTGAACGTCTTGCCGGTGCCGGTCGCGCCGAGGAGCGTCGTGTGCCGGTCGCCGCGGCGCACCCGTTTGACGAGTTCGGCAATAGCCGTCGGCTGGTCGCCGGCGGGCTTCATGTCCGTCTTGAGTTCGAACCGTCCGTTGTCGATCGCCATCCGGGAGAGGTTAGCAGAAAAAGAGGGCCCCGGCTCGCCGCGCGAGCCGGGGCTGTAAAAAAAAAACCCCCCGAAACGCCCGTTAGCCCGTCGACGGGGGATTGGGTGTTCGCGGGTGCTTTCGCTCTCCGCGCTAGGGGTGATGTTTCTCGAGGATCTTGCAGGTCCTCACCCTAGTTTTGCTGTGCCCATCGGATCGCCAGGCGGACTCGAACGTGAGGGTTTCGATTCCTCGAACGTTCTAAAGCTCCGGCTGTGTCTGAACAGGGCCAATCGTCGGGGAGCTCCACTCGAACTCCGTCCCGATTGCGGTCGCCGAACGAACCGTACAGGTACAGTATAGCAGGTCTGTGGGACATGTCAAGCACCCCTCGAAATAGCCAAAAATTGACCTGTCGGGCGGCGGCGAGGTAGTAATCGCCGAAATGAACCTAGACCAGACTATTCCAAACTTTTTGGCTTCAAACGGCATGGTCGCGTGCCACCTGCAGCTACAGAGCATTGGGCCCGGAGGGGGGCTGCGGCCACTCGAAGAGGTCTCGCCGGTGGCGGCAATGAGATTCGAGTGCATCAAATTCTCCGAGCCAGAGCCGTCAGCCGAGAACCTTCTAACCGCCCTCGAGTGCTACTTCTCGGTCCCGTCCGTGCCGGCGCCCGGCAAGCCGGACACCTACGTGTTCGGCGAAATCGCCGAGGCGACCTTCGGCGGGAAAGGGCGTGAGCCGGTGGGAATGTTCACCGTCCTCCACTACCCCCAGACCAGCTAATCAGCCGGTCTTTTCTTTTGCGTAGCGGCCCATGAACGCCCCGGCGTACTCCGCGAACTTCCCTGCCCCGATAGCCGCGCGGGATTCCTCGCACAGCCGAACGAGGAAGCGAATGTTGTGAATCGTGAGGAGCGTCGCCGCGAGCATCTCTTCGGCGCGGAAGAGGTGCGCGAGGTAGCTCTTGGAGAAGCCGGAGGCGCAAGTGTAGCAATCGCAGCCGGTTTCGACGGCCGCGAGGTCGTCGCGCATCGACGCGTTCTTCAAATTGATTTTGCCTTCAGCCGTGTACGCGATCGCGCCGCGACCGAGGCGCGCCGGCGAGACGCAGTCGAAGGTGTCGCAGCCGCCACTGACCGCCGCGAGGATGTCCTCCGGCTCGCCGATGCCCAAGAGGTGCTTCGGCGCGTCCTCCGGCAGCTCCTCGTTCACCCACGTCACGATTTTGGTCGCGTCCTCCTTGGCGAATGAGCCGCCAATGCCGTAACCATCGAACCCCATCTCCGCGAGCGTCTTAGCGCTCTGGCGGCGCAAATCTTCGTGCCGCGCGCCCTGCACCACGGCGAAGATGCCCTGCTTCCCCGCCGCCTCCGCGTGCTCTCGGTGCGCCGCGAGCGAGCGCTTGGCCCAGCGGTGCGTGCGCGCCAGCGACTCGTCGAGGTAGCGCTTATCCTCGGACGGCGCGGGGCACTCGTCGAACGCGAAAATAATGTCGGCGCCGAGCGCGCGCTGAATCTCGATCGATTTCTCCGGCGTGAAGAAGTGCGCCGAGCCGTCGATGTGCGAGCGGAACATCACGCCGTCCTCGCCAACCTGCGCGGGTTTGAAGTGCTCGGAAACGTTGCGGCCCTCGCCGCGCTCAATCTCTCCCGCGGCGAGCAAGAGCTCCGGCGCATCGTCCTTCGCGACTTTCTTGATGGAGCGCCCGAACGCGACCCCCAGGGAGAACACCTGGAAGCCGCCCGAGTCGGTGAACGTGGGGCCGTCCCAGCCCATCGCCTTACCCAGCCCGCCCATCGCCGCGACACGCTCGTGCCCCGGCTCGAGGTACAGGTGGTACGTGTTGCCGAGTACGGCCTGGGCGCCGGTCGCCGCTACCTGCTCGGGCGTGAGACCTTTCACCGTCGCTTTCGTACCCACGGGGATGAACGCCGGCGTCTGAATCTCGCCGCGCGGCGTGCGCAAAACCCCAGCCCGAGCGCGGCTAGCGGGGTCTTTGGCGGCAACAGAAAACGTGACCGGTTTCTCCACGCGGCCAGACTAGCAGAAGTTCTGAAACTTGCGCGCCCCAAAAACCGGGAGCAGTATCTCGGACGATGAAAGCTCTATCCCACCAAACGACAAAGCAGACACTGGCGACGTCCTCGCCGGAGGCAATTGCCCGTAAGTGCGCCATCGCCCGAATTGTCTGGGCAGCCATCGCGGCCTTGGCCCTGGCCTACGCGGCGAGCGCCCAGCCCGCCCCGCCGCCCGCCGGGGCGATCTACCTGGCGATACTCGCGTTCGCCTGGGTCCATCCGCGGCTCGAGAGGCAGCCCAACGAAATCGACCTCGAGCACCTCGCGCACGGCGGCGCGGCGGAAATCATTAGGCGGCACGAGCTGCAGCGCCTCGGCGCCGCGTTCGCGCAGCAGAAGGTTGCCGCGTTCGCCGCGTTCGTCGCGGCGGTCGGCGCGGGGAGCGCCTGGCTCCCGGCGATCGTCCTGTGCCTCGCGCTCGGAATCCGGGAGACGTACTTCCGCCGCCCCAGGACGACAGGCTGCTGATGGCGAGATAGCTCGAGTTCCCGGCGCTGTCCGGGAACTTTTCTTTTTCGCGTCGCGCCCTCTGCTACAATCTCGCGCAATGAACGACACAAACATTCGCCCGACGCCCGGCCGGCACCCCGAGAAACGCGTCTGCGACCCCGTCACGCTCGAGCAGCTCGCGCAAGACCTCGAGATGCGCGCGAAGCACGTCTCCGCGGAAATCCGCGCGGGCTTCGAGTTCCTCGCGACCTGCCAGCCGTCCGTTTCCATTTTCGGCTCGGCGGTGACGCCGGAGGGGCACCCCGACTACGAGGCGGCGCGGCGGCTCGGCGCGCGCATCGTCCGCGACCTCGACTACGCGGTCGTGACCGGCGGCGCCCGCGGCATCATGGAGGCGGCGAACCGCGGCGCGTTCGAAGCCGGCGGCACGTCGATCGGCATGACGATTCAGCTTCCGAACGCGCAGACCACGAACCCGTACATCAACCGCCACATCGACTTCTACTACTTCTTCACGCGGAAGGTCGCGCTCGCCTACTCGGCCGAAGCGTACGTGTTCTTCCCGGGCGGCTTCGGCACGCACGACGAGCTGATGGAGATTCTCACGCTGGTCCAGACCGCGAAGATGGAGCCTGTGCCAATTATCCTCGTCGGCGAGGCGTTCTGGAAGCCGCTCGACGAGTACGTCCGGAAGGAGCTCCTCGGCACCGGGAAAATCGATGCGGAGGACCTCAAGCTCTACACGATTACCGACGACCAAGATGCGGTAATCCGCGCCATCGCCGAGGCGAAGGTGCGTCACGTGGTCACGCCGCAGGGCGAAGCGCGCGAAGGCGCAACGCCGAGGGGGTAAGAACGAAGTAACAGGTAAAAAGTAACAAGTTCGGGTCCAGATCTAAATCTCGGAACTTGTTACCTGTTACTTCGCCCTCCTACGCCTCAATCCTCCCCATCCTCCCCCGCCGCGACAGCTCCGCATTGACCGCCTCCACCACGGCGTGCGGGTTGGCGATGTTGGTGATGACGAACTCGGTCGTGTCGCCGGCGGTCTGCACCTTGATGTCGCCGAACTTGAGGAGCGTGGCGAGCGGCCCGTCCACCTCGGCGGTTATGTCCTGGATGCGCTCGAGGCGCAGCGACGAAACTTCGCGGCGGAAGATCCCCTTCTGTTCAACGTCGATGAGCCGCTCGCCCGTCAGGACCCAGACGTCGAGGTGGTGGTCGAGCCACACGAGGTAGCCGCCGACCCACAGCGCGAGGAGGTAGCCCGAGTACGCGAAGCCGAGGAGCGCCGGACCCCAGCCGGGGGTCACGAGCGCGACCGGCAGCGCGTCGAGAACGCCGTAGAGCACGAGCGGCGCGAGCGCGAGTAAGCCGACCGTAACGTAGATGGGCAGGACGACGATCCAGTGCCGCCGCGCCTCGAGCACCACCTCTTCGCCTTGGTTAAAGGTAATCATTATCAGAATGCCCCGTACGCCAGCGCCGAGACGACCATCCCGGCGAGGAAGACGCCCGAAATTACGTAGTAGGTCGCGGCGGCCGAAGCGCGATCGTCCTCGCGCAGCCCGTAGTAGCCCCAGTGGTGGTGGACGATCGCCGACACCACCATGAACAGGGAGACGGCGACGCCGAGAACCGCCCAGAGCGCGCCCGGGGGGACCGGCAAGTCGATTACGGTCTGCGCTGCGGCCTGCTCGTTCACGCCAGAATTCTAGCAGAACCTCGACCCAAACCCCGCGGCCCATTCGCTCGGCGGGTGTCGAGCGAATGGGCCGCGGGAACTTTCGCAACTTTCTGCTACTATGGCCGAACCTATGGCGCACGAGGGACCGTCACGAGAACCGTACCGCGGCGTGCGCGATTTCTAC
>CAZNOT010000009.1:0-17238 GCA_964574865.1 uncultured Candidatus Saccharibacteria bacterium | reverse complement strand
TCCGCCGACCCGGCGCTCGCGGACAAGGCGAGCGGGGTGTTCGCGCGGGTGCGGGGCTACGCGGCCGACGCCGGAGAAATTGTGGCCGTTGTGCGCACGGTCGGCGGGAGCGTCTCGCCGGTTTCGGACGGGCCGCTCACGGTGATGCCGACCGCGTCGCGGTCCAAGACTGCCTCACTTTTCGATCTCTACCGCCTCGCGCGCCGGCAGCGCGGCTTTGACCTGGTGACCGCGCAGGACCCGTTCGAGCACGGGCTCGTCGCGTGGCGTACCGCGCGCCGAAACCGCGCGCCGCTCGAGCTCCAGCTGCACACCGATTTTGCCGCCCGCGAGTTTCGGTCGGTTTCGCGCGCCAACCGGTTTCGCGCCGCGCTCGCCAAATTTCTGATCCCCCGCGCGACCTCTGTGCGCGCCGTCTCGGGCCGCGCCGCCGCCGCGTGCCGCGCGACCGGCGCGGGGAAGGTTTCCGTCGCGCCGGTGAGAGCGGCGCTCGACGGTCTCCTCGCGCTGCCCGCGCCGGACGTCTGGCGCGGCGAGGGCGCGTTCGATATTGTCACGGTTTCGCGCCTCGCGCCCGAGAAGCGGATCGGGTCTCTGATTGATGCGGTTCGGGAGCTCCGCGCGCGCGGCATTCCCGCACGGCTCACCGTCATCGGCGACGGCCCCGAGCGCCCCCGCCTCGAGGCGCTCGCCGGAGGCGGGGACGAGGTTCGCTTCCTCGGCCGCCGCGAGGCGCCGCTCGCCGAGGGCGCCTACCACGCCTACGCGCAGGCGAGCGGCTACGAGGGCTACGGGCTATCGCTCCTGGAGGCTGCCGCCCGCGGGCTGCCAATCGCGACGACCGACGTTGGGCTCGTCGGCGAGACGCTCCTCGACGGAGAGTCCTGCCTCGTCGCTCCCGCGGAGACAATTGCCGACGCGCTCGCGAGAATTGCCCGCGACCCGTCGCTCGCCGAGCGCCTCGGCGCTGCAGCCCGAGCCGCCGCGACCCGCGCCGCGACCTTGCGCGCGTCAGAAACCGTCGCGAGCGGCTGGCGCGCCGCGCTCGCGCCGCGCCGCCCGCGCCTCCTCATCGTGACGCAGGCGCTCGACGAGGGTGACCTGGCGCTCGGCTTCTTCACCCGCTGGGTGGACGCGCTCGCCGCGCGCGCGGAGTCGGTCGTCGCGGTCGGCCTCTCGGTCGGACGGTACGCGCCGCCCGCGAACGTTCGTGCCGTCTCGCTCGGGAAAAAGGCCGGCGCGCCGAGGGCGGGGCTCTCGCAAAAACTTCTCTACGCGACCCGCTTCAAGTGGCTGTGCTGGCGCGAGCGCAAAAACTACGACGCCGTTTTCGTGCACATGAACGAGGAGTACGTGCTCGTCGCGGGCCTGCTCTGGCGGCTCCTCGGCAAGCGCGTGACGATGTGGCGCAACCACTACGCCGGCTCGTGGAAGACGCGCCTCGCGGGGCGCTTGTGCCACGAGGTCTTCTGCACCTCGCGCGCGTCGTACACCGCGGCGTTCCCGAACGCGCGCCTGATGCCCGTCGGCGTGCCGCTCGACCGGTTTGTGATAAAGCCTGATGCGCCCCGCGCCCCGCGCTCGATCCTGTTCCTTGGGCGAATCGCGCCGTCGAAGAACCTCGACCTCGCGATTGAGGCCCTCGGGATTCTCGCGGAGCGGCGCGTCGATTTCCGCGCGACGTTCGTCGGCGACCCGCTGCCGGCGCACGTTGGGTACCTGGCGAGCCTGAAGGCTCGCGCGGTCGAGCTCGTGATTACCGGCCGCGTCGAGTGGCGCGCCGGCGTGCCCAACGCCGAGGCCCCGGCCCTCTACGCCGCGCACGAAATCTTCGCGAACCCGAGCCGGAGCGGCATGTTCGACAAGACCATGCTCGAGGCCGCCGCCTCCGGCTGCCACGTCGTCTACTCGAGCGAAGATGCCCGCGCGCTCTTCGCTGGCGCCGGCTACTTCCCCCTCGAGAGCGGCGCCCCCGCCCTCGCCGACGCCCTCCAGGCCTCCCTCGAAGCCCGAGACGGCTGGGACCCATCCCTCGCCCGCGCGGCCGCCGAGTCCAATTCCCTCGAATCCCTCGCCGACGCCCTGGCGGCGCGGCTGGCGTGCTAAATTGCTGTGCCTATGAAGCCAACCGTTTTCTCTAACAAGGCCGCGCTCCTCGAGGCTCTCGTGCGCCCAGAGGACCGAGTGCTCGACGTCGGCTTCTGGGGGCAGGGTGTCTCGGCTGCGGCCGCCAACTGGCCGCACCGGCTGCTCATCGCGCGTGCGCGCGAGGTGTGGGGTATCGACCTCGAGTACGACGAGTCCGCGCTGCCGCAGGAGGCGAGCCGCTACCGCCGCGCGAGCGCCGAATCGTTCGATCTTGGCGGCGAGCGCTTCGACCTCATCTTCGCCGGCGACCTGATTGAGCACCTGCCGAACCCCGGCCTCTTCCTCGATGCCGCCGCGCGGCATCTCGCGCCCGGCGGCCGCCTCGTCGTCACGACACCGAACGCGTTCAACCTCTTCAACATACTCGAGAAGCTCTCGAAGCGCGAGCCGACCGTGAACCCGGACCACACCTGCTACTTCAACGAGAGGACCCTCCGCCAGCTCTTCGCCAAGTGTCGCTGGTCCGTCGACGCGGTCCGTTTCGTGTACTCGCTCGGCGTGCGCCATCGCGAGAGCTGGAAGAAGAGGGCGCAGAACGTGCTCTACGCGCTCCTCGCTCGAGTCACGGACAAGTTCGTCGAGACGGTCGCGGTCGTGGCGAGCTTTAGGGTCTAATAATACAGCCGTGCGACCATCAGTTTACTTTTCGGCCGTTTCCTCCGCTCGGTGGTTGGCCGGCCGAAGCCCGGTGCTCGCCGCCCTCGGCGCCGGCCGCGTGCTCGACGTCGGCTGCGGGGAGGGGGACCTCTTCGCGAAGCTGCCTGGCCGCGTGGTGGGCGTTGACTCGAATCGCGGCCAAATTGACCGTCTCCGCGCGAATGGCTACGACGCTCGGATCGGCGACGTGACGGCGCTCGAATTCGCTGACGCTGAGTTCGATGCCGTTTCGTGCCGCAACGTCATCGAGCATTTGCCGCCCGAGGCCGCGCGTACGATGGTTGCCGAAATGTCGCGTGTGCTGAAGCCTGGAGGGGCGCTCGTCCTCGTGACGCCGATGCCGGTGACGATTTGGAACACGTTCGGCCACGTGAAGCCGTACCCGCCGTCCTCGATCGAGAAGCTGCTGCGGCCGACTAGCCGCGAGTCGTTCGATCCCGTGGAAGGTCTCCGCATCGAGCGTCTGATGTACCTAGGTCGAGGGCGCTCGCGCGCGCTCTACGCGCTCACGACCGCCCTCGCGATTTTTCTGCCGCTCCTCCGGGGCTCCTACCTGATGATTCTCCGCAAGTATGACTGAGCAAAAAATGCGCCAACCCATCCACGTCCTTCTCGGCGCAGTTGACTGGCGCTTCGTTGCGCGTTCGGAACCTTCCGTGCTCCTCGACAAGCTGCGGCGCGACCGCCTCGAGCCCGACCGGAACCGCGTGACCATCGCGACCTGGGCTCCGGCGCGGTACGAATCCTCTGCCGGTCAGAATGTTCGGGTGTTCGGCCGCCGCGCTCCCACGCGCTTCAAGCCTGCTCTCGACTTCCTCTCGCTTTTCACGCTTCCAGCCGCTGCGCGCCGCGTTCGCCCGGATGTGGTCGCCACTTACGACCTCGGCTTCCTGCCGGCAGCGTGGCTCGCGGCCCGATTCTCGGGCGCGCGCTGCCTCTACCTCGTGAACAACATGCCGGCACGCTACTCGCGCTCGCGTCGATTCGGCGCGGTTAAGGGCGCGTACTCGTGGGTGCTGGAACGGCTCCTCGCGAGGCTCCCCGATGCGGTGATGACGATTAACCCGGCGATGCGCGACTACCTGATCAATTTCGGCGTGCCTCCCGAGCGGATCTCGATGTTCTCAATGGACACGATTGCCCGCGACGCCGCGCACATTCGCGTGGCGGAAAAGGGGAAGATGCGCGCCGAGCTCGGCATTCCCGCCGGCACGAAGGTTGTGCTGGCGGTGGCGAGGCTCGAGGCCGAGAAATCGTACCCGCGCCTCCTCGACGCGTTCGCGGGAATGCCCGAAGGTTACGCGCTGGTGATCGCGGGCGAGGGGAGCCTCCGGCCGGCGCTCGAGGCGCAGGTGGCGAGGCTCGATCTGGGGCGGCGCGTCTACCTGCCCGGCTCGATTCCGCGGGAAAAAATTTGGGACTACTACGCGGACGCCGACTGCTTCGTGCTGCTCTCGCGCGAGGAAGCGCTCGGCGTCGTTTTTTGGGAAGCGATGCACGCCGGCGTGCCGGCGGTCGGCAGCGAGGCGCCCGGCATCATCGAGTCGATCGGCGCGGACGAGTCGCGCGGCCTACTGTTCACGTCGGACCGGCCGCTCGGCGAATTTCCGGCCGTAATCCGCGAGGCGATCGAAGGGTCCCGCCGCGCCGAGCGGGTGGCGGCTGCCAGGAGCTACGTCGCCGAGATGACCGCCAACGCGCTCACGGTGAACGACGTGATCGCGCCGCGCCGCCGCCGCGCGCTCTTCCTGTACAACGCGCCCCGCGACCGCGCCGATTTCGAAAAAATCGAGCAGGGAGAGATGCACGACGGCAACTACTTTGGGATGAGGCGTTTGCGCGCGCTGGGCTGGGATACCGACTTCGCGCAGGTTGAGGACGCGCTCCCCGCGGGGCTCTGCCGGCTCATCCGCCGCCACCTACCGTTCCATTTTGTGCACCTGCCTTTGATGCTCCTCCCACGTTTCTGGCGCGCCGACGCGATCGTAACGGGCGGCGCCCTGGGCGCGCTCGTCGCGTGGGCTGCGTGGCCCCTACCCAAGCCGCGCTGGGTGCAGATCGATTTCAATCTCGCGGGGACAATCGGCGAATGCCGCACGTTCCGGGAACGCGTTCTCCGCGGGGCGCTTGGCCGCGCGAGCCACGTGCTCTGCATCGCCGAAGCCGAGGTGGCCGAGCTCGTTCGGCGCGTGCCGGCCTTGGGCGGCCGGGCCAGCTTCGCGCGCGAGGGCGTCGACCTCGATTTCTTCGCTCCCGTCTCGGGCGCCGCGCGCGAGCCCAACCTTTTTGCTTCGGTCGGCGCGGACCGCAACCGAGACTTCGCGCTCGCGGTTCTCGCCGCGCGCGCGGCCGACGTGCGCCTCGAGATTGGGGCGCCCGAACGCCACGTCGTCGCCCTCGGCGCGCTGCCCCCGAACATCTCCGCGCGCCCGCTCTCTCACGTCGAGGTGCGCAACCTGTACCGCCGTGCCGCCGCCGCCGTGGTCGTCTTCCGGACGACCGGCCCGGCCGACTCCATGGGAACCCTCTCGGTAATCGAGGCTATGGCCTCGGGGCTGGCCGTGATCGCCACCGACTGTCCGAGCGTGCGCTCGTACATCGAGCCGGAGGTCTCGGGCCTGCTCGTGCCGGAAGGTGACCTGCCGGCGCTCTCCGAGGCTTTGCGGCGTATCGCCGGTGACTCCGCGCTCGCGTCGCGACTCGGTTCGGCCGCCCGCGCCGCCGCCGAATCTGGTTTCGGGGCCGACCGCTTTGCCACCGAAATTGACCGTGCCGCCCGGGCTTTGTCGTGGTAGCCTCGCCCACGTGAAGCTATCCGTTGTCCTACCGGCCCACAACGAAGCGGCCAGCCTTCCCGAGGGGATTCGCGAGATTTTGACCGTGCTCGACCGGTCCGGCTTCGCCGCGGGTGAGGTCGAGGTCATTGTCGTCGACGACGGGTCAGTCGACTCGACCTTCGAGGTTGTGCGCGCGGCGCAATCCGCCGATTCGCGCGTTCGCGGCCTCCGACTGCGCGCGAATTCGGGTCAGACCGCCGCCATGTCCGCAGGCTTCGCCGCCGCGAAAGGCGACGCGGTTGTCGCGCTCGACGCGGATCTCCAGAACGATCCCGCTGATATCCCGGCGCTCCTCGCGAAGCTCGACGAAGGCTACGGCTGCGTGTCCGGCTGGCGCAAGAACCGAAAGGACGCGGCCGCTACGCGCAACATCCCGTCCCGCATCGGGAACGGCATTATCGCCCGCGTCACCGGCCTCGCGCTCAAAGATCTCGGGTGCTCGCTCAAGGCGTACCGTCGCGAGGCCGTCCAGTCGATCGCGCTCTACGGCGAGATGCACCGCTTCATCCCGGCGCTGATCCACCAGCAGGGGTGGCGCGTCGCGGAGATGCCGGTGAACCACCGCCCGCGCCGGTACGGCACCTCGCACTACCGCCTCTCCAAGGCTTTCCGCGTGCTCCTCGATCTCCTGGTCGTGAAGTTCATGGGCACGTACGTGCGCCGGCCGATCCACTTCTTCGGCGGCCTCGGCTTCGTCGCCGCGGCGCTCGCCTGCGTCTCCGCCGCGGCGGCCGTCGGGCTCAAAATTTTCGGGTACCGAGACTTCGTCGAGACGCCGCTCCCCGTGTGGAGCGGCACGCTCGCCATTCTCGCCGTGCAGCTCGTGACCACGGGCGTTCTCGCCGAGGTTTTGTCCCGCATCTACTTCCGCACGCCGGGTCACGCGGCCTACCTGGTGGCCGAGGAAATCTGAGCCATGTGCGGCATCGCTGGGTACTTCGGCGAAGGGAACCGGGAGGTTTTGGGCCGAATGGCCGACACCGTCCGGCACCGCGGACCGGACGACGAGGGTTTTTTCGTTGACGAAAAAATTGGCCTCGCGCACCGCCGGCTCGCCATCATCGATCTCTCGCCCGCCGGCCGCCAGCCGATGGGGAACGAGCGCGGCGACGTGCAGGTCGTCTTCAACGGTGAAATCTACAACTTCGAGGCGCTGCGGGCAGAGCTCGCGAACGGGCACGTCTTCCGCGGCCGATCGGATACCGAGGCTATCGTCCACCTGTACGAGGAAATCGGCGCGGAGGTGTTCGCTCGGCTCGAGGGTATGTTCGCGATTGCCCTGTACGACGCGCGGAAGGGCGAGCTGCTCCTCGCCCGCGACCGGATGGGTAAGAAGCCGCTCTACTGGCGGCGCGACGGCGCGAGCCTAATCTTCGGCTCCGAGCTGAAGGCGCTCATGGCGCACCCCTCGTTCAGAAAGGAAATTGACCTGGAGTCGCTCGCCAAGTACCTCCAGTACGAGTACGTGCCTACGCCGCACACAATCTTTAAGGGCACGTACAAGCTCGAGCCTGGCCACTACCTACGCTTCGCGGGCGCCGATGTCGAGAAGGTGAAGTTCTGGGGTTTGAATTTCGACGAGAAGCCGGCTTCTGAGAGAGAGGCGATCGCCGGCCTCGACGATCGCCTCGCCGCCGCCACAGAGTCGCGCCTCGTCTCCGACGTGCCGCTCGGTATTTTTCTTTCGGGCGGCCTCGACTCGAGCACGGTGGCGTACTACGCGCAGAAGGCGAGCGCGCGGAAGGTGAAAACTTTCTCAATTGGTTTCGAGGAGGCGAGCTTCGACGAATCTGCGTACGCCCGCGAGGTGGCCGCGCACCTCGGCACCGAGCACCACGAGCTGCGGCTCGGCCCCGCCGAGAGCCTAGCTCTCGTGCCGACGATCGCAGACTCCTTAGACGAGCCGATGGCCGACGCGTCGATCATCCCAACCTACCTGCTCTCGCGGTTCACCCGAGAGCACGTCACGGTCGCGCTCGGCGGCGACGGCGGCGACGAACTGTTCTGCGGCTACGACACGTTCGTGGCGCACCGGCTGGCGGAGCTCTACGGGAAAATTCCAGACGTCCTGCGCCGCGGCGCGATCGAGCCGATCGTCCGCGCGCTTCCGGTCTCGCACTCGAACATGAGCTTCGATTTCAGAGCGAAGAAGTTTATCGGCGGTTTTTCTGGCAATCCTCGGTACCGGAACCAGCGGTGGCTCGGCGCGTTCGACGATGCCGAGCGCGAGAAGCTCCTGCGCCCCGCCGCGCGCATCACTGGCGCGAACGTGTTCGAGGATATCGACGCGTACCTCGCGGCCTTCCCGGGCGTCGACAGCTACCGCCAGCTGGGGCTCACCTCGCAGCGGATGTACATGATGGACCAAGTGCTCGTGAAGGTGGACCGCGCGAGCATGATGAACTCGCTGGAGGTCCGCGCGCCGTTTCTGGACACCCGGGTGGTGGAGTACGCCAATAGCTTGCCGACCGACCTCAAGCTGCGGGGGCTAACCACTAAGTACGTTTTGAAAAAACTGATGGAAGGTCGTCTGCCCGCCGGTATCGCGCATCGCAAGAAGAAGGGCTTCGGCGTGCCGATTGGCGCGTGGCTCAGGAGCGAACTCCTGCCGCTCGCGCGCGAGCTTTTCTCTCCGGAGCTGCTCGATCGCCAAGGGCTCTTCGAGCGCGGCTACGTTGAGAATCTGCTCGACGACCACCTCGCCGGACGGTCGGACAACCGCAAGCAAATCTGGACGCTGGCGGTGTTCCAGTTGTGGTGGCGTCGGTGGATGAGGTAAGTTGTCGCCATGAATTCTTCGAACGACCAGAAAACCGCCGACGCGTTCGCGACGTCCTGGAACAATTTGCCGGGCGGCTCCGTCTACACCCGTGAGCAGTTCGAGGACTGGTTCGCGCCGCTCGTGGAGGCGGATCTGGCGGGGAAGTCCGTCGCCGAGCTCGGCTGCGGCAACGCGAGCTTGCTGGTGCACGCGGCGAGCTGGCGACCCGCGCGGCTCGTCGGCATCGACCTCGGCGACTCGGTGCGCTCGGCGCGTGAGAACATGGGGCAAGGTGCGCCGGCGGGCGTCGTTTGGGAAATCGTGCAGGCAGACATTCTGGAGTACCGGCCCGCGCAGCCGTTCGACGTCGCGTACTCGATCGGCGTGCTGCACCACCTGAAGAGCCCGGACGCGGGCGCCACGGCGCTCCTCGCGGCTACCGCGCCGGGCGGCCGATTCCATGGCTGGGTGTACGCGCGGGAGGGGAACGCCCTCGTGCGATGGGTCGTCGACCCGATCCGGCACGTCGCGAGCCGGCTCCCGTGGTGGCTCACGAAGTACGCGCTCGCGACGCCGCTCGTCGTGCCTTTTTTCCTCTACGCCAAACTGCTCGCCGCGCTCCCGCGCTGGGGCTGGCTCGCCAAGCTGCCGCTCTACCAGTACGCGCTGTGGATCAGCCCGCGCGAGTTCGCGTTCTTCCGCCACGTCGCGTTCGACCAGCTCGTGACGCCGCAGACCGCGTACATTTCGAAGGCGACGGTCGAGCGCTGGCTCGCGGCCCCCGAGGTTGAGCCGGGCTCGACCTACCTCGTCTTCCGCAACGGCAACTCGTGGAAGTTCGGCGGCCGCCGCCGCGTCTAACGGGGCATGATTCAAATCGCGCACGTCGCTAAATTTCTCGCAGCCGGCGCGCTCGGGGCGGGGGTTAACGTTGCCGTCGCTGTCCTCGCCGAGCGAGTCGGCTTGCCGTACCTCGCCGCGGCCGCCGCAGGCTACCTCGCGGGCTTCCTGGCGCACTTCGCGGCGCAGCGGGGGGTCTACGGCGCGAAGGGCGACAGTCTCGGCCGCGCGCAGATGGCGGGTTTCGGCCTGCTCGCCGTCGAGAACGTCTGCCTAACGGTGCTCGCGGCGTTCGCTGGCGTCGAGGTCCTACGGCTGCCGCTCGTCGTGTCCCAGCTCGCCGCGATTATGCTCTTGGCCGCGCAGAACTACTGGCTCTACCCGCGCTTCGTCTTTCGCCGCGCTTTCTCTGGCGAACGTTTGCCGCCGCGCCTCCTGCCGTGCTTCGCCGCCGCGCTCCTCGCGGTATGGCTCGTGGCGCACGTGCCCGCGATGCGCTACGGCACGGCGTCGCTCCCGCTCCATCAATCGTACGTCGGCGACGAGCAATCGCCGGTCAACGCGGCGCTACACGTTCTCCAGGAGCGCTCGCCGCTCGCGCTCCGCAACGACCCTAACCTCTACTACGGGCCGGTGTTTGGGATGCTCGCGGTGCCGGCTGTGGTCGCGGACTACGTCTCCGGCGCGCAGAGCGGCCTCGGCTTCTCGGCTGAATCGTTCCGAGATCGCCTCCTCTTCGACTGGGGCGGCACCGCGCGCGCGGCACGCTTGATCGCGCTCCTCGTTTCGGCTGCCGGGCTCGCCTTCGCCTTCGTTGCGTTCCGGCCGGGCTCGCTCTTCAATGCTCGGCGCGCGAGCTGGCTCCCGTACGCCGCCGCCGCGCTCCTAGCGGCAAACTTCTACCTCTTCGAGTACGGCGCGTTCTTCAAGCACTGGCCGTTCGTGCTCGCGGCGTCGCTCGCAGACTTGGCGTGCGCGGCGTGGATTGCCGTTGAGCCGGATGCCCGCCGCCGGCGGAAGCTGTGGGCGCTCGCGCTTGCCGCCGCGCTCCTGTCCTTCGGCGTGAGCTACGTTGCCGGTCTCTACCGCGCCGTCTACCTGCCGCTCGTCGTCCTGTGGGTGGCCCGCCGCGATTGGTCGCGCGTGCGGGAGTTTCTTGGCTGGGGTGTCTCCTACCTCATCGCGTGCGCGGGGCTTGTCTGGTGGCACCCGTACGCTTTCTTCCGGCTCTTGGACGGCCAGGCGTTCGTCTCTGGCGGCGGGGAAGAGGATACCGGCGCGTCGTGGGCGTACTACGCGCGCCTTATTTTCGAGAACCACCTCGGCCTCGTCGTCGCGCTCGCGGCTGTCGGTCTGGCGCTCGTGACGCTACGAAGCTGGCGCGGCGATGCGGCGCCGCGTGTGGTCGCCTTCGCCGCGCTCGCGCTGCCCGCCATCGCGAGCTACGCGCTCTTCGCCGGGGAGCCGCGGCACGAGGGTCGCTACATGCTGCCCGTCATCGTGTTCGGAATCCTGGCCCTGGCCTACCTCGCAGGTTCGGCGTCGTGGGACGATCCCCGCTCGAGATGGGCGAGGGCTGCCGCGCTGGCCGGCGTTGCCTCGTACGCCGCGCTGCACGTTTCATCGATCCTCGCGTGGTCCATCTCTGTCTCTCGCGGCCTGGCCGAGGAGCGCTTCGTGGCCGACCTCCGCGCGCAGATTGCCGCGGGCGAGCTTCCGGCTGACGCTCGGGTACTGGTCGCCCAGGACTACATCGTCGGCGCGGCGCACACGAAGGAGGCGTACCGGGCGTACCTCGCGACGCTCAAGCCTGGGCAGTCGATCAACCTATACGACGCGATCCTGGCAGCTGACCTACCCACGTTTCCCACGCCAATCAACTTCCGCTACCTCGCGCCGCCCGGCTACGCGGATGGCGACGTGACGCCGGAAGACAAAATTGGGTCACGCCGCTTTTTTGCCTCACCGCCGCCGCTCGAGGCGGTCAGCGATGCCGCTCCGACTGTCGCCTACTGGCGGTTCCGCCCGCGGATTGAGGTCAACCAGTTCGATTTCTTTGACGAATCCCTCCCGAGAATTTTTTTCCGCGACGCGCTACTCGACGCTTACATTCCCGTTTCGATCTCCGTGGCCGGCCGCTGATTTTTTGGGATTTTGGTTTCGAGCCAGGCGAAAGTCGCCCCGGACAGCTTGCCGGCGGCGCGACCTACCACCGCGCCGAGAACGCCAAAGCTTCTCCCCAGCGCGTAGACGCCGAGGACGCCGACCGTGCCCGCAATAGCGGTTGACGCGTAGAGGGAGCGATGTCGCTGCTGAGCTGAGAACGCGGTCACCGGAAGAGCGCCGGAGACCGCGAGGAGAGAGATTCCTGCGTACACCGAGGCGTGCCAAGCAAAGTCAGCGTACCCCGGGAACATGACGAGCACGATGACCGGCGCGGCGATGGCCGCACCCGCGGCCGCAACCGCGCTCGATGCCCACACGGCCCACGCGTGCCGGCGAACGGCGCCGAGAGCCTCTTTCTGGGTTTTTTCCGCCAAGCGCGGGAACAGGACCTGCGCGAAGGCTCGCACAATGGATGTCGCCCTGTCTGCGATGGAAGTGGCGACGGCAAAACCCGCCAGCTCGGCGGCGCCGAGCACTTGGAACACAACGACGCTGTCGAGGCGTCCCGCGACGGTTCCGATGGCGCCCTGCGCGCTCCCGTGCGCGGCGTTTCTCCAGAAGTTTTCGTCGACCGGTCCTCCGGCTCTCGTTTCCCTCACAATCATGAAATAGCAGGCGAGGTTCAGGGTGGTTTTCGTGGCGAGCGAGGCTAAGATTACCCACCCGGGGTTTGCTCCTGCGAGAGCGGCGAGTATGGCGGCCGCGATTGGCAGCGTTGTCGTCACGTTACCTAAGGTCGCGATCCGGCGGAAATCACCCAACCCCTGAAGGTAGGAGTTGAAAGTGGCGGCGCTGTTCGCCAGGGGGGTGGTGACGGCGATCGCGGCGAACGCGATCGAGAGGGTTGGGTCGCCGTGGCTGGCGTAGTAGGCGGCGATTCCGGCGCTCACGACTGCAGCGGGCAGGTGGGAGAGCAGGAGGCCGCGGAAGGCGACGCGGAGCGTGCCTTCTTTTCCTACCGCGACTGCCCGGGATAGCGCGCTGTGTGCGCCGGTGAGTGCGAACGCCGAAAATAGCCCGGCCGCCGCTGCCGCGTACTGGTACTGACCGAAAGCCACAGGGCTCATCGAGTAGGCGAGAGCCGCCGCTCCGAGGAGCGATACGGCGGCGCTTCGAGATTCGGCCGCCCCGACCCAAGTCACCCCACTCTTTGTGGGGCGCGCCGCCGCTACCGCGTCGGCTACATTTCGCCGAATTCGGTCCATTGCGCAGCGACTCTACCACGCGCCCAGAAGCTGTGCGGCGCTTTTGAGCGCGTGGTAGATTCGACCCCATGAGCCAAACAGACAAAGCCATCCGCGGCGCGGTCGTCGTCCTGCTGTACGCCACGCTCCTGGTCCCGTTCCTGGTCGCCGACTCGATGCTCTTCCCGTACATCACGGGGAAGGGGTTCGCGTTCCGCCTGATCGTCGAGGCGGCGCTCGCGCTGTGGGTCGTCCTCGCGATTCGCTGCCCCGAGTACCGCCCGCGGTGGAAGAGCCCGACCTTGGTCGCGGGCGCAATCTTCCTGGCCGTTGTGGCCGCCGCCGACTTCCTCGCGGTCGACCCGCAGCTCGCGATCTGGTCGAAGTTCGAGCGCATGGACGGCCTCGTCCTGGTGCTCCACGTCGGCGCCTACGCGCTCGTGCTCTCGTCGGTCTTCCAGACGGCCGCGGACTGGCGCCGCTTTCTCTCGGCGCAGGTGATCGCCGCGGTCGCGATGTCCGTCTACGCGGCTACGCAGATTCTCGGCTACCAGAACATTAGCCAGGGCGATACCCGCGTCGATGGCCGCTTCGGCAACGCCGTGTACCTCGCCGGCTACATGCTCTTCTCGGTCGGCTTTGCGGTCTTTCTGTCGCTCCGCGAGGAGGATCGGCGAGTGCGCGCGGCCTACCTCGCGCTCGCGGCGATTTTCGCCGTCGTGCTCGCCTACACCGGCACCCGCGGTTCGCTCCTCGGCCTCGTCGCCGGCGCTGGCGTCGCCGGCGCGCTGCTCCTCACCTTCGGCCGCGACAACCGCTACCGAAAAATTGGCGCGTGGTCGGTCGGCGCCCTCGCGCTCGCCGTCGCGCTCTTCGCCGTCGGCCGCGAGGTCGACTGGGTGAAGGCGCACCCGGTGTTCGGCCGCATCGCCAACACGACGCTCCAGGACAAGACGGTCCTGTCGCGCGTCTGGAACGCCGAGATCGCCTGGAAGGGGTTCCTCGAGCGCCCCGTGCTCGGCTGGGGGCAGGGAAACTACGGCATGGTGTTCGACAAGAACTACGACCTGCGCATGCACGACCAGGAACAGTACTTCGACCGCACGCACTCGATTCTCACGGACTGGCTCGTGGCGGGCGGCGCGTTGGGGTTCCTGGCCTACTTCGCGCTTCTCATCGCCGTCGCGTACGGCATCTGGCGCGCGGAAGGCCTGCGCGGCGACGAGCGCGCGGCGCTCCTCGCGCTCCTCGCGGCGTACCTCGTCCACAACGTGTTCGTGTTCGATAACGTCGCGAGCTACATGCACTACGCGGCGCTCGCGGGCCTCGCGATCGCGCTCGCGCCGGCCGCTGAGTCCCGCCGCCGGCAGCTCGGCGCCGATGCCGGCGCGCTCCTCGCGGCCGCTGCGATCGTCGCGCTGCCGATTGTTGCCTACGCCGTTAACGCCGCGCCGATGCGCGCCGCGCGGGGCGTTATCGATGGCATGACGACGGGTGACGCGACCCGCTTCGAGGAAGCGCTCGCCGAGAACTCGTTCGGCTCGCCCGAAGTCGCGGTCCAGTACTCGTACTTTTCGCAGCGCGCCGCCGCCACGCCCGACGTGCCCGACGAGACGAAGGTGGCCTTGGTTTCGGCGGCCGACTCCGCGCTCGCCGACGCCGTCGCCGCGCACCCGAGCGACAGCTACCTCCGCGCGATTCTCGGCGCGTTCCGCCTGCAGACCCAAGGGGCTGCCGCCGCTACGGCCGAGCTCGAGCAGGCCGTCCTCCTCGCGCCGAACAAGCAGAGCGTCCGAGCGACCCTCGCCATGGCGTACGCCTGGGCTGACGATCCACGCGCGCTCGACTACGCGCGCGAGACCTACGAGATTCAGCCGGCGAACGACCTAGCGTGGCGCGCGTACGCGCGGGTCGCGGTGAAGCTCGGCCGAAACGACGTCTTCTCGGCGCTCATCGCCGAGGCGCAGGCTACGGGGCGCCACGATCGCGTGGTCGGGCTCGCCGCTGATCGCGTCGCCATGAACCCCCAGGATCCTCAGGCGCGCGCGAGCCTCGCCCGCGCGCTCTCAGACGCCGCGCGTTACGACGAGGCGATCGAGGTGCTCGTCCGGGCGGCTGTCGATTTCCCGGCGGGGAAGGCCCAGTACGACGCGTTCCGCGCGCAGATCGAGGCCGCCCGCGACGCGGCTGTGGATACCGCATATTGACATTCTGATTCGGGGTGCTATTCTGCCCGCGTGAGTGTTACGTGAGCGAGCAAGTTCGAATGTGAACGAAAGCCCCGCCGAAAGGCGGGGCTTTCGTTTTTAAGGTTTTCCGGTCGCCCGGTAACGGGCCGATGAATTCGGACCCACAGGCGCTCGCTTTGTCCGCCGCCCTGGGTTGCTAGAATGCCTCGGTAGGTTCTCCGCAGAATCGGCCGGCAGCTGCACTCACTTATCACATTCAAGGAGCTCGCTCTGCCGGCCGATTCTGCGGAGAACCGAGCGCGGCCGCCCGTTCGGGCGGCCGCGCTTTTTATTTTTCGCGAGCCGAGAGAAACAAAAAATATTTTTTAGGAAACGTCGGAAATTTTTTCGCGAAAGTTTCGAAAAATATTTTTTAGAAACTTTCGCGAAAAAAGTTATCCACACATTCCGCGCTAAAAAATTTTACGTAGCGGTTCGCGTGACGGATAATTGCGTACGTCTGAGGTCGACAGTTTAGAAGACACGAACCGCGCTGACGCGATTCACTCGAGAGAGAGAAAAGCCGAAGCGCAAAAAACACTATGGCGAAGAAGAAGGCCACCAAGAAGGCAACCAAGGCTAAGAAGCCGGCTGCTAAGAAGAAGGCCAAGAAGTCGAAGCGCTAGTCTTCGAGCTGCGTTTCGGCAGTCTTCTAGAAAGAACGACCACCTCACGGTGGCCGTTTTTTTGCGTCGAGTCGCTCCGCGCGGGAGGCTCGCGGCGCCACCCTCCCGCGTGCTAATGTCGCCAGCGCAATGTCTATTCTGACCAAGATTTTCGGGGACGGTTCGGGTAAGGCGCTGAAGAAGCACCAGGGCACCCTCGCCCGGATCAACGCGCTCGAGCCCGAGTTCCAGTCGCTCGGGGACGATGCCCTCCGCGAAAAAACGGCGGAGTTCCGCGCGCGCCTCGCCGACGGCGCGACGCTCGAATCGCTCGTGCCCGAGGCGTTCGCCGCTGTTCGTGAGGCCGCGCGCCGCACGCTCGGCGAGCGGCACTACGACGTGCAGATTCTGGGAGGGCTCGCCATCTTCGGCGGCGCCGTCGCCGAGATGCGCACGGGCGAGGGAAAGACCTTGGTCGCTACCGCGCCCGCGTACGCCGCCGCGCTCGCGGGCAACGGCGTCCACCTCGTCACCGTCAACGACTACCTCGCGCGCCGCGACGCGGCGTGGATGGGGCAGGTCTTCCACGCGCTCGGCCTCACGGTTGGCGCCATCGATCACGGCGGCGCCTACCGCTACGATCCGACCGCGACGACTACCGCCGAGGACGAGGCCCGTGACCAAACCGGCGGCGTCCGCGTCGCCTACGACTTCCTGCGCCCCTGCTCGCGCCGGGAGGCCTACGAGGCCGACGTCACCTACGCCACAAATTCCGAGCTCGGCTTCGACTACCTGCGCGATTCGCTCGAGCACGACCCCGAGAATCTCCGCCAGCGCGAGCCGGCGTTCGCCATTGTCGATGAGGTGGACTCTATTCTTATCGACGAGGCGCGCACCCCGCTCATCATCTCTGGCGCGGCGCAGGAGCCCGAGAGCCTGTACCGCACCTTCGCCGACGTCGTCGCGACCCTGACCTCGGGTGAGGACTACGAGGTCGACGAGAAGCATCGTTCGATCGCGGCGCTGCCGTCTGGTATCGAGAAAGCCGAGCGCGCGCTCGGTCAGGGTGGCTTCTACACCGAGCGTGGCGTGAAGCTCGCGCACCACCTCGAGAACGCCCTGCGCGCCCGCGCGCTCTACCGCCGCGACAAGGAGTACGTTGTGCGCGACGGCGAGGTCGTTATCGTCGATGAGTTTACCGGCCGCATGCAGCCCGGACGCCGCTGGTCGCAGGGGCTCCACCAGGCGGTCGAGGCGAAGGAGGGCGTCCAGGTTCGCCGCGAGTCGCGCACCTACGCCTCCATTACCTACCAGCACTACTTCAAGCGCTACCCGCGCCTCGCCGGCATGACCGGCACCGCCATGACCTCTGCCGAAGAGTTCCTGAAGGTGTACGGCCTCGACGTTGTCTCCGTGCCGACCCACCGAGACCCCAAACGTATCGACCGCGAGGATCTCGTGTTCCGCACCGAGGCGGGGAAGTGGACCGCCGTCGCCCGCGAGGTGGCGCGCGTCCACGAGACGGGCCGCCCGGTGCTCGTCGGCACCGCGTCCATAGACAAGAACGAGGTCGTCTCGGCGAAGCTCCGCGAGGCCGGCATCCCGCACGAGGTGCTCAACGCGAAGAACCACGAGCGCGAGGCTGAGATTATCTCCGCCGCGGGTCGCATGGGAGCGGTGACCGTCGCTACGAACATGGCCGGCCGCGGCGTCGACATCAAGCTCGGCGGCCTGCCGTACGAGCTGGCGAAGCGCGAGGCGGTCGCGGCCCTCGGTGGCTTGTTCGTGCTCGGCACCGAGCGCCACGACGCG
>CAZNOT010000008.1:0-18318 GCA_964574865.1 uncultured Candidatus Saccharibacteria bacterium | reverse complement strand
AGCCGTAGTCGTAGTCGTACGAGTTGCCGTAGTCGTAGGTGTAGCCGTAGTCGTACGCCTCCGCGGGGGTGGCGGCAGCGGCGAACCACGCGACAGAGATCGCGATGAAGGTCGAAGCGGCAATGCGGAAGGCGTTTTTCATAAGAAGGCTTAGTTTTTTGTGACGGATACAGTATACATTAACTAGTTCGTATAGTCAATATCTCCCGCCGCCCGGGCCTCGACGACCACGCGCTCCTCCTTCAGGCCGAAGGTGTTGCAGGTCGAGAGCGTCAGGCGCGGCTCGACGCCCCCGAAGGACACCAGGACTTCGGAATCGGGTGCAACGCGCACGCTCTCGACCTCGTAGGCTGCTTTCCAACCTTCCCCGGAAAGGTAAATTCGGTCGCCCGGCTCGAGATCCTCGAGGTTGTTGAAGGTTTTGTAGGCCTGGTTTTTGACGATGGCCCAGTTGGTGCTGTGGCCAAAAATGAAGACGTTGCCGCGCTCCACCACGCCGGAACCCGGGTAGTAGACGGCGCCGAGCGCGAGGAGCGCGTCGAGGGTGGAAACGTCGATCGACTTGGGCACGTGGATCTCGGCGTCGATGCCGAGCTCGGGAATCGAGACGCGCTCGGGGACGGTCGAGGTGCGCTCGGCCGCATCGTCCTGAGGCGCGACCGGAAGCTCGTAGGCGTCGCGGCCTGAGATTTCCTGGTCGCGATCGGCAGGCCCGGAAACTCTCATCGGGGTAAAGACATTGAGGCTCGGGGGTAGGAAGCCGAAGAGAGCCAGCGCCAGGTAGGCTGCGCCGCAGAAGCCGACGCCCTGGACGAACAGGCCGAGGAGCTCCTTGGCCGGGAGGGTAAAAATAGAGGAGGAGCGGCGGATGGGGTGCATGGCCGGTACACTGTAGCAGAGATAAAGTGATTAGTCAATATAACGGGCATGTTGTCAAACGCGTGCCCCGCCGATGGGGTCTCGGTCACGCCAGAGCGCCGGGCGCGTGGACGGCGGACGGGATACGCTCGGCCCTAAAGGCTCCGTCCCGCCAGGCGCGCACGATCAGCAGCGACCCCGCGAACGCCGCCACGCCGCCTGCCAGCAGGCTCGGCCAGAAGAAAACGCTACCCATACCCGGGATAGCGGGTTTCTCTAAGGTATACGACGGCGCGACTGGCCCGCTCTCACAGTCCGGGCGGTTCCCGCCGCAGAGACGCGCGAAAGACTCGCGAACCGTGACCCGATGGCCCGCGCCGGGGAGCCACCCTTCCGCGCGCGACACCACCACCAGGTCGAGCGGGGTGGCGAAATTCAGAATTCGCTCATCGGTGAAGTGCCTCGCCGATGATTCGTCGGACGAATCTCCGCCAGCGCCGCAGCTGGAGTCGGTTCCCTCCTTCCACAGCGAGGCGCATCTCTCTAGGCGCACGTACGCAGTGTCACCGTCGATGCGCTCGACCAGGCCGGACCAGGTAGAGCCGAAACGGCTTAGGTCAGCGGCAAAAACAGCGGTCGGCAGCACGGAAAGAGCGAATAGGAAGAGGGGGAGTTTCATAGTATGTAGGACGGATGAGCGGGAGGATTCGGTCAGGGAGCAGTAATTTGGCAAAAATTTTTCTCCGTGTGATTTGCGAGTCATATGTGGAACTTTTTTCTGACGATACTTCGCGCCATTCGAACCGGCTGGAATGATGGCATCGCCGAGGGGACGCAGGATGGCGAAGATCTGGCCAAACGGACGATTGGTTGGATTCGGAAGTAGCTGGTTCAAAAACGCGGCGCTCCCCCTCTGACTGAGGGGTTTTCTTTTTGAGGAGGATTCGATCACGAACCACCAAGCTTTTGGCAGGACCTCCCGAGATTAAGGATTCGGTCACAAGTTTCCTCGCGCCGTCGCGCTCGGAACTCGCGACCCCGGCTCGCGATGCGGCGCGGCGCCGCATAACGCTCCGCCTTTCGAATCCTCACGCAAAGGTGGGCTCCACCTTTGCTCTCTGCGCACAAAAGAAAACGCCGGCTGACGCCGGGGTGTTTTCTTTTGTGCGCAGAGGAGGATTCGAACCTCCGAAGCCGTGAGGCGCCTGGTTTACAGCCAGGTGCGATTGACCACTCCGCCATCTGCGCAGCGAGAGGAATTTAGCACGCTCCCCTGCCCCGGCGCCACTACGCCGACAGCGCCTCCTCGCGAATCTCCGACTCGAGGAAGTTCGACACCGTCTTCCCCTTCCGGATCTCGAAGGTGAAGTCCTTGCCCTTGAGGCCGAGGGAGACCTGGTCCTCGTCGCCGAGGCCGCGCGAGACGATGAGCTGCGCGAGCGGGTTGAGGATGCGGTTCTGGATGAGGCGGCGGATCGGGCGCGCGCCGTAGTGCGGGTCGTAACCCTCCTTCGCGAGGTAGCCCAGCACCGCCGGGGTCGCCTTGAGCTTGATCCCCTTCGCGAGCAGGCGCTCCCGAACCTCCTCGACCTGCAGCCCCACGATCTTTTCGATCGCGTCCGGCTTCAGGATGTCGAAGATGATCACGTCGTCGACGCGGTTGAGGAACTCCGGGCGGAAGTGCTCCTTGAGCGACTTCTCGACCTTCGACTTCGCCTCGTCGTAAGAGGACTCGGCGCTGCGCCCCTGATCGAAGCCCACCGACTCCATCTTGTCGATGTGCTCGGCGCCGATGTTCGAGGTCATGATGATGACCGTGTTCTTGAAGTTCACCACGCGGCCTTTGCCGTCGGTGAGGCGGCCGTTATCGAGGACCTGGAGCAGGATGTTGAACACCTCCGGGTGCGCCTTCTCGATCTCGTCGAAGAGGACGACCGAGTACGGGCGGTGGCGGATTGTCTCGGTGAGACCCCCCGCCTCTTCGTAGCCCACGTAGCCCGGCGGCGCGCCCACGAGCTTCGAGACGGCGTGGCGCTCCATCAGCTCGGACATGTCGACGCGCACGAGCGCCTTCTCGTCGTTGAAGAGGAGCTCGGCGAGCGCCTTGGTGAGCTCGGTCTTGCCGACGCCGGTTGGCCCCAGGAACATGAACGAGCCGATCGGGCGAGCCGGGTCGCCGATGCCGGCGCGCGAGCGGCGGATGGTGCTCGCGATCTTGCGGATAGCCTCGTCCTGGCCGACGATGCGCTCGCGGAGCTGGCGCTCCATGCGCGAGAGCTTCTGCGCCTCGGCCTCGAGCATGCGCTCGACGGGGATGCCGGTCCAGCGAGCGACGACGCCGGCGATGTCGGACTCGGTGATCTCCTCCTTGAGCACGCGGCGGTGGCTCTGCAGGGTGCGCAGCTTTCGCTCGTAGGCGCGGAGCTCCTTCTCGACGGACGGGAGCTGGCCGTAGCGAATCTCGGCGGCGCGCGCGAGGTCGACGGTCGCCTCGGCGGCGTCGGCGTCGCGCTTCAGGGCCTCGAGCCCGCTCTTGAGCTCCTTAATTTTGGAAATAGCCTCCTTCTCGTTCTTCCAGCGCGCCTCGAGGTCCGAGCTCTTCTCCTTGAGGTCCGCGATTTCCTGCTCGACGGCGACGAGGCGACCCTTCGCGGCCTCGCGCTTGCCGTCGGCGCGAATCGCCTCGCGCTCGATCTCGAGGCGCGTGATCTTCCGCCGCGACTCCTCGAGCGCGGGCGGCATGTTCTCGAGCGAGATCTTCAGCGTCGAGCCGGACTCGTCGATGAGATCGACGGCCTTGTCCGGCAGGAAGCGGTCGGTGATGTAGCGCGACGAGAGCTCGACGGAGGCGACGATGGCCTCGTCGGTGATGCGCACGCCGTGGTACATCTCGTACTTGTCCTTGATGCCGCGCATGATGGCGATCGCGTCCTCGACGGACGGCTCGGCGACGTGCACCGGCTGGAAGCGGCGCGTGAGCGCGCCGTCCTTCTCGATGTGCTTCTGGTACTCCTTCAGCGTGGTCGCGCCGATCGCCTTGAGCTCGCCGCGGGCGAGCGCCGGCTTGAGCATGTTGGACGCGTCGAGCGAGCCTTCGGCGGCACCGGCGCCGGCAATGGCGTGGATTTCATCGATGAAGAGGATGATGCGGCCCTCGGCCTCGCGGATCTCCTTGAGGAGGTTCTTCACGCGGTCCTCGAACTCGCCGCGGTACTTAGTGCCAGCGACGAGCGAACCTAGGTCGAGCGAGACGAGCTCCTTGTCGCGCAGCGATTCTGGCACGTCTCCCGAGGCGATGCGCACGGCGAGACCCTCCGCGATGGCGGTCTTACCCACGCCCGGCTCGCCGATGAGAATCGGGTTGTTCTTGGTCCGGCGCGAGAGAATCTGGATGACGCGGCTGATTTCCTGATCACGGCCAATGACCGGGTCGAGCTTGCCGGCCTTCGCGCGGTCGGTCATCGAGACGGTGTAGCGGCGGAGGACTTTGAGCGACTTGCCGCCCGAGGCCTTCGCCCCAGGCTTCGACTGGCGCAGGTCCTGAATCGCCGAAACTACCTGCGCGCGGTCGATCTTGAAGCGGCCGAGGAGCGCCTTCGCGGGGCTCGCGACCTCGAGCAGCGAGACGAAGAGGTGCTCGGTTGAAATAAAATCATCCTTGAGGTCGGCGGCCGCGCGCTCCGAGACCTCGATCGCCTGGGCGAGCTCCGGCGAGAGGTACATCTGGTAGGACGGCGAGAGGGTCGCGCCGCCGTCGGGGGCCTCGATCGCCTCGACGATGGAGTCGGTCAGGAGGACGGTATCGATCGCCAGGCGGTCGAGAATGCCGCCGACGACGCCCTCCTCCTGGAGGACGAGCGCCGCCAGGAGGTGGAGCGGGTTCACGTGGTTCTGCCCGCGTTCAATGGCGAGCTCGTGCGCGTGCCGGATAGCCTCGCGCGCCTTGGTTGTGAACTTCTTGAGGGGAGGCATACTTTACCCTTGATACATCAAAAAGAGAGGTTTGTAAATGCCACGCTAGGCGGCCTCGGCCGCGGCGGCCGTGGCGTAGGCGGCAGCCGACTCGGCGGCGGAGAAGTACCCTACTGGCGAGCCATCGTCGAGGCGGATGCCGACAATTTCGCCACGAATGTTCGCGAGGAGAGCGCCGGGGAGAACCGGGGATCCAGCCAGTGACGCCAGGATTCCAACCACGGGCGCACCCTCGGCTTCGCCGCGGTAGAGCTCGACGAGGGGCCCCGTGGCGATAGCTGTGGCGCCGGATCCGGTCACGGCGACCAGAGACTGCGCCAGCTTGAGCGAGCCGGCGGCGCCGATTGTCGCCGGAGAGAGAGCCGGCGCGGTGTCCGCCGTCACGACCACGGCGAAGCCCTGGTTCTCGCCCATCACCGTGGCCGGGACGCGCGCGCCGGCAATCTCGATTTCGTAGCTGCCCTCGAGCGCGAGCACTGAACCGTCCGCCACAATCACGTGGGGTCCCACAGCGAAGCCGAGCGACAGGAACGCGCCGCCGTCGCGGGCGAACACGCGCACGGCGCTCTTGCCGACAGACTCCGCGGCGGCGATCGCCAGGTCTTCTTCTTTCACGACCACGGTGACGATTTCCTTCTCTGGCGGCTTGCCCGCGTCGGGGTTCTCCTCGGGCACGACGCGCTCGACGGTACGCTCGACGATTCGGTTGATGACCTGCTGCGCGGGCGCGGGCGCCGCCTCGATGAGGGAGACGGTGGTGATGCCGGTCGCGACAGAGGTGATAAAGCTCACGAATACCGCGAGGAGCACCAGCTGCTGCGCCTTGAGATCGCCGAGGTTGCCCATTTACGGCAGCTATTCTACCACCCTACCCGCGGCGGGAAGGGCCGCGAGGCGAACGGCGTGGACAAGCGCCGCGGCGACGCGGCGCGCCGTGGCGGGCGACGCGGCCGGGGGGAAAGAGAACCGCACGGACGAGCTCGCGCAGCGCGGGTCCGGGTAGCCCGCGGCGAGCGTCTCCCCCACCGCCGCGCGGCAGGCGGCCGAGGGAGAGGCGGCAACGCCGCGCTCGTCGAGAACCGCGCAGGCGTACGCGCCGTCGACGCCAGGCAGACACACAGAAAGAAAGTGCGGCGCGGAGTCTGGCGCGGCTACGTTGCGGCGCGCCTCGGGGAGCGCCGCGCCGATAGCCGACCACAGCGCGGCCGCCGCGGTCGAGGTTTTTTCGGCCGCGGCGGGCGCGTTCATTTTCGCCGCGGCGAGCGCCGCCGCGAGCGCCGCCGCGGCGGGCACGTTCTCGGTGCCCGCCCGGCGACCACCCTCCTGTCGTCCACCGACCTGAACCGGTAGCACCTCGACGCGGGCGAGGAGGCAGCCGGAGCCGCTCGGCCCGCCGACCTTGGCGCCGTCGATCGCCACGAGGTCGGCGCCGAGACGCGACGGCGAGACATCCTCGACGAGCGCGGCCTGCGCCGCGTCGACGAGGAGGACCGCGCGGCCGCCGGCCGCGGCGGCCGCGCGGCGGGCGGCGTCGCCGATCCCGCGCGTATCGGACACCGCGCCCGTCTCCCCAGCAACGCGCGGCGCGACCACGAGGGTGAGGCCGTCGCCGACCACGGCCGCCACCGCGGTCGGGTCGACGCGGCCGCGCGCGTCGATCGAAATTTCGACGAGGCTCGCGCCTTCGTCCCGCGCCGCTTCGGCCGCGCGCCGCGCCGCCGGGTGCGACGAGGCGGCAACCGCGATGGTCACAGGCCTACCCTCGGCAGCCAGCGCGCGGGCGACGCCGAGGACGCCGAGGTTCACGGCCTCGGTTCCCCCGGAACAGAAAATGACGTCGCCCGCGCGGACACCGTAGGTCCGCGCGACGAGGAGCCGCGCGCGGTCGAGCAGCGCACGCGCGGCTCGCCCCTCGGCGTGCGGCGACGACGGGTTTCCGGAAACCCGCTCCGCCGCACGGCGGGCACGACGCGAGGCGCGCGATTCGGGGATCCCGGCGGCCGCGTCTAAGAAGACGCGGCCGCAGAGGGTCGCGACGGTTCTCTGGAAAAATCGGTTGAGCATTGTACCGACCAAGGTTAGACTGTCGCGCGACATGGCGCCAGCGCTCTCGAACTACGCCCCCACCATCATCGCCGCCCTCGGCGCGCTCTGCATCGGCCTCCTCGCGTGGGTGATCAGCATCAACGCGCGCCTCTCGCGGCTCACCCGGGGCGGTCGCGCCGGTAGCCTCGACGAGGCGGTCCGCCAGATCGACGCCGACATCGTCGCGCTCAAGGACTTCGCGCGGCGCGCCGACGCGGGGCTCAAGCTCACCGACCGTCGGCTGCGCAGCAGCATCCGCGGCGTCTCCGCGCGCACCTTCTCCGCGTTCCAAGGTCTCGAGTCCGGCGGGCAGAGCGGCGCGGTCGCGCTCGTCAACGAGGAGGGCGACGGCGTCATCGTCTCGACGCTGCACTCCCGGGACCGCGTGAACGTCTTCACAAAGCCGGTCGAGGGCGGCAGCTGCGCGCTCCCGCTCTCCGACGAGGAGCAGCAGGCGCTCAGCGCGGCGCGCGAGGCCTGCAAGTTTTAGCGAAGCGGCAGGTAGCAGGTTCGGGCGAGATTCGTCGGGGCCCGTATTCTTTTACTTTTTACCTGTTACCTGTTACTTTTCACTTTATGTCTGCCTCCCCCCGCCCGCCCGTCGTGGTCGTTATGGGCCACATCGACCACGGAAAGTCGACGCTGCTCGACTACATCCGCAAGGCCAGCACCGTCGCGCGGGAGGCCGGCGGCATCACCCAGAAGATCGGCGCCTACGAGGTTGCGCGCGGCGACCGTAAAATCACCTTCCTCGACACGCCGGGCCACGCCGCGTTCAAGGCCGTCCGCGCCCGCGGCGCCTCGGCGGCCGACGTCGCCATCCTCCTCGTCTCGGCCGAGGACGGCGTGAAGCCGCAGACGCTCGAGGCGCTCGAAGCTATCCGCCGCGCGGGCCTGCCGTTCGTCGTCGCCATCAACAAGATCGACTCGCCGAAGGCCGACGCGCAGCGCACCAAGCAGACGCTCGCCGACGCCGAGGTGTTCGTCGAGGGCTACGGCGGCGACGTCTCGGTCGCGGAAATTTCCGCAAAAACTGGCCAGGGCATCGACGAGCTCCTCGACCTCGTGCTCTTGACCGCCGACCTCGTCGGCGTCACGGGCGACGCCGACGCGACGGCTAAAGGTTTCGTCATCGAAGCGTCTAAGGACAAGCAGCGCGGCGTCGCGGCGACCCTCGTCGTGAAGGATGGCGCGCTCCGCAAGGGCAAGTTTGTTGCCGCCGCCGGCGCGTGGGCGCCGCTGCGCCGCATCGACGGCCCCAACGGCGAGGCGCTCGAGTTCGCCGGCCCGTCGCAGCCCGCGCAGATCATCGGCTGGAACGACGTGCCCCGCGGCGGTTCGGCCTTCGTCGGCTGCGCGACACGCGACGAAGCCGAGAGGGCGGCCCGGGAGCTCCTCGCGGCCGAGGTCGCCATTGAAGCCGAGACGGCGAGCGGCGACGCGCTCGTCCTCGCCGTCGTCGTGAAGGCCGACCTGCTCGGCAGCGCCGACGCCATCGCCCTCGAGGTTTCGAAGCTCGCGACCGACCGCGTCCGCCCGGTGATTGTCTCGCGCGACCAGGGCGACATTTCCGAAACCGACGTGAAGCGCGCCGCCGCCACGCCCGGCGCTGTCGTCGTTGGCTTCAACGTGAAGGTGGACCGCCAGGCCGCCGCGCTCGCCGAGCGCGACCAGGTGCCGGTCTCGACCTTCAACGTCATCTACGACCTCATCGACTACCTCGCGAAGCTCGCGATCGACCGCACCCCGCACGAGAAGATTGAGGTCACCAAGGCCGAGTTCTCCGTCATCCGCGTCTTCAACATCGACAAGGGCCTCCAGGTCATCGGCGGGCGCGTCCTCTCGGGCGAACTCTGCGTGGGCTCCCCGGTGAAGCTCGTGCGCCGCGGCGAGGAGATCGGTAAGGGCAACGTGAAGGGCCTCCAGCAGCAGAAGCTCGCGGCCACCTGCGTGAAGGAGGGCAACGAGTGCGGCGCCGCGATCGAGTGCCGCCTGGACATTGCCGAGGGTGACCGCCTGGTGGCCTGGGCCGTCGAGGAGCGCTAAGACACCGCGATGAGGCTCCCCACCGCCATGGCCGCCCAGCGCGATCAGCGCATCGAGACCGAGATCGCCCGGGCCGCCGGCGAGTGGATCGCGCGCGAGGGCAACCGCACTTCGCTGCTCACGGTGACGCGCGTCACGCTCTCGGACGACGGCAACTACGCGACCCTTTTGATTTCCGTGCTGCCCGAGAGCCAGGAGGCGCAGGCGTTCAGCTTCCTCAAGCGCAACCTCGGCGAGATTCGCCGCTACCTGGGCGACAACTCCAAAATCGGCCGCCTCCCCACCCTGTCGGTCGAAATCGACAAGGGGGAGAAGAATAGGGCGGCGGTGGAGGCAATTGTTTAAGGGTCAGGCTGAGGTGGAATCGGTCACAACTCTCCTCGCGCCGTCGCGCTCGGAGGTCGCGACCCCGGCTCGCGGCTCGGCGCGACGCCTCGCAACGCTGCGCCTTTCGATTCCCACACGCGAGGCGAGCAGTCGCCTCGCTCTACGCCTCAAATAAAAACCGCCCCGAGGGGCAGCAGTTTTTATTTGAGGCGTAGATGGGAATCGAACCCATGAATAACGGTTTTGCAGACCGTCGCGTTACCACTTCGCCACTACGCCGACCGGGACAGCGGGCAGACTACCAAAAAAAACTTACAGCCGCTTCCCCGCGAGGCGCGCCCGTTGTACCCTCTCCTAGCCCGGGTGGCGGAACGGTAGACGTAGGGGACTTAAAATCCCTTGGCCCTCACGGGCCGTGTGAGTTCGAGCCTCACCCCGGGCACCGGTTCCAATCAGCAAAGGCCTGTGCTAAATTTCCGCGGTTGCCCCTATAGCTCAGTTGGTAGAGCAATCGCCTCTTAAGCGAAGGGTCGTAGGTTCGAATCCTACTGGGGGCACCACACAGGCAGCGCCCGCCGCGAATTCGCGGCGGGCGCTGCCTGTGTGGGCAAGAGAGGATTTGAACCTCCACCTCCGTACGGAGACCAGCTCCTAAGGCTGGCGCGTCTACCAATTCCGCCACTTGCCCGAAAACGCCCCAAAACTAAGGCGCGAGGGAGAGTCTAGCGTTTCGGCCCTTATTTGACAATGATGTTATTTTTCAATATAATAGTAACGATTCAGAGAACCCTGAAAAAATAAAATTAAACATGAGCATCGTCTTAATCTTGGCGGGCCTCGCGCTCGCCGTCACGTCCGCCGCAATCTACGCCAGAAACATCCGGAGCCGTTCTTGGCTCCAAGTTTCCTGCGCCGGTTTCGGCCTGGTGGTCGCGGGTATCTGCGGCCTCTCCGACCTCATGGTCGGCCTCCCCGCGGCAATCGCGGGCCTCACGGCCTGGGGTGCCAGCGCCTGGGCTTCCTGCCGGACCTTTCCGGTGGGCCAGGCGTCGGTGTTCCAACCGGCGTTCTTCCGAGATCCGTCCTCGCCCCTTAACCCAGGCGAATGGCTAGTCGTGATGCCGGGTTTCCGGATGCTCTGGGACTTCTTCTGTCGCCCCGTAGCGACGCTGGAAATCGGACGAATTGCGTTCGAGCACGAAGCGGAGGTCCGCTTCCCCGAAGGGCTCGCCGCCGTCACGTTCCGCGTCGACGCCGAGCTCCCGCTCGACCGCCCCGACCTGCTCGGGCGCTTCGTCCAGTCGGTTCCGTCCGGAACCGCGCTAACCGACGCCCGCGCGCGCACCGCCTACGTCCAAGCCCGCCTCGTAGCCCTCATGAAGCAGGTGCTCGAGGCGTGCTCCGAGCATCTCTCGGCCTACGCGGCCGACTCGCTCGAGCTGCAGGCGATTGCCGAGGGGGGCAACCCCGCCGGCTTCAACTACCTCAAGAACCTGGCCTACCAGGCTCAGGAACTGCTCGGGCTCCCGGCCGAAGGTTGGGGCGAAGATGGAAATCTGGTGCCGCGCATCAGAATCGATATCATCGACATCGTGCTCGACAAAGATCTCAAAGACAACCTGACCCGACGCTCCCAGAGCGACATCATCCTCAGGAAGGCTATCGAGATACTCGAGGCCGAGGGTAAGGTATCCCCGGCGCAGCACCGCCTCGCGCTCCGCGCGGGGCAGCGGTTAGACGCCGCGAGGTACGACGCCATGTCCGACGACGAGTTCAACGACCCGTCTCTGAATCCAAGAGTGGCCGACGCCAATGGAGAGATGCGGTACCGTCGAGAAGCTATCGAGGCCGAGAACCGTAACGCGGCAATCGGCGAAAACAACCTGTCGGCAAACCCGGCGCTGGTGAAACTCGCCAGCCTGCTCGAGAGCGAGCAGGCAGCTTACGTCTCCTCTTACGGGCAATCGCTGAGAGTTGCTGTCGATATCGCCGCCTCGGGCGTCGACACGTTCCGCATATCCGGCCTCGGAGACCTCGGCGCTCAAAGCAGCCTCGAGATCCTTAGGGCGCTCCCCGCCTTGAAAGGAGGTAATCCGTGAGCGCCGACACCACACGCTCAACCGGGATCATCGCGATTCTGGTGACCGGGCTCGTTCTCCTCGCGCTGACCTTGCTTCACCGCGTCGGGGAACAGGCCAAGGTGGCCAAGCCGTTCGTAGAGCAGCAGATCGAATCGGGGAGCAAGAGGTACTGGCGAATCCCAGACGCCCCCGAGACGCTCACCGTAAGCCTCTCCGCGAAGCAGTGCAAACGCTTCTGGGAGGTCGAGCCGTCCGGCCGAGAAATCGACTGGCTGGCTCCGTACGAGAGCAGGGTGCTCTGGTACGAGGTCACCGCTAGGAACACCAAGACCGGCGCCACGCGAACGCTGTGGCCAGGAAAGGTGTTCCGCGCCGGCGACAGGATGCCGAACTACGATCTCCTCAGGGAGGAGCTCTCCGTCCGCGTCGCGCGCGTGTCCGGCCCGGCCACGTTCCTTAAGCTCGACCTCCTGCACGTCCCGGACTCGTTCGGGATCAAGGGTGGGCCCTTCGGGAACAAGACGGTCGAATGACCGTCTCCGCAAAATCGGCGCGCTCCGTTTTCACACGGAGCGCGCTTTTCTTTTTCCGGCCAAAACTCGGTTTTGAGGCCGAGTTTCCAAAACGAGCTCAGAAGCTGAAATCCGGCGTGACGCCGATTTGCCCCGTCGCGAGGCTAATGATCGCGAACACCGAGACCATGATAGCCATACCGACGATACCCCAGATCATGTGCTCCTTCCCCGTCTCCCGCGACTTCTCGTCCCCCGCGCCGCGAATGAACTGGAGCACCCCCCAGAAGAAGAGGACCAGCGCGGCCGCGAACAGGAGGCGAATGAGCGGGTTGATGATGACGTCCGCGATTTTGGCGAGGACGCCGTCGAGGTAGTTGAGGCCGGATCCGGAGGACGCCAACGCCGCCGCGGGCGCGGCGGCGAGGGCAATTCCCAGGGAAAAATTTCGGGCGAGGCGGAGCATTGGCCTTTTCGGCGCGGTCCAGCTATCTCGCGCTGACGGTCGGGACGGACGGAATCTCGGGCGGCTGGCCAATATCGGAGGAGCCCCAGATGGTGTCCTTGAGGAGGCCGACGATACCCCAGACGGTCGACATCACGAAGAGGCCGATAATGCCCCAGAGCATGACGTGCTTGGCTGCGTCTTTCTTGTCGTCCGAACCGGCGATGACGTACTGCACGATGCCCCACAGGAACGTGAGGAGGCCGAGCGACATCACGATGTAGACGAGCGCGCTGAGCGTGCTCGAGACGGTCGAGAGGAGCGCGGCGATACCGGAGCTGACCGAGGCGAACGCGACCGCGGGGGTGAGCGCGAGCGCGACGACCGAGAGGAACTTCTTCATGGTTGGTGCGGCCAATCGGCCGCGGGGTAAATCTTGTGGTAAAGGAATCGGGTCTGTCGGCCCGATGCCCCGATTCTACCAGCGGCGGCGCGGGCGCCGAGCGGCGACCGCGCCCAAAAGTGTAAAGCGGGCGCGATCCCTCGGCGCGGCGCGGAAGTAAAAAATAAGGCCCCCCGCCCGCGCCCCAGGGGGAGGGTCACTCCGGGCCCCGCGCCGCGGCGCCCGCGCCAAACTGTGAACAGCGAGCGCGAGCCGTCGGCGCGGCGCGAAAGTAAAAAATCAGGCCGCCCTCCGGCTCCCCGGCCTCCTCCCGCCCTACAGCTGCGGAATCCCCACTTTGGTACCAAAGAAGTCGGTCAGGAGCCCGACGAAGCCCCAGACGCCAAAAATGACGACGAGGCCTACGATGCCCCACCACATGTAGGCTAGACCCTCCGTACGCGATTTTTCATCGCCGGCCGAACGTAGGTACAGGGCGACACCCCACAGGAAACAGACGGTCGCGGCGCCGACGATGAGCGGAATAACCCCCTGCTCGACGGTGTCAATCCAGCCGTCGACGAAGGAGGAGAAATCTGTGGGCGAGGACGCGGCGCGGGCGACGGTGCTCATAGGTTAGCGGTAGTAGTAAGTGTGGTCGTAATCGTAATCGCCGCCCGAGCTCCCGAGGCTCGGCTGGTAGCCCTGCGCCGAAATCCCGAAAGCCGAGGACGAGCCGCTCGCGCCCTGCCCGCCCTCGAAGCCGAGGAACGCCAAGCCGAGCTTCACGATACCCCAGACGCAGACCATCACGAAGAGCACGAGCACGCCGTAGGACATCAGCTTCGCGCCCTCGTCGGCTGCCTTCTGGTCGCCCGCGTGAGCGATGTACCTCACGATGCCCCAGAGAAAAAGGACGAGCGCGAAGCCGACGATGACCCCGATGAGCGGCGTGTAGATCTTCGCCTGAATTGTCCGCGAGAACTCAATGACGCCCGCCGCCCCGAACGCGCCGGCGGGAGCGATGGCGGTAGCAACGGCGGCCGCAAAAATTGCGCGTCCCATAGCTAGTTGCCGCTAATATCCTCCACGGTCCTGCCGATCGCCGTTGCGATAACCTCGGCGCCCAGCATCAGGACGGTGCCGATGAGCGCGAAGAAGAACGCGCGCTTCGCCGTTTCGAGCTCCTTCTCGTTCCCCTGCGCCTTCACGAAGAGGAAGCCGCTCCAGATCATGTAGATGACGCACAGGACGGTCGCCACGCGCACGAAGAACTTGAGGAGCATCGTGAGCAGCATCTCGATGCTCTCGGCTTTGATTGGGTTCTCGAAAACGGCGACGCCCGCGCTCGCGCTCGCGAGGATCGGCAGCGCGACGAGCGAGGCGGCGGCGGCGTAGGCGGCGGCGCGACGTAGTGTGGTTTTCATCGTGTGGTGTTCTCGGCTAGCGACGGCGAAATCAGGAGCTCGCCCCAAAGAAGTCTAGCAGCCAGGAGTCCGCCTCGAGCGACCGGAGAATCGAGACAACGATGAGCCACGCGGCGAGGAGCAGGACGAACCCCCAGCCGACGTTCCTGAAAACCTCGTGGGCTTTGGAAATTTTGGCGGTGTCTCCGGCTGAGGTGAGGTACAGGAAGCCGCCGTACATGAAGAACATCGCCGCCAGGACCGAGGCGACGCCAATCAGCAGCTCCATGATGGTCCCGAACATGCCGAAGATCGAGTTAGGGCCGTCCTTCCAGGTGTACTCGTCCGCGGCGAGGTCGCCGTTGATAATCTGCGTGACCGCAGCGGCGGCGAGCGGCGCGGCGGCGAGCGCGGTTACGACGGACAGTTTGGCGATTCGTGCGACGCGCATGCTACTTGGTGGTGAAGTCGGCGCTCGCCGAGGCGTCCCCGAAGAGGAGCTCGAGCTCCTCTTGCGCGAGCGCGATTGCCTCGTTGGCGGACAGACGCCCGGAAGACACGTTCCCAATCATACGCTCGATTACCTTCCCCGTCTCGGTCGGGTTCGGCTGGAGCATCGGCCGCGCCATCACCGCCGAGGCGTAGACCGACGTTTGGTCGGGTCGGCTCGGGTCGGCTGAATCGAGGAGCGCGCGCCGCGCGGGCGCCATGCCAGTGACCTCGGCGAGGATGCGGAGCGATGCCGGCGACGAGAGCAGCGACGCGGCGAGGACAGCATCGGCTGGGTGCGCCGTCGTGCGCACGATAGCCGCAGCGTAAAACCGCCCGTAGGTGGAGCGTTCGGACGCCGCGCGTGACTGCGGAATTGGATCAATTTCAATAGGTAGGTTCGGGTTCTTCTCCCGGAGCGTGGCGCGCTCGCTGCCGAACCCGAGGTACATCGCCAGGTCGCCCGCGGTGAACCGGTCTACAGCCTGCGGCAGCGAGCGGTTCCACGTGTAGACGTCTTTCGACGCGTCGGCAAACTGCGAGTAGAAGAGGAGCGCCGCGGCGCCGGGAGGTGCCGCGCGGTCCTGGCCGCCCGAGAGAACCACGCGGAAGCGGTCGGACGGGCCTTCCCCCGGCGCCTCGAAAACCTCGCGGCGGAACACCTCGGCGCCGGCCTGGTTCGCGACGGCGAAGAAGATTTCCTTAGCGTGGTTGACGTTCGCGTACTCGCCGAGCGCGATCGCCGAGCGGGCAATAGAGCGCGAGGGGCCAGTCTCGGTGAGCGGCGGCGTGTCGGCGAGCACCTGGTCCCAGTAACTCGGCACGGCGGCGATGCCGGCGGAGCGAAAGCGAGCGGCGTTCGAGTACAGGACGAGCGGATCAACCAGGAGCGGGAGCGCCGCGATGCCGGTCGCCCCCGCGAAATCGCTCGCGCCAACGAACGTCGACTCGAGGTCGCGCCGCGAGAGAGCCTCGTACGGAATCGGCATCACCCGCTTCGAGTGCTCGAACAGCTGGCCCGCCTCGAGGATGACAATGTCCGGCGCCACGTCGTCGGCGATAGCCTCGACGAGCGCGGCGTCGAACCCATCCGGCGTCTTGGCGACGTAGGAGATGTTGCCGGTTGGGGTTCCCTGCCCCTGGAGATCGAAGAGGACCTCGTTGATGGCTTCGGCCGGGAAGGTGCCCCAGACGACGATCGGCGCGCCGCTCTTGCCGGAATCCGATCGGAAGAACGCGAACGTCGCGACGCCAATCACCGCGAGCGCGCCCGCGACGATCATCAGCACGAGCTGGAAGGTTGAGGTGCGTTCGTCCATTTTTTCTAGGCGAGAGCCTTCTGCGCGGCGAGGGCGTGCTGCGCGGCGCCGACCGAAACGGGCTCGGGAGACGCGAAGCCGGCGGCGGCGGCGAGCGCGGCGAGCGCGGGAGGGTCGATCAATCGCTCGCCGTGGAGCGCCGCCGCCGGAGCGCCCGGCGCCCACTCGACGACCAGGAGCCGGCCGCCGGGCTTCAAGACGCGGAACGCTTCGGCGAGGGTCGCCGCGCGGTCCTCGATCTGGAAGAGCGCGTGCGAGAGGAGGACGCGGTCGAGGCTCGCGTCGGCCAGGCCGGTCGCGCGCGGCACCTCGACGTCCGCCCAAATCGGGTCGACGTTCGAGAACCCCGAGCGCTGCGCGAGCGTCGCCAGGCGATCGACGAGCGGCTTCTGCACGTCCACGAGGTAGACGCGCCCCGACGGCCCGACCGACGCCGAGAACGCCTCCATGTGCGCGCCCTGCCCCGCGCCGAAATCGGCGACCTTCATGCCGGGCTCCACGCGGAGCGCGGCCACGGCGGCGTCTGGGTGCGCGATCATTAGCCGAATTGTAGCAGCGCCGCTGCCAACGACTCGCCCCGGCATCCACAGCTACCGAATGACCCAACGTCGACGCCGAGACGAGAAGGAAAACGCCCCGAGCGTTAGCTCGGGGCGCCGCGTTGCGGAGAGATCAAATGCGCGTATGCGCCACAAGCTTCGTGCGGGGGCGCTCCTCCAAAAGCGCGTCGAGACAGGCGGTGACGACCGGCGAGAATGGGTAGGAACCAGTGTCGCCCTCGCAGTCTAGGGTGACCGTGCCAAAAATGCCGTAGCGGGACAGCGCGACGCTGGAAACCTTGACCGTCGACGTCCGCTCGAACGCTTTTTCGACCGCTTCTTTCAGAGTGTTCGACCGGTAGCCAAACTGGGATTCAAAAGGTTGGCCGAAATCGAACGTGAGGACAAACTGGAATGGTTTCATAATTCGAATATTGCATTAATACAGTTTAACTATATTGTCAAATATTTCGGAGCGCGCGGCGCAGGCACGCCGCCCCAGGCGAGGCTGCGAGGCCGACGCTCGGCGGTCTCCGTCTAGAAGCAGATCGAGGAGGCGACCGAGTCGCCCTCGCGGAGCTTCATGACGCGCACGCCCTGCGTCTGCCGCCCCAGCATCGGCACCTCGTCGACGCCCGTGCGAACGATCTGCCCCTTGCGCGAAATCGCGACGATTTCCTCCTCGATGCCCTCGGTGACGAGGTTCGCGCCGACGAGGAAGCCGGTCTTGTCGGTGACGTCGGCCGTCTTGATGCCCTGGCCGCCGCGGCCTTGGATTTTGTACTCCGCAATCTCGGTGCGCTTGCCGTAGCCGCGCTCCGAGACGACGAGGAGCGACGCCTTGCAGTCCCCCTTCGAGCACGACGCTGGCACCGCGTGCGCCGCGATGACCGAGTCGCCCTTCGCGAGGGTGATGCCCTTCACGCCGGCGGCCGAGCGGCCCATCTGGCGCACGTCGGCCTCCTCGAACCGAATCGACTGGCCCTTGGCCGTCGCCACGATGACCGAATCGCCCTTCGCGACGAACGACGCGGACTGCAGGCGGTCTTCCCCGTCGAGCGTAATCGCGATGATGCCGCTCCTGCGCACATCGCGGAAGCTCTCGGCCGCGACTTTCTTGGCCGTACCCTCGAGCGTGAGCATCATGACCGCGAGGCCGTCCTGCGCCTTTTTATCCTTCGGCATCGGCAGAATCGAGGTGATCTGCTCGCCCTCGCCGATCGGCAGGAAGTTCACAATCGACTTGCCGCGCGTGGCGCGCTTACCCTCCGGCAGCTCGTACATCTTGAGCTGGTACACCTTGCCCGCGTCCGAGAAGCACAGCAGGTCGGCGTGCGTGTTCGCGACCAGAATGATCTGCACGAAGTCCTCGTCCTTGGTATCGAGATCGACGACGCCCACGCCGCCGCGCTTCTGCCGGCGGTACTCGGCGGGATTCGTGCGCTTGATGTAGCCGCCCTTCGATAGCACGAGCGCCTGCTCCTCGTCGGGGATGAGGTCCTCGGCGTTCATGTTCTTAGCCGCGTGGCGCACGATGCGGGTGCGGCGGTCGTCGCCGTGCCTGTCCGCGATGGCGCGCAGCTCCTTGCCGATGAGCGCTTCCATCTTCTTCTTGCTGGCGAGGAGCGCGCGGAGCTCCTCGATGAGCGCCTGCACCTCCGCGAGTTCGTCCTCAATTTTCTTGCGCTCGAGGTTCGCGAGGCGAGCGAGCTTGAGCTCGAGGATGGCGGTCGCCTGACGCTCGGAGAACCCGAATTTCTTCATCAGGTTGGCGTGCGCTTCCGGCGTGTCCTTCGACTTCTTGATCAGCTGGATGATCTCGTCGATGTGGTCGAGCGCCTTCTTGAGGCCGAGCAG
>CAZNOT010000007.1:6157-19312 GCA_964574865.1 uncultured Candidatus Saccharibacteria bacterium | reverse complement strand
CACGGCCCCGGTCGCGCCCCCGCGTCGGCGGTTTCGGCGGCTGCCGAACCGTGCATCGGGCCTACAATTTCTCGCGCGGGGCGAGCGGTCGCCCCGCCTCGCTGGCTCCCGCAAAACGAAAACCGCCGAGTGGCGGTTTTCGTTTTGCGGGAGCCAGCGAGAGGATTTGAACCTCCGACCTGCTCGTTACGAGTGAGCTGCTCTACCCCTGAGCTACGCTGGCGCGGAGGGGAATCTACCGCGAACGCCTCCCCTTTTCAAACCGGAGCTAGCGGCGCCAGACGGCGCAGGCGTCCGCCACGGCCGCGCCGAGCGCGCCGAACTGGAACGCGAGGCCGGGCGGGAGGCGCGTCGCCTCGACGCGCTGGCTCGCGAGCACGAGCTCGTCGGCCATCTGGCGGCCAAACTTGAGGCGAAGCAGCCAAGCGGGCACGGGCAACTCCCACGGCGCGCGGAGCGCGGATTGGATTGCGGCGGCGACATCGCGCTGCCGGGACTCGGCGGGCGCGACCGCGTTCACGACGCCAGACGCCGCCGGATCGTTCGCGAGCGTCAGGTAGACCGAGGCGAGGTCGTAGCGGTGAATCCACGGCAGGAACTGCGCGCCGCTCCCCATTCGCCCGGCGAAACCCCACTTGGCCACCGGCGCCACGGCGCCGAGGTAGCCGCCCGGGCCGAGCACCGTCCCCTGGCGCACGATGACAACGCGGACGCCGAACGCCTCGGCTTTCTTCGCCTCGGCCTCCCACGCCTCGCAGACGTCCGCGAGGAAGCCGCTCCCCTTCGGCGACGACTCGTTCACGTGCGTCTCGGCGGCGTCGCCGTAGTAGCCGACCGCGGAAGCCTGGAGGAGCACCTTCGGGCGGCGACGCTCGTCGGCGAAGCTCGCGACGAGGCTGCGGGTCGAGAGGACGCGTGAGTCCATAATTTCCTTCTTGGCCCCGTCGGTCCACGGCCGAAAGACCGGCGCGCCGGCGAGGTTCACGACGACGTCGGGCGCGACGAGGATCGGATCGGCCGGCATCTCGCGCTCGAGGTCCGCCTCCACGTACGCGACGCCCGGGTAGCGCGGCGCGGCGCGGTCGAGCACTGCCGCGCTGTACTCGGCGGTAACGAACGCGGCGGCGACCGCCTCGCCGACGAAGCCGCTCCCGCCCGCGATAATCACCTTTCTCACGCCCGCATTCTAACCCGCCCGAACCGCGTCAGACCTGGATTCAAGTCTGACGCGGTTCGGGATCGGGCGAGCTACTCCCCGGCGAGCGCGGAGGAGGCGAGCGCCGCGAGGACGCCGAGGGCGATGGCGAGGACGTGGCGCCCCCAGCCGTCGCGGCGCGCGGCCGAGCGAATCGACGGCGCCAGGTCGCCGATGAGAATTTCGGCGAAGGCGCCGGCCGCGAGCGCGCCGAGCGCCGGGGCGACCCAGTCGGCGTAGCCCGAGAGGAAGACGCCGAGCGCCGCGCCGGGCACGACGAGGAGCGCGAGCGAGACGCTCGTCCAGACGGCGCGGGCGGGCGGGAATCCCGCGGCGCGGAAAATGAAAAATTGCGACGACTGGCGCACGATCTCGTGGAGGAAGATGCCCGCGGCCGCGGCGGCGCCGGCCGCGGGCGAGAACGCGAACACCGCGCCGAGCGCGAGGCCGTCGGCGAGCGAGTGGAGCGCGTCGCCCGCGACGACCGAGCGCGCCGAGCGCACGTGCGCGTGGCCGTGGCCGCGGTGCGACTCGTCGTCCTCGTGGCAGTGCGCCTCGGGCACGAGCCGGTGCGAGAGCATCGCGGCGGCGGCGGCGAGCGCGGCCACCAGAGCCGCCGGGAACGCCCCGAGCGCCTCGCCCGCCTCTCCGAGGACGCGCCACGTCACCGCGCCGAGGACGCCCGCCGCGAGGGCGACGAGGAGCGAGAGCCGCGGGGCGACCCAGCCAGCCAGGCGACGCGACAGGAACGCCGCGCCCGAGAAGGCGGTGAGAGCGACGACGACGGCGGCGGCGAGCGCCGGCAACAAGTTCGGCAAAGCCGCCCAACGCTATCTCGACACGCCGGGCGCCGCAAGGTATCGTCGCGGCAAACCCATGGACCCTAACACCCCAAACACCACCGACGACCACCGCAACGGCGTGTTCGCCATCGTCAGAAGAAAATCGGACGGCGCCATTCTTGTGGCCAACGCCCTCTACGGAAACCGTCTGGGAATGCTCCCCGGCGGCGGTATCTACGCCGGCGAAACGCCGCGCGCGGCGATGAGGCGCGAGCTGCGAGAGGAGACCGGCATCGACCTCCCGGAGGAGGCTTTCTCCCACTGGGGCACCTTTGCCCAGAAGACGCGGGGGGACAGACCGGACGGCCCGCTACTCGACGGTCTGCTGCTCGCCTTCGAGGCGGCGATCGATCGGCGAAGCTGTCCGCCGCACCTGAACGACGAGGCCGAGAGCCAACGATTCGAGCATCCCGTCGATATCTTTCGAGCCGGCGAGACGGCCTACGGCACCTCGTGCCTGCGGCTGATCGGCCGCTACCTCACGCAGAGGCTCGACCTCGGGGAGGCCGAGGGGCGAATGGGCGACCGGGTATCGGTCACGGTCAGTATCCCCGGAGGCGCCGAGACGTTCGTCTTCTAGCCCAGGAGCGGCCCAGAAGCCGCTCCTTTTCTTTCTACTCATGGCGACGCTACCTCGCCGTGCTAAGTTTCCAGACGTGGACGCTGTGATTTTCGCCGCCGGGAAGGGCACGCGCCTCGCGCCCCTCACAGAATCGACGCCGAAGCCGCTCATCACGGTCGGCGGCTCCCCCATCCTCGGCCGCGCGCTCGATTCCCTGCCGGCATCGATCGAGCGGGTGTTCGTGATTGTCGATCACCTGGCCGCGCAGATTGAGTCGTACCGCGCGAGCCGCCCCGACGCGGCGCGAATCACGTGCCTGCGGCAAATCCCCGAGCGCGGCACGCTCGCGGCGCTCCGCACGGCGGAGCCCTACCTCGGCGAGCGCTTCCTCGTGCTCGGCGGCGACGACCTCGTGTCAGCGGAGGATTTGGCGCGCCTCGCCGCCGCGCCGCGCGCCTTTGGCGTCGCCCGCGCGAGCCGCGGCTACTTCCACCACATCGAGACGGACGCGGCCGGGAACGTCGTCGGTCTGCGTAAGCCGACCGACGACGAGCGCGCGGCAGGCATCCTCATCGCGACCGGCGGCTACGTCCTCGACCGCGGCGTCTTCGCGCTCGCGCCGGTCACGCTCGGGAGCGGCGAGCTCGGCCTCCCGCAGACCCTCATCGCCGCGGCTAAAACTTACCCGCTCGTCGCGGTCGAGCTCCCCTCGTGGCGCCCCATCAATACGCCGGAGGATTTGGCGGCGTGCGCGTAAATTTAGCCCCAGCGCTACGCGCCGCCCAGTTTCTCGACCGAGCCCGCCACGGTCTCAGGCGGACTACCGACGGCGAACTTCCGTTCCCCGAGCCAGAGACCGGCGAGCGCGCAGGCCAGAAAGCCCAAGACGCCCCCGGCAGCCGCCGCCGCCCGGCCCGCGTCCGCGGAGCAAGCCGCGTTGCGGTGACCTCGTACCTCTGCTAGATTTCGCCCGTTCTAACCTTGCGGGCGTAGCTCAACTGGTTAGAGCACCCGCCTGTCACGCGGGAGGTTGAGGGTTCGAGTCCCTTCGCTCGCGCAACGGAAAGCCGCCGGCCAAGCCGGCGGCTTTCCGTTGCGCGGGAGCGCGAGGTCCGCGCGCCGCGGGGTATCAGATCTCTCCGACCGGCACGGGCACCTCGTACGAGCCGAGCGAGTACGGGCCGATCTGGTACGGGTTCACGATGACGACGATGTCGTCGCCCGCGAGGTACCAGTTCGCGTAGTTCTCGGCCGAGGGCGCGGTGCCGGCGGCGAAGTCCTCGTCAGCTTCGTACGGTTCGCCGCCGCGCGATCCTACGAGCGCCCGCACCTCGGCGAGCAGCCGGGGGCGGAGCGCGTCGGCGAGTCGCTCGAGCGCGCGGCCCGAGCCAAGGACGTCAGGCAGAGAAAGAGTGCGGCCGTCCTCGGCGTAGCTCTGAGCGATCGTCGTCCGGTTCGGGTGCGCGCCGCCGGTGTCGTAGGTGACCGCCAGTCGGTAGCTCGACCGATCGCCGCTCGCGGTCGCCACCTTTCCGTCCACGGCGAGCGAGTACGGGCGCCCCGACTCGCGAATCCAGGCGAGCTCGTCACCCGGCATCGCGGCGGGATCCACCATCTCGCGGTACTCGCGGAGCGTCTCCTCGAGAAAGGCGGTCACCTCGCTACGGCGTAGGCCCGGATCCTCGAGCGTCACGTTAATCTCTGCGGCCTCGGTCGTCGTCGAGACGCGCCAATCCTCGAGCGTGAGGCGGAGCGAGCCGAGCGAAATTTCCATCGGCGGGGGCGGCGGGGGCGGCGGGGGCGCGACGACGCGCTCCGCGAAGAAGTAGAAGTAGCCGGCGAGCGCGCCGAGGATGAGGGAGAGGAGGGTGAGCCAGCGCATTACGGGAGAAGTATACGTTAGCCATCGGTGACAGGAGCCCGCGCGTGCGGTAGTCTCTCCACACCCCGGGGTAGCTCAGGTGGTTAGAGCGGAGGACTCATAAGCCTCAGGCCGTCGGTTCGAGTCCGACCCCCGGGACCAAATTAAAAATCGCTTCCCGGAAGGGGCGATTTTTAATTTGGTCCCGGGGGAGCGGCGAGGTGAACCCTCGCCGCGTTCGGACTCGAAAGCCGCAGCGGGGTCCCAGCCCGCGGCTTCGCCGGGCTGGGCCGCGAGGCGGGGTCGCGAGCACTTAGATTTTTGCCAGCCGTTCGAAAATCAGAGGCTGGCAAAAAGCTTAGTGACTCGTGACCGAGTCCCATCTCTTCGCCAAACGGCTTAGTAACCCGTGACCGAGTCCGGCCTCCTGGGTCGCGAACACTTAGATTTTTGCCGACCGCTCGAACATTAGAGGCCGAAAAAAGCTCAGTGATTCGTGACCGAGTCCGGCCACTCCGCTGCTCTTAACCGTCCCCCGATCTTTCCCTCACCGCCCCGCGACTAAACGAATTTTAAAATTCGGAGTGGGGCCGGAGGCCGTTTTGGAAATCGGTGGAATCAGTCACGAATCACTAAGTCTTTTGGTGGAATTGAGTCACAACTCTCCTCGCGCCGTCGCGCTCGGAGGTCGCGACCCCGCCTCGCGGTTCGGCGCGGCGCCGAACATCGCTGCGGCTGTTCAATTCCACGCGGAAAGCGCGCAGGCGCTTTCCTCCCCCGCAACAAGCAAAGGAAAAACCGCCTACGTGGGCGGTTTTTCCTTTGCTTGTTGCGGGGGGTGGAATTGAACCACCTCCTCGAGGTTATGAGCCTCGCGAGCAACCGTTACTCTTCCCCGCGATGTCAATTCAGGACGGGTAGCAATTTACCCCTGTATTAGACGTTTGGCAAGGCGTTTTCTCCCTCGGGACCGTTACAGGTAATTGAACTCGCGGAACACGTCTTCGAAGAGCTTAATAGTCCGCTCCGCCTCCGTCCGCTCCACGCGGAAGTCCATGCCGCGGTGCGCGATCTGGTTGCGGATCTTGTGCGCCTCCCACGCCTTCTCGAGCGTCACGAAGTCCGCCGGGTCGACGTTCTTGAGCATGTCGCCGATGGTCACGCCGTCGTAGCCGATCGCGCGGAGCATCTCCTCGAGCATGATGTCCGCCTCGATGATGGCCTGGCGCCAGTCGCTCGTGGTCGCGGAGCTCGTGAGCGCGCGGATGCGCGCCCACCGCTCGTTCTCGCGCGGCGGCTTCGCGGACGGCGCGCCCCACTCGATCGGCAGCGCGAGGTCGGCGCCGGGCAGACTGAACGGCGCCGCGTCACCCGCGCCGGCGAGAGGCGTCTCGGCGGCGTGGGCCGCCGGAGCGCGGCCGGTGCGCTCGAGGTACGCGCGGTAGTCTTCCGCCGCACGGCGCGCAACGAGCCGCTCCTGCTTCGCCGCCTGCACCCAGAGGTAGACGAGGAGCGCGGCGACCGCGAGCGCGAGGCCGATCGCGAGCGGGCGGAAGAAGTCGAACGCGATCGGCACAATGTGCGTGGCCGTGTAGATGCCGACCGAGCCGGTAATCGCCGAAGCCTCGACCCAACCGTCCGGCGCCTCCTCGTAGTCGACGAAGTACCACTCGCGGCCGAACGCCGTTTTCGGCCCCTCCTTCACGACGCCTTTAGCCCGCGCCGGCTGCTCGCCCGCGACCGCGCCCGAGAGGTTGAGCCGCACCGTCGTATCCTCCTCGTTCACAACCGTCGCGCCGGCGTCGATCGTCTCCCCGCCCGCGCTATCGTCGCCCGCGAGCGGCGACCCCTCCGGCGCGTACTCGCCCGAGAGAATCTCTCCCCACGACGGCGCGACGTCGCCGTCGTGAATGTTCCTATCGGTGAGGAGGTACGACAGGAGCACCGCGATCACGATGACCGCCACAATGAAGCTGAATGAGCTCCCGCCGCCATCCGCGGGCTTCGCGTCTTTTTTGGGCGGACCTTTCGTGTCCTTCTTTTTGTCGTCGGCCATTCAGGCCGCAATTCTCTCAAACCGCGCCGATAGCTCCAAGAGCGCGTCGTCAGTCCAACGCGGGGAAACGAGGTGGAGGCCGGTCGGGAGGCTGACGCCGTCGCGTTCGACGGCGCCGTCGGGGACCGAAATCGCAGGCGCGCCGATGACGTTCGCGGCTACGGTGAAAGTGTCGGCGGCGTACATCGCGAGCGGGTCTTCGATCTTCTCGCCGATCTTCCACGCGGGGAACGGCGAGGTCGGCGTCGCGATCGCGTCCGCCCCTTCGAAGGCGCGCGCAAAGTCGGCCATGATCGCGCGGCGCGCGCGCTGCGCCGTGCGGTAGTACTCGTCGGCGTAGCCGGCCGAGAGCTCGTAGGCGCCGATCAGGATGCGGCGCTTCACCTCTTCGCCGAGGAGCTGCCCGCGGGTCTTCTTGTACGTGTCGAGCAAATCCTTACCCTCGACGCGGCGGCCGAACTTCACGCCGTCGAAGCGCGCCATGTTGGACGAGACTTCGGACGGCACGAGGATGTAGTAGCAGGCGAGCGCGGAGGCGAGCGTCGGGAGCTCGATCTCGCGAACCAGGACGCCGCCAGCCTTCAGGCGCTCGAGCGTTTTTTCAAAATTGGCGCGCACGTCGGCGTCGACGCCAGCTTCCCAGCCCTTCGGCACGCCGACCGTTTTCATCTCGCGCGCCTCAACCTCCTCGTCGGTCGTGAGGTCCCGGCCATCCTTGCCGCGGATCGCGTCGAACACAATTCTCGCGTCGCCGACCGTCTTCGCGAGCGGCCCGATCTGGTCGAACGAGCTCGCCATCGCGATGAGGCCGTAGCGCGAGACCGCGCCGTAGGTGGGCTTGAAGCCCACGAGCCCGCAGAGCGCCGCCGGCTGGCGAATCGAGCCGCCGGTGTCCGAGCCGAGCGCGGCCGCGGCGAGGCTGCCCGCGACCGACGCGGCCGCGCCGCCCGAGCTTCCGCCCGGCACGCGGTCGAGCGCGAGGGGGTTCTTCGTCGGGCCGAACGCGGAGTTCTCGGTCGAGCCGCCCATCGCGAACTCGTCCATGTTCGTGCGGCCGAGGAGCACCGCGCCCTGCGCCGCGAGCTTCTCGGCGACGGTCGACGAGTACGGCGCGCGGTAGCCCTCGAGAATTTTCGACGCGGCCGAAGCTTTTCGGCCAGCGACGAGAATGTTGTCCTTGATCGAAACCGGCACGCCGCAGAGCGCGGGCGCCGCGCCGCCTTCGGCCGCGAGCCGCGCGTCGGCGGCGTCGGCCTGCGCGAGCGCGTCCTCAAAAATCTCGAGGTACGCGTTCAGTTTAGAGTTCTCGGCCGCGGCGCGATCGAGGTAGGCCTGGGTTACCTGGCGCGAGGAAAACTTCTTGGCGCGGAGACCGGCGGCGGTGTCGGCGAGCGTGAGCCTGGTGAGGTCGTCCATAATTTCCTACGCTTCCCCGCCGCGACCGCCCAAAATTTTCTGCACCTTCACGAAGCCGTCCTGCGTCGACGGCGCCTCGGCGAGGAGCGCGGCGCGGAGCTCGCCGGACCCGACCCCCTCGTCCGGACGCAGGCCGTCGACCGGCGCGAAGCCGTAGTCGGCACCCTCGGGCGCCTTCCCCGCCGCTTCTTTCACCGTCGCCACGAAACCTAGAATTGCGGCCACGTCCTTAGCCAGGCGCGCGGCTTCGTCCGCCCCCACCTCGATGCGTGACAGCCCCGCCAGGCGCTGAATGTCGGTCTCGGTAATCACGGTCGCGATAGTAGCAGAGCGGCTAGGCGCCCGCGAGCTTCAGGAGGCCCGCCTCGTCGACGACCTTGACGCCGAGCGCCTTGGCCCGGGCGAGTTTGGAGCCCGCGTCTTCGCCGGCGACGACGAAGGCGGTCTTCGTCGAGACGGATTCGGCGGTCGAGCCACCGGCGCGGCGCACGAGCGCCTTAGCTTCGTCGCGCGAGAGCGTCGGGAGCGTGCCGGTGATGACGACGGTCTTGCCGGCGAGCGGGCCGCCCTCGGGCGGGGCCGCGTCGCGGGTAATCTTGAGCTCGGCGAGCAGGCGGTCGAGGAGCGAGGATTTCATAGGATCATCGAACCACGCGCGCACGGACGCGGCGACGGTCGGCCCCACGCCGCGCACGGACTGAATTTCCTCGGCGGGCGCGGCGCGCAGCTTCTCGATCGTGCCGAACGCGCGCGACAGGTCGAGCGCCGTCTCCTCGCCGACGTTGTCGATAGAGAGGCCGACCAAGAAACGCGCGAGCGAAACCTTTCGCGCCTTCTCGATGCCCGCGATCAAATTTTTCGCGGACAGCTCGCCCCAGCGCGGCAGCGCGGCCACGTCCCCGGCCTCGAGCGTAAAGATGTCCGCTTCGTCGGAAATGAGACCCGCGTCGAGCAGCGCCGAGACCGCCGCCTCGCCCAAGCCGTCGATATCGAGCGCGACGCGGCTCGCGAAATGGCGAATGCGGCGCGAGAGGATGCCGCGCGAGTCTTTCGCGACGCAGCGCCACGCGACGACGCCCGGCACGCGCTCGATCGAGCCGTCGCCGCCGCACTCGGGAATCTTCGCCGGCCACGCGAACGGCTCAGAATTTTTAGGCCGCAGCTCGGGCAGAACGCGCACAATTTCCGGGATGATATCGCCCGCCTTCCGCAGGATGACCGTGTCACCCACGCGCACGTCGAGCTTCGCGATCTGGTCCTCGTTGTGGAGCGTGGCGCGCGAGACGACGGTGCCCGCAACCTGCGCCGGGGCCAGGTGCGCGACCGGCGTCACGACACCCGTGCGCCCCACCTGGAACGCGATCGCCTCGACGACCGTCGTCACCTCCTCGGCCGCAAACTTGAACGCGACGCCCCAGCGCGGCGCCTTTCCGGTGTAGCCGAGCGCCTCCTGCGCGGCGCGGCCGTCGACCTTGAAGACGACGCCGTCCACCCAGTACGGGGACTCCTCGCGGCGCGCCTCGGCTCTCTCCCAAAATTCAATGGCGTCGTCGATAGACGCGCAGCGCGCGCGGCGCGGGTTCACGGGGAAACCTAGCCTCTTCAGGAGCTCGAGCTCGTCCCACTGCGAGGCGGGCGGCTCGGGGTGCCTCGCGACGTCGTAGGCGAAGTAGGATAGCCGCCGCGCGGCCACAATCTTTGGGTCGAGCTGGCGCAACGTGCCGGCCGCGAGGTTGCGCGGGTTCGCGTAAACCTGACCGCCCTCGGCGAGAGCCTCGCGGTTGATTCGCTCGAACTCGTCGCGGCGCAGGTACACCTCGCCCTCGACGACCACGTCCCCCCTCTCCTCGATAGCGAGCGGCACCGCCTCGATCGTCCGCACGTTCGCCGTCACGTCTTCGCCCACCGCGCCGTCGCCGCGCGTCGCCGCTGTTTTTAGCTTGCCGTCCCTGTACGTCAGCACCACCTTGAGCCCGTCGATTTTCTCCTCGGCGACGTAGCGCGCCAGCCCCGCGGGCAAGCCCGCGGCGGACAGCCCCTTCCTCACGCGCCCATCCCAATCGCGCAGCTCCTCCTCGGTGAACGCGTCGTTGAACGACCACTGCGCGACCGTGTGCCGCACCTTGGCGAAGCCCTCGAGCGGTTTACCCGCCACCCGCTGGCTCGGCGAATCCGGCGTCACGAGGTCGGGAAACTGGGACTCGATTTCGACCAGCTCGCGCTTCAGCGAGTCGAGCGCCGCCTCTGAAATTTCGGAGCGATCCTCGACGTGGTACAGGTAGCGATGCCGATCGATGGCCGCGCGCAGAGCGCCCAAACGGGCTTGCGCCGCTTCGCGGGAGAGTGTTTTCTTGCTCACGCGCGCATTCTACACAAAGGCCCCGCCCGCGAAGCGGACCGGGCCCTGCCCCGACGAACGCGTAGGTCGCCGCGGAGACACCCTAGGCTCGGGCGAGACGGCAGGACGAGAACCGGGAGGGGGCCGACATGCCCGGCGAAGCTTGAGTTTCCGAGCCGAGACCGGAGCCCCGGCTAGTAAGAGAACTTAAGACCTCTCTCGACGCGGCGAGAGTTGGCGCTGTCGCAGTGGTTGTACCCCCGCGAATCGATGGTCGTTTGGAGGTTCTCTCCAGCCGCGTTCGGATCGAACCCTCCCGCCCCGTCATCGCTGCCCCGAACCTTCAGCACCGTCACCTTCGCGCACGGACCGTCCGCGACGGGAGCGCCGCCGGCATCGTGCTCGAGGAACACCGTGAAGGCGGTACTGTCGCAGTTATCTGCGGCGTACCCCATGGTTCCGCTCGGGTCAGCGCAAGAGCCCTCGGTCCAATCGCCCTCCCTGAGCGGCGTCTGCGCGCAGCTCACCTGATCGACGTCGGGCTGCGCCGAGATTTCTGGCCACACAGACGTCGGCAGCACGAACGGGGTCTTGAAAACCGCCAAGCGCCGGTAGTAGGCGCCCGCGCCGGACGAGCTGACGACGCCGTGGAAGTCGAGGTAGAGCGCGCACTCGGCGCCGGTGTTCGCCGCGTAGAACGCGTACTGCGACTCCCGCCCGAGATTCGCAATCGAGAGCTGCTTGAGCGCGATCGAAATGATGGAGATGCCGACCGCGAGGACAATGCTGGCCGTCATCACGGCGTAAAGGAGCACGAAGCCTCGGGTCTCGGGCGGACGCGAATCGCGGTTGGTAATCATTGGATCCAATTGTAAATGTGTTCCCGTACCAGGACGTGGCGGGCGGTCGATACGCCGAGGGTGCTCCACGAGACGTCCACCTCGACGAGCGCCTCGTCGCTCGAGGTGGGATCCAGCGTACCCCCGTCAGCCGCCATGATTTTGACGCGGCGGGAGAAGCGCGGGTTCTCTGTCGGAGACCCAGCCGACGGGCTCTTCCCGAAAATCCCGAAGAAGCCGTTCTGCTCGTAGAGCCAGCAGTTTGCGGCGCAGGCGACCACCGCGGCGTCCTCGTTGCCTTCGGTCCACTCCGATGAGGATAGCTGGCAGCCGCCGTCCGCCACCGATTCAGACGCGAGGCATCGCTCGAGGCCAGCCAACCATTCCTCGCGGTACAGGTAGAGCGAGTTCTGGTCACGGATGTGCTTCACCAGCTCGATAGCGTCCTGCGCCAGGTAGAACGCGGTAATCTGGTCGCCCGCGAGGCGCGAGGCGCGCAGCGACTGTTGGGCGAACACCATCGGCCCGGTCAGCGCGACCAGGAGAATGGCGATCGCGACCAAACTCTCGAGAATTGTGAACCCTCGCCGCCCCGCTCCAGATTTAGCTGTTCTCTTTTTCATGCCTTTAGTTCGAAGGTAGCCGGAGCGCGCGCTGCGCGACGCTGCTCTGCACGTGGAAATCGGACGAAATTCCTCCGACGAGCTCCATTGAACCGTCGACCGTGAAGATGACGCCCGGCTGCTCGCCCGCGAGATCGCAGAACCGAAGGTCCGCGACGTTAATCTCTGGAGCCGTGAGAGGGCTCGGGGTGCCTCCGCCGACGGTGCTGACGGCCACGGCGATCGACCCGTCCTCGTCGGCCGATGGCGGGAGGTGCGAGTAGGTCACCGAGCGGCCCTGCGCGTCGGTCACGGTCACCGAGTTGGCGCAGGTGCCGGAAAACCCCAGGTCGCCAATCTGGAGGTCGGTGCCCGTCTTGATCGCGCGCGTCATCGACTCGAGCGTGAAATTGAGGTTGTTCACAACCGAGGTGATGGTTTGCGCCTTCTTGTTCACGTTGATGATAGAGCTAATCGCGCCGGCAACGATGAGCACCACGACCGAGAAGAGCGCGATCGAGACGAGGAGCTCGACGAGCGTGAAGCCGGCGCGTCGGCGCGCGCGGGTCGGCTGGGGCGACCTTCGGGCGACGGAAAAATGTGCGCGATTCATGGCGTTAGTCTCCGCATTCCGAGGCGAACGGCCCGGCGCTCGATCCCGGGACGCTCTCGACCGCCACCTGGCCGTTCTGGTACACGCGCACCAGCCGGCAATGCGTGCCGCCGCGAACGAGAACGCCGGCGAGCGTATCGCCCGTAGCGGGAACCCTGGAAGCGCCCGATCCCACGTAGAAGAGCGCCTCAGGATTCGGGCGCGTGTACATGACGGAGAGCGCCGTGTGAACGCAGTTGCCGCTGCCGGCCAGCAGTTCCGGCCCGGTCATCGCCGCGCTGCCGGTGCACAGCGCCTCAACCGTGACCTGCTGGAGCATGGTCACCTGCTCCACGCACTCGTTGAGGCTATCGCCGCAGCTGCAGCTATCGCACGTCGCGTTCGGCGTGCCCTTGTCGCGAAAAATCGAGTATGAGGGAGTGCCGGCGGTGAGCTCTACGCCGTAGGTATCGTTGGGGGTTCCCGCGTCGCTCACCGTGCCCGGCTGCCCGTAGAGCCGCACGCCGAGGCCGTAGAGCTGGGCCTGCCGGATGCTGCCGGCGAGCTCGTACGCCACGTTCGTCGCCACCGTGGCCGAGCGGAAGCTGCCGTAGTTCCCAACAACGGCCCCGGTGAGAATACCGATGATCGTGAGCACGACCATCATCTCGATCATCGTGAAACCCGCTCGCCTGGAGGCAGGCCGCGCGCTAAAAGGAAACGTCGGTCGCGTCACGCGAGAATTATGGCACGCGGGGGCGGGCGCCCGAATGGCGCCCCCCCCCCGTCCCCCCCCAAGCAAGATTACCGAAATTTTGAACAGCACCCGCTCCACGATCGGCGACCTCAGTC
>CAZNOT010000007.1:2260-6147 GCA_964574865.1 uncultured Candidatus Saccharibacteria bacterium | reverse complement strand
CTGCGGGCGCCCAAAACGAAACGTGGGGCGGCGCCCCGGTTTATTTTGGCCGGGGGGGGGGGGCGCCCCTCGGGGCCCCCGCCCCCAGTCCGCCGCAAAGCTAGATTCCGTAAATTTTGAACAGCACCGGCTCCACGATCGGCGACGTCAGTCGGTCCGCCACCACCAAAATTTCCGGAGCGCCCCAACCTGTGGCAAAGGCGACCGCCGCGCCGAGCGCGAGATACGGCGCGAACGGTACCTCAGAGCTCAACGCGAGCCCGCCGCGGCGGCAGGCCAAACGGTTCCAGAGCACCGCCCCGCCGCCGAGCGCCGCGCCGGCTAAAACCGCCAGAAAGAGCGCCAGCGCGCCCCCCGAAACGCCGATGAGCCAACCTAGACCCAGCGCGAGCTTCGGGTCACCGAACCCCATCCACCTCCCGCGCGAGACCGCCCAGAGGAAAAAGAGCGGCAGCGCCATAGCGGGGCCAGCCGCGAGCGCGAGCAGCCAGGCCGACAGCGGCGCGTCGTAGCCGGTGCCGAGCGCCGCGATCCTGACGAGCGCAGCTACCGCCAGAAACGCCGAGAACGAGTCCGGAATTATCTTGTGCCGCAGGTCGTAGGCGACAATCGCGACGAGCGCCGAGAGCGCGGCGGCGGCGGCCAAAAAAGAGACCGCTTCGGCCGGCGCGCTCCGCGCGCCGGCCTCTACCGCCTCCAGGAACGGGTGAGCCCGGTACGCGAGCCAGAAAGCCAGCGCCCCGCCGAGTTCCACCATCGGGTACTGCCCCGACACCTTCGCCCCGCACTTCCGGCACCGCCCGCGCTGCGCGAGCCACGACAGCACCGGCACGAGCTCGAGCGCCCCGAGCTTCTTGCCGCACGACAGGCACCCGGAGCGCCCACCGATCGAACGACCCGTCCCGTGCCGGCACACCACAACGTTCAGAAAGCTGCCCACGATGAGGCCGAGCGCCGCGGCAAAGATTTCAGGGAGAAACATTGGGTGGGATTGTACTACGCGGCTCGATCGGTACTCCAAATTGAGCGCCAAAAAGAGAGCGGGCCCCGCGCGCGGGGCCCGCTCTCTTCAATCAGAGTCCGAGAAATTAGACGCAGGCGCCGGCGGTTGCCGTACCGGCAATCGAGCGGCCAGTGCTGTCGACGCACCACTCGCTTCCGTCCGAGAGCGTCGCCTGGACAGCCCAAGCGGTGCTAGCGCCGTTGAGCGTGCAGGTAACTGCGGCGTCGCTCGGCCACGAAGCGGCGTCGTCAATCGAGCTGTCGGCGAGAACGAGATCACCGGCAACGCAGAAATCCGAGTAGTCACCCGAGTCCGCCTCAAGCTCAATCTGGGAGCGGACACCGGACAGCTGGGTCTTGACCTTCGCGTCCGTACCCTTGGTGCGCGCGCTGTTGAGGTTCACGAGCACGACCGAGGCGAGGATGCCGATGATGGCGATCACCACCAGGAGCTCGATGAGCGTGAAACCCTTCTTTGTGTTCTTCATAGAGACGTTTGCTTTCAAAAGCTAGTGTAAATTTATCCGTAAAGCCTAATTCGGGAACGGTCGCGACCGAGGATCCCGAACCAAAGCCGCTTTAAAGTATACGCCCGCCCCACCTCCGCCCCCTAAAACCAAACTCTCTTTTATCCACACCCCACCGCGCAGCGCCAGACGTCTGCCAAACGTTTTCTCGCCGTTCTCTATTCGCGAGCTCTAACGATCGCCGAGAGCGGCGACGATGCGGGAGCCGAGGGCGGTGACGGCGGCGTCGTCGAGCGCGGTCACGGAGGCGACGTCGGAGGCACCCGCCGCGCGGAGCGCGGCGCCGGTCGCGACGATCCTGTCGGCGTCAGCCGCGTCGGTCTTGGTGAGCACGACGAGCTCGGGCTTCTCGGCGAGCGCGCCCCTCTCCCACGACTCGATCTCGCGCCGCACGGTCTTGTAATCGGCGACAGGATCGGCTGACTCGAGCGACACGCAGTGCACGAGGAGGCGCGTGCGCGACGCGTGCCGCAGGAACTTCTGGCCGAGACCTTTGCCGTCCGCCGCGCCCTCGATGAGCCCCGGCAGGTCGGCGAGCACCTTGCCGTACAGGACGCCGAGGTTCGGATCGAGCGTGGTGAAAGCGTAGGCGCCGACCTTCGCGGCCGCGCCGGTGAGCGCGTTGAGCAGCGTCGACTTGCCCGCGTTCGGCAGGCCCACGAGCCCGGCGTCGGCAATGAGGCGCAGCTCGATCAGGAACTCGGCCGCCTCGCCCGCCTCGCCCGGCGTGAACTGCTGCGGGCTGCGGTTGGTTGAGGACTTGAAGCGCTCGTTACCGAGACCTCCCTGCCCGCCCGAGAGCACTTTCACCGGCACGCCGGCCTCGAGCAGCTCGACCGAGCGGCCCGTAGAGAGATTCTTGACCACCGAGCCGAGCGGCAGCTCGAGCGTCAGGTCCTCGCCGCTCGCGCCGTGGCGCGAGCCGGACTCGCCGGAGCCGCCGTTCTCCGCGCTGAAAACTTTCTCCTGACGGTAGCGCAGGAGGAGGTTCGCATTCGGTAGACCCACAACGAAGACATCGCCGCCGCGGCCGCCGTCGCCGCCCGCGGGACCACCCATATCAATACCCTTCTCGTGGCGCCAGCGGACGACGCCGTCGCCGCCTTTGCCAGCCTCGAGCCGGAGCTGAATTTCGTCGATAAGCATTCGTGCGCGGCACTCTACACTTTTAGAGGCAAAAAGAAAACGCCCCCAAGGAAGCGTCAAGACGAGGCCGGGTCGCGCTCGACCGGCTCGGTCGCGGCCTCGCCCGCGGAGACGTAGAAGCAGTTGACGCCGGGCGTGAGGCGGATTTGCGAGAGCGGCACGTGCGGCCAGAGACGCCCGGCGAGCTCCGCGATCTGGTGGACGGACGGCGGAGACGAGACCGGAAAGAAGGCAATCTCTGGAACGGCAGGCGCGCGGCCTACAGACGGAGAGTAAAAGAACTTGGGCATGGGCCGACCCTAGCGGCCGAGGCCTCAGTCCGCAAGCGCGAGAGCCGCGAGCGCGAGCGCGGCCTCCTCGGTTTTCGCCGCGCAGAACCAGCGGCCGCGGTGGCAAAAGGTGGCGCCGGGCACGCCGGAGGCTGCCTCGAGCTCAGCGTCGCGCAGGCCCGCCCACGCTTCGGGCAGGAGCTTCCGGCTCACGAACGAGGCCTTCTCCTGCGCCGTCTTCACGTTCCAACGACCGGCGAAGACGTCCGGCGAAACGGTAAGAAGAATTTCCGGGTGCGCCTCGATCACCGAACCGTGCGGGTACGGGCCGTCGAGTACCAAGAGGCGGGGATCGCCACCCTTCGCGTAGCAAGCTTCGGCGAGCGCGTTGCCCTTCACCTTCGCGGCAGCGTGCGCGACCACGCGCTCAAGGATTCGGCGCGCCATCCCCACGGCCTCGAAGAACGCGGCGTCGTGCGCGGACTCGTCCTCGAGCCAGGTCGGCGAAATCGATTTGAAGGCCGCGTCGAACGAGAACGGGACCGGCATACCCTCGCGGCGATCGAAGAAGGAAAAACCGTTGTCGTTCGCGTCGACCGACTGCGCCAGAGTTTCGTCCACCTCGGCCGCCACGGCGGCGTCCCCGCCGCAGACCTCCTCGCCGAACTCCTTCCACACGAGCCCGAATGCCGCGTACGGAATTCCGTTCTCGCGCGTCCCCGCGCCGCCCGGCTGGTGGTGATCGAAGCGGCGGTCGCGCGCCGAGTAGGCGTGGCCGACGTCGAACGCGATGTCGGCCGCCGCGATTGTCGCCTCGTCGCGCGTGCGCACAATCTCGATACCCTCCCCGAACTTGAGCTGCAGCGTGGCCGCCGCGAACACGTCGTCCGCGTGGCACCGTCCGTTGTGCGTCACAGCTCTCATAACTTGCTACCTGTTACTT
>CAZNOT010000007.1:0-2160 GCA_964574865.1 uncultured Candidatus Saccharibacteria bacterium | reverse complement strand
TACCTGTTACTTCGCCCCTCCTCCGCCCCATTTCGCGATGACTTTCTCGATGCTCCAGCTGTCGCCACGGAGCCGACGAATAGCCACGCGCGCGCCGGCGCCCGCGCCGGCGAGCGCGGCGACGAGCCGCGCGGCCGAACCGACGACCGGCACGAGCCCGATCAGGGCGAGGGCGACCGCGCCGAGCGCCGCGGCGCGGTACGAAACGGTAACGTCGGCGCCCCGACGCAGCGGACGCTCAATCGCCAGGCCGACCGCGAGCGCGCCGAGCGCCGGCGCGAGGACCGCGAGCGCGATGGTCGCGAGGCCGCCCAGGACGCCGAGCGGGAGCGCGAAGATGCTCGCCACCGCGAGGAGCGACACGACCGGTAAAACCACGAAAGTCGAGAAGCCCACGGCGGCGCTCCAGAGGAACTGCCCGACGCTCCGGCTACCCTGCTCCGCGGTCTCCTGCGCGAAAACCTTCGCGCCGTACGCGATCGCGAGGGCGAGCACGAGCGTCGAGGCGAACGAGAGGAAGCGCCAGAGCGTGAGGAAGGTAAGGAGGCTGCTCTTCACCCAGCCGACCTCGGCGATAGGAGGAATCTGGTTGAACGAGGGCGCGGCGAGCGACGGCCCGCTCTGAATTACGGCGCGGTCCGGCGCGTAGTAGGAAATCGCGCCACCCGCGGCGTCGGGGAGAAAGGTCACGGCGCGCGAGGTGACGCTGCCGCCGCGCTGGCTTCCGCCGATGGACGCCGCGCCGGCGATGACCTTGAGCGTGCCGGACACATCACCCTGGGTGACGAACTCGCCGCCCGCGGCCACGAGGTCGCCGCCGACGCGCGAACCCGGCAGCACGAGGACGCGGCCGCCCGCGGCCACGAGGTCGCCGCCGATCGTGCCAGAGACGAAGACGAGGGCGCCGGCGACCCGGAGGTCGCCGGCCACGTCTCCGGACACAGCCGCGCCGTAAGCGACGACGGTGAGGTCGCCAGCTACGTCGCCTGTGACCGACACCTCGGACCCGCCAACGACGAGAAGGTCGCCGTCGACGTCGCCCGCGACCTCGGCCACACCGGCGGCAACGTAGACATTCCCGGGAAGAGTTTCTCCCGCGGGAACCTCGACGACCCCGCCGGTGCGCACCGTCGCGGCCAGGGCAAAATTCGGCGCGGCGAGGGTGGCCGCGAGTGCTACGACCAAGGGGAGCCAAGTGCCGAGCCGGGGGGCTTTCACGCCCGGGATGCTAGCAGAGAGGCGCGAAGTAACAAGGAAGAAGTAACAAGTAACAATTTCCGAGATTTTGGTCCGAACCTGTTACTTACTACTTTTTACCTGTTACCTCTCCAGCGCCCAACCTTCCGCGAGCAGCGGCTCCGCTTTCTTCCATTTGAGCGTCTGGCGCTCGTCGCCCTTCACGATCGTGACCATGTCGTTGCGCCCAATCTTCCCGCGCGTCGCTTCGGCCGAGGCCGCGTCGCGACCGGCGGCGGCGACCACGGCGGCGCGGGCCGTCTCGACGACCGCGTCGGAGGGGGCGGGCGCAGGCGCGGCGGCGAGGCGCTCGAGCACCGCGCGCAGGCGCCCCGCGGCAGCGGCCTCCATCTCGTTGAACAGTCGGCGCCCCTCGCGCTGGTACTCGACCAGCGGGTCGCGCTGGCCCCACGCCTTCAGGGAGACGCTCGATCGCAGGTAGTCCATCAGCTCGAGGTGGTCGATCCAGCTGCGGTCAATCGCCGAGAGCGCGGCGCGGCGAATCTCTACGGGAGCCGCATCGCCGAGTCGCTCGCGCGCCGCGGCCACCAGGCTCTCGCCGCCCTCCCCCGCGGCCGCGGCGGCGGCCAGGAACGTCTCCTCACCCGACGCGAGCAGAATGCCGCGGCGTCGTGAGTAGACGGCATCGCGCTGCGTCGAGACGACGGTATCGTAGTCGAGGAGCGACTTACGCGAGTCGAAGTGCGCGCCCTCCACGCGAGTCTGCGCCGACTCGATCGCCTTCGAGACGATGCGCGCCTGGATCGGCTCGTCCTCGGGAATGTTCAGCCGCGCCATCACGGCGCCGACGGTCGGCGAGGCGAAGCGCTTCATCAGCTCGTCCTCGAGCGACACGAAGAACACGGTCTCGCCCGGGTCGCCCTGACGGCCGGAGCGGCCGCGGAGCTGGTTGTCGATGCGGCG
>CAZNOT010000006.1:0-22176 GCA_964574865.1 uncultured Candidatus Saccharibacteria bacterium | reverse complement strand
TAGGCCTTTGACAGCGTGAGTTTTTGGCACGTCGAGCCCGGCTCTGCGCGCGCCCGAGAGGGTGCACGGGGAGCCGAGCTCGAACGGAAAGCGAGCACCAAAAACGGTAGCCGAAAGGCCCAAATCTTTCCAGCACAACCACAATCACAATTCACGATGCGAGCGAACATCTTGTTCAAGCAGGGATTCACCATCCCTAAAAATCTCCCTCACCGCTGCCCCACAGCGGAAGGCGAGGCCACAGATAACATCTTCGGCGACTGGGTCGCCCCCTCCTCCGACGGAGCGGCCTTGGTTCTCGGGTCGCGCCGAGGATCAACGCGGTTCGACTCGTTCTCGGACGAGGGGAACCGCTACGTGGTGCCCGCGGGCACCCGCGCCAGCTTCGAGGGCGCCCGCCAAGCCCTCAACGCCGTCACAGGTGTTGAATTTCCCGAGTGCGAGGTGACGGAGGTCAACTCCACTCTCGGGTGGTTCCCGACGCTGGAGGATTACGATAGCGCCCGCGAGGCCCACCACATCGGCAAGGTCCTCCTTGCCGGGTTTGGAATGGAGGCGATCCGCGCCCTGGCGCGGATCGCCAGCCACAAACCAGACGAAGGTCTGGAAAGCGCCCAATTCTGGGGTAACCTCCGCGACCTCGCGCAGCTCCGCGGCTGCGCCGAGGGGGCGGAGGAGGTGGCAACCGCCATCTATAACGGCATGCTCGGCCGCAAGGATGCGGCCGAGCAGCTCCGAGAGGAGCTCGACCGGCAAGGAGAAGCCTTGGCGGCCGCCATCGGCTAACTCACCAGCCCCGCCCAGTAACACCGACAGGTGTGAACGGCGGGGCTGATTTTTTTATTTCCGATACGTGGCGCGTTGGAGCCACCCGCACGAGCGTTCCGAAAAAGTCCTTCCCGTCTTTCTGTGCCTAGGTTCTGGGAGGTTCGAACAGAAGCCGTCTCTGTTTCGCGTCCGCCGACACGCTAGGGGGAATCTTTGACTCACCTATTAAGCTGTGTTACAGTGAAATACGAATGGATACCTTCTCTATCGTTCAATTCGTCGCTGGCCTCGCGCTAGCAATCTTCGGCCTCCGCGGCCTAGCAAAAACCCCGGAGACCATCGAAAAAAATCGCGAGCTGGCCTCGCTCGAGGCTCGAGCTCTCCTCAACCACCGGGACGCCGAAACTTCCGACGAGCGCGACTACCGCCTGATGCGCATCTCGGCCGCCCGGTGGGACGTCGCTAACGGCGGCCGCGGGGAGTGGCTCGCGGCCATTGTCTGGCGAGGCATGCCAATGCTGGTCGGCGTCAGCCTCGCGGCTCGGGCTATACAATCCTGGCTGTAGCCAACCCTCCGCCGCGCGCTCCCTGCGCCGGCGGCTTTTCTTTCTGGATGAACGCTCTGTTTTGTCCCGCTCCGAACGAGCAAATCTGAGACCTTTCGCCGAGAGACGATCTGTACTAAATTTCTATCCCCGCACCGATGGCCAAGCGAAAATCTAAGTACACCCCCGGCGGCTACGCGCTGCGCGTGGGCAAGTCGGGCACCGGGAAAGGCCTCTTCGCCGAGGAGGAGATTCCGAAGGGCGTGTGCGTCGTCGAGTACACGGGCCGCCGGGTCAGCGAGGCCGAGGCGGACCGCGACAGGGGCAAGTACCTCTTCGAGGTCGCCAAGGGTAAAACCATCGACGGGAACGTCCCGTCCAACACCGCGCGGTACATCAACCACTCGTGCCGCCCGAACTGCGAGGCTGTGGGGCGCAGCGGCCGGATGTTCATCTTTTCCAAAAAGCGCATCGCGGCGGGCGAAGAGCTCTCCTACGACTACGGGAAAGAGTACTTCGACCGGCACATTGAGCCGAAGGGCTGCCGGTGCGTGAAGTGCCTCGACCTCCCGCCCCTAAAGCCGCGCCCGGCCAAAGCCCGCAGAGGCTAGCCGCCGCGCTACACTGGCCTCGTGGCTAGCCAGAAAGTTTCCTCCGGCACCGCGCACGGCGTACCCGCCGACCTGCGGCGAGCGCTCGCCGCTTCCCCGAAGGCGCTCGCGGCTTGGAACGCCGTCACGCCGCTCGCCCGGAACGAGTGGATTTGCTGGGCAACGTCGGTGAAGAAGGCGGAGACGCGGGAGAAGCACGTCGCGCGCGCAGCCGAGGACCTCGCGCGGGGAAAGCGGCGGCCGTGCTGCTGGCCGGGGTGCCCGCACCGGTAGCGAAAGAAAAGAGCGCGCCGCCCGTCGGGCGGCGCGCGCATCCCCCACCCGCGGCAGACCAGGGGACAGGGCGGTACCGGGGCGGCGCCCGCCGCGCCCCGGGCGGCCCCGGGGTGGGGGACTTGCCGGAGGTCTTGGCGGCGCCCTCGGCGGAGGTCACGTCGATCTTGAGGTTCTTGCCGGACGCCGAGCCGAACGAGTCGGCCAGGTTCGCCTTGATGGTGAACAGGGCAAAATCGCCGGCGGCAATCGAGACGTCCGTCTTCACGAACGCGGAGCCGTTTCTGATCGATGCGCGGGTCGTGACGCGCGAGCTGCCGGTCCCGTCGACAACGGTGAATCCGTCGACCACGTCGGCCGACGCGGTGCCGTTCTGCTTCACCCAGAAGCCCTTCATATCGATCTCAGACTTCCCGGTGTTACGCACCTGGAGGTAGGCCACCGGCACAGATTCACCCTCGTCGGCGACGCCGCCCGCGAGGAGCGGAATCGAGGTGACGGTGAAAGCGGCGCCGGCCCTAGGCTTCGACGCGACCTCGCCGCCCACCTCGAGCGTGCCCGCCGCGATGGACGTGCCGCGGCTCACTTTGGGGCAGTACACCTCGACGTCGTACTCGCCGTCCTTGAGCTTCTTGGGCACGCGGAGGGACCACTCGCCCTTCTTCACCCTGACGATTTTGCTCTTGTAGTACGTCTTCTCGCTCCCCTCTTTGCGGATGACAATCTGCACCGTGCGGGACGTGGACGCGACCCCGGTGAGCGTCGGGCGCGACGAGGTCGCCGAGAGCGACTCGGCGTCGATGCCGGCGGCGCCCTCGACGTCGCAGGTGTTCTTGGAGGCCGCCTCGGCGGAGAGGGGCGCGGAGGAGGCCGCGAGGGCGACGAGCGCGATGGCGAGCGCGGACTTGGCGGCGGTAAAGTTCTTCATGGCGTTTGGCGTTATCGAATGTCTTCGGGCACGGTAGCACGGTCCGGTGGGGAGAATTTTTCCCTCGAAAGGGCGCCCGTTCGGGGCGCCCTTTCGGCCTGACCTGTGGGTCTGGTTAGGCGCCGTTGACGCTGTCGTCGAGGAGGGTCGAGTCGGTGCCGTCGATCAGAATCACGCCGCTGTGCGTGGCAATGTTCGGGGCGGTCGCGATGGCCGCCTGCCAGTTGGCCGCGACGACCGGCTGAACCTCGCCGCTGGAGTTCACGTAGGCGTAGGTGGCCGCGGACGCGAAGGCCGGCGCGAGCGCGAGCGCCGCCGCGAGGCCGAGGGTGATAATCTTCGAGGTCATTTTGGTGGCAATCATGGGAGTCTGGTGTTTGGGTTTAAATCTCGCGCGCGGGGCCCTGAGGCTCCGCCGTGCGGATGGATAGCCTTTGTCGTGGCTATTCCCCTACTTAGACGTGCCAGGGTCTATTTAATTACCCGAGTCGCGTGTGCCGTGGTTCGTCTCCGGGTGGCGCGCGAGCGAGGCGGCCCCTCTCGGGGCCGCCTCGCTCGCGGATCTAGCCTTCGCGGTCCGCCTACCTAGCGGTTCGAGCGGACCGTCGAGCTCACGCACTGACCTTGATTCTTGAACGTCGGGCTGGCGAAGGTCTTCCAACCACCGTTCTTGCACTGGTCCTTGGTGGACGGCTTAGCCGGAGGCGTGACGACCGGGTAAATCGTGGCCGGGTCGCCGGCGAGAACGGTACTCTCGGCAGTGACGACCTTGCCGTTCTCGAGGGTCACGATCGCGACGACGCGCGTGGCAGGGACGCTCTGGCCGTACTGCGCCTCGCGCACGTTCACCCAGTAACCGTCAGCCGCGTAGCCGAAGCTGCCGGAGACGTCGAACGGGGACGAGATCTGCGATCCGGTAATCTCGTCGCCGACCTTCGCGGTCGCGGTGTTGGTCTGGAGGAGCGTGGCGCCCGAGTAAAGCTTCACGACCACAGACTGCGCGTCCTCGAAGGTGGCGCCGGTGAGGCCGAAGCCCGCGGAGTAACCCTTCAGCGTGCCGAGTCCGGTGTCGTAGCTCACCACGCTAAAATCCTCGGCGCTCAGGGCGCCAAGCTTGCCGGCCACACCCGAGACGCTCACGAGCGTGCCGGAGCGGCTACCCCCCTGGTAGTTATCAGACCACACGCCGGACAGCGAACCGTCCGCGGCGACGGTCGCCACGACGTGCATCACAGTCTGCGGAGTCACGGCGTCGGCGGTAGCTGTGTAGCTGGCGAAGAAGTCGACGGTGCTGCCGCTCTCCGTACCCGAGGTAACGACCCAGGTGTACGCATTGGCGCCGGCCGGGCTGCCACCGTGGCCCGAGAGGTCGCCCGCAGCGTCCTGCGCGAGAACCACGTCGTGCGCGTAATCAGACCCCAGGTAGTTCATGTTGACCACGTAGGCGCCAGACGCGTCCCACTGGGGGTGCGACGAGGCGTACGCGGCCGAGGCGACGCCCAGAGCGGCGGCCGCGGCTGCGACAGCCGCAATCTTGATCAGTGTCTTTTGCATGGTGTGTACGTTACTGGTAAATGGATATAGTCGCGTGCGGCTTCCCGCGGCGACACTATTACAGACGGGTTAGGGACGTTTTAATTACATGCGACGAGTGGCCGCGCGGGTGCGCGGGGTAAAGAAGTCTCAGGTTCAGCCCCGACGACTCGCGCTCGGAAAGCCCCGCTCGCGCGGGGTTTTCCGTTCCTCGAACTAAGCCGCCAATGAATCAGTCCTCGTCCGACGAACCCGAGCTGCCGTCATCGTCGGAATCGTCGCTCTCATCCCGATCCTCATCTTCGTCTTCGTCCTCATCCTCGTCGGAATCGTCTTCCTCATCGTCGGAATCAGAATCTTCGTCCTCGTTTTCGTCTTCGTCGTCAGAATCGGATTCGTCATCCTCGTCCTCAATCTCAACCTCAACCTCGAGCTCGTCGTCCGAGGCATCCTCCACCTTGCCCGAGCCGGAGTTCGCGCCGCGGCGATCGTCGTCGCCTTCGTCTTCGTCCTCAAATTCCCGCTCGTCTTCGATCTCGTTTTCATCCTCGAGCTCGTCTTCGTATTCGAGCTCGGACTTCACGCGGAGCGAGCCATCCTTCCTCACCTCGACGCGGATCTTGCCGTCTTCGGTGCGGAGCTCGACGCGGCCGCGGTCGTCGCGAATCTTCGCGCGCAGCTCCGCTGGGAGGGTGTCGGCGTCGCCGAGGAGCCGGAGCTCCAGATGGCTAATGGCTTCCGCCACGCCCGGGGTGGTCGACGCCAGGCCGTGAATTTCGGCCAGGTGCGACGTCAGAATATCGAGCGCGCGCGAGAGGTTTTCCGTCGCGTCGTCCGAAAACTCGAGCGCCGGAGAGCTCGTCGCGGCGCCACCGGCGTCGAAATCGTCATCCTCGCCGTCTTCCGATTCCTCGGAGACGATCGACTCGAGCTCGTCGAGCCGCTCGTTGGCGAACCTAATTTTGAGCTCGGCCTCGTCCTCCTCGGACGTGAAGGCGACGCGCACGCGCTCGGCGGCGCGGTCGACCGGGTAGAGGATGTCGCCCGGGCGCGCCGAATCGGACGCCACGACGGTGCCGCCGGCGCCGAGGGCTACGAGAATCGCAATAAAAAGTGGGACCATGGTGAAAAGTTACGCGAGGTAAGATCGGTCGGTGGTTCCCCGCCACTCTACCACCGCGAGCCGCGCCCAGTTTGTGCCAGAACGCCCGCTCCCATAAGCTAACGGCGTGAGAAAAAATTTCGAGCGCCGAACGATCCTCGCGGCGAGCGCCGCGGGCGCACTCATCCTCGCGGTCACCCTGGCGATCTGGCTCGCCCCGTCCCCGGGCGTCACGGCTCCGGAGAGCGAGCCGGAGGCCGAGGCTCCGCCCGCCGCGGCGCCGGTTTTTCACTACATTGAAATTATCGGCGGGTGCGATTCGGCCTACGCCGGCGCTCCGTGCGTGAACGTGCGTCCCAGCCCCGGCGTCGCCGGCCCGTCGGTCATGAAGCTGCGCGAGGGGCTCGTGCTTCAGGTCGCGGCCGAGACGGTGCCGGACGAGGACCCGGCGGCGGGCGGGCGACGCTGGCACAAAATTATTTTCGACGGGACCGTCCGCTACCCCGAGCGGATCAGCGGCGACTGGTACGTCGTGGCCGACCCGAGCGCGGCGCGCGCCTTCGAGGACCCGGGCGTGCTCGACGCGGCGATCGGCGCGACGACCACGAGCGCCAAGCGCATCCTCGTCGACCTCTCGGACGAGAGGCTGTACGCCTACGACGGCGGAGAGCTCTTCATGGAGGAGCCGATCTCGTCCGGCCTCGAGGAAACGCCCACGCCGCGCGGCAACTTCAGCGTCTTCCGCAAGACGCCGAGCCGCTACATGCAGGGGCCGCTGCCGGGCATCAGCGACCAGAAGTACGACCTGCCCGGCGTCCCCTGGAACCTCTACTTCACGGAGCAGGGCGCGGTCGTGCACGGCGCGTACTGGCACAACGGCTTCGGGAGTCCGTGGTCGCACGGCTGCGTGAACCTCGCGCCGGACGCCGCCCGCGAGCTGTACCTGTGGGCCGAGCTGGGCGTGCCGGTCACCGTGCGAGATTGAGCCGAAGGCCGCGCGACGCGGGCGCGAAGAGCTCGTCGAGCGCGGAAAAGGGCGGCGCGAGCCTTTCTTTTCCCCTTCCCGCCTCGCCCTTTTACGTATAGTGTCCCTTCCCCATGTCGCGCGCAGAAACAGTCGTCCGCTTCGACGCCGTCTCGTTCGAGTTCGGCGCCAAAAAGCCGATCCTCGACGAGGTGGATTTCTCGCTGCGCCGCGGCGCCAAGTTCACCCTGATGGGCCAGAACGGCGCGGGCAAGAGCACCATCTTCAAACTGCTCACGGGCGAGCTCGCGCCCGAGTCCGGCGAGATTATGGTCGATAAGGGCCTCACCGTCGCGACGGCCAAGCAGGTCATCGCGCGCGAGGACCGCGAGCTCACCGTGCGCGACTTCTTCCAGAAGTGCTTCCCGAAGAAGGTGTACGACATCGACCCCAAAATCGACGCGGTGCTCGAGGTCGTGAACCTGCACGCGCCGCACGACCGGCTCGTGAAAACGTTCTCGGGCGGCCAGCAGGCGCGGCTCCTCCTGGCCTCGGCGCTCATCCAGGACCCCGACCTCCTCCTCCTGGACGAGCCGACTAACAACCTCGACCACGCGGGCATCGAGCACCTCACCGCGTTCCTCGTCGGCTACCAGAAAACCTGCCTCGTGATTTCCCACGACGCGGACTTCCTCAACGCCTTCACCGACGGCGTCATCTACCTCGACGTGCACACGCGGAAAATTGAGCAGTACGTCGGCGACTACCGCGACGTGGTCGAGCAGATTAAATTGCGCGTCGAGCGCGAGAACCGCAAGAACGCGCAGCTCGCCAAAGAAATCCAGGCGAACAAGGACAAGGCGAACTTCTTCGCGAACAAGGGCGGCCAGATGCGCCTCGTCGCGAAGCGCATGCGCCAGAAGGCCGAGGACCTCGAGGACGAGAAGGTCGACGTGCGCCGCGAGGACCGGACGATCCGGCCGTTCACGATCCCCGTCCAGGAGGACCTCTCGGGCGAGCTCTTCTCGCTCACGTCCGTCTCCGTGCTCAAGAACCACAAGCCGGTGACACGCGACGCGCACGTCGCGCTCCGCAAGAAGGATCACCTTTTGCTCTCGGGGCCGAACGGCATCGGCAAATCGACGCTCCTCGAGGCGATCGCGACGGGCGCCGCTGCGGGCTCGACCATCGCGAAGGGCGTGCGCGTCGGCTACTACCGCCAGGACTTCTCGACGCTCAACTTCGACCACACGGTGCTCGAGTCGCTCTCGGCCGTCTCGAAGGACCTAACCGACGAGGAAATCCGCGCCGTCGCGGGCGGCTTCCTCATCACGGGTGACATGGCGCACGCGAAAATCGGCAGCCTCTCGGAGGGCCAGAAAGGCCTCGTCGCGTTCGCGCGGCTCGTGCTCGAGCGCCCGGGCCTCCTCATCCTCGACGAGCCCACCAACCACATCAACTTCCGCCACCTGCCGGTTATCGCGGCTGCGCTGGATAAGTACGAGGGCGCCATGATCCTCGTCTCGCACGTGCCGGAGTTCGTCGCGCAGGTCCGCATCAACCAGCACCTGGATTTGGGCAAACAGTAGCCGCACGTTGACGTCCCGCGGCGGGGTGGGTAACCTGCCCCGGAATGAAAGTTTCATCCGAACCGGTAACGTTCGGAGGCCAGCGAGTCCACATTGAGTTCTCCAGCCTCCGTGAAAGGGAAATCTTCGAGGACGTCGTCCGCATCCTGAGGGCGCGGATTGACCGAAGGAGCGGCGAGCGGCAGGAGCCAATCGACGGCATCCTGCTCCGCCGCACCAGTCAGGCGGACCTCATCCGGAAGCGACCTGAGCTCATCAAGGAGGTCGTCGGCATCGAGTCCTTCCGGTTCGCCGGAGAGGACGGCCCCGCCGGGCGCACGCTCAGCATCGTGCCGCTCCCCGACCACGCGCCCGACCTCATCGCCGCCTGACCTCAGACCCCACATTGGGGTCTTTTCTTTTCAGCCCTAAACCCAAAAAGGCCTTGCCGTCGCAAACATTTCCGAGTAGAAACGCGCCAAACCATGAACACAAGAACGCAAGAAAGAGGAACGGGCGACGGCTTCAACCCGGCGCGAGACCTCGACGAGGCCGCCGGCTCTGTCAGTCGGTACGGGGTAATCCTGCACTTCCTCGCCGCCGCCGCGGGAATCTACCTGTCGCAAATCGTCGCCGCGAAAAAACCTCTCGGCAGCCCGCTCGACCAGCTGGTCATGCTGGCGTCGAACCACGTCGCGTGCGAACCCGCCACCCTGAACGGTCTGACCGTCTCCTACGACCCGGGCACTGACGAGGTAACCGTTTCGGCGCCCGAAGGCGCCGAGCTACCGTCGGGCGGAAAGTCTAAGGTGAAAAAGCTCCCCGCTTACCGCCCCCGACCTTGAGCCGACTCCGCCGCACCGTACGGGCGGCTTTTCTTTTCGTCCGAGAAATAAAATAAATGGTGGCTGGAGGGCTCCCTGCCCCCCAGCCACCTGTTTTCTCGGTACCTGACCGCTCTCCCAAACGGCCAGAATTTCGGTCTCTCGAAAGGACCTGCCGAAACTCTGCGCCCAACAGAGTTTCGGCGCAAGCCCCTACTCCACCAGACCCCAAATTGCCTCATCCTCCCCGCCGTCGATTTTGAAGATCGCGATGCCGGCGAGGCCGAGCTCGCGGGCGAGATCGACCTTCTGCCCGATCGCCTCAGCGTCGCTCCACGTGAGGTAGTTCACGGTGACGGTCTCGCCGGTCTCGTCGGCGTAGGCCAGCGCCTGCGCCGCGGCGAGCAAGCCTTCGGGCGTGCCGTCGGGTACCTCGACCTTCGCCATCTTCTTGGCGACCTTACGGTCCTCGAAGTACGAGAACGCGGCCTCGCCGGACTTCGCGCGGAAGATTTCGATTTTCTTTCTCTTGGCGAGCTTCTCCGCGTAGCCTGGGTTGAATGCCCAGAGCGAATCGTAGCCGCGGTACCACTCGGGCTCGACGGAGAGCTCGAGCTCGCGGCCGTACGTCGCGACGCCGAGGTGCAGCTTCTCGGCGGGGATGCTCTCGAGGGTGAGCTCGGCCACCTTGCGCACCCAGTCGACGTCGGCCACCGGGTAGTACGGCTCGCCCTTCTTGGCCGAGTTCTCGGCGAGGTCGGCGCGCTGCTGATCGTAGGTCATGACGTTCACGCGGTCGCACGCCTCGGCGATGACCGCGAAATCGTTCGAGTACTCGAGCGTCGCGGGCACGTCGCGGTAGAGCGCCTCGGGCGGCGTGCGCGCCTCGATGGTGCACGAGAGGATTTTCCCGCCGTCGAGCGAATCGAGCTCGTGGCCCAGCTCGACCAGGAACGCCGAGAAGTTGTCGCGCCCGGACGATTTCTTTCCCTCGTAGTCGATGTCCACGCCGTCGTACTTACCCTTCTCGACCATCTTCACGATCGCCCCGACGTGATCGGCGCGAGAATCCTCGTCCCCGAGAATTTTGCCGATGAGCGCGCCGTCGCCGGACATGATTGTCGGGATGATCGGGACGCCGTCCTTCCTCGCCGCGGCGAAGAGCTTCTTCCAGTTCGACTTCGAGAGCTTCGCCTCGTCCTTGAGCGACCCGTCCTTCTTCACGGTGAAGGCGAACGGGAACAGCGCGTCGATTTGGTCGAGGTGCGCGAGCGCGTCCCTCGCGCCCTCCTTCGCCTTCCAGTACGGGATCCAGCCGGCGACCTCGAGGTCCGCGGCGAGCGCGGCCGACGGCGCGACGAGCAGCGCCGCGACGAGCGCGGCGCAAATCTTGGCGGGAAGTTTTTTGAGGGTCACGGTGTTTAGGACGTCGGCGCCGGCCGAATATTACAGCATAAGATCCTCCCTTGCGCCGCCGCGCACACTGGTAGAGAACCGTCGATGCGCGCTGCAAGGTAACGACGCGCCGGTACGGTGACCGTCGCGAGCGCGCCGCCGAACCAGTCGGCGCGCTCCCGGCTGGTATCGCCGAACGCCGAAGGTTTCTACCTCGTCCCGGGGGCAATCGAGATTACCGCCGGGGTGGACGGCGCCCGAATCAGAATCGAGTACCTCCCGCCCGTCGAGAAACGGCACTAGCGCCCTGAGGCGCTTTTCTTTTTGCCCCGGCCGTTGGGAGTACAATTGCCGCATGAATTTCATTCGCCGCTACCGAAAACCCGCGCTCGCCGTCCTCGGGGTGGTTGCCGCGACCGCCGCCATCGAACTGTGGATGGGGCGCTCGCCGTGGGGACCCGACGGGCGCTTCGGCTGGTGGGAGCCGTCGGTGTGGAGCGACGAGAACTCGCAGCGCGTCGCCGACGCGTACACCTTCTCGCACATCGCGCACGGCCTCATCTTCTACTGGTTCCTGTGGCTCGTGGCGCGGAAGCTGTCGGTGCGCGCGCGGCTCGTGTGGGCGGCAATCATCGAGGCCGGGTGGGAGATCCTCGAGAACTCGCCGATCATCATCGACCGCTACCGCGCGGTAACCATCTCGATCGGCTACGTCGGCGACAGCGTGCTCAACTCGTCGATGGACGTCGTCTTCGCGGCGCTCGGCTTCCTGTTCGCGTGGAAGTTCCCGACGTGGGCCAGCGTCGCGCTCATCCTGGCGATGGAGATTGGCTGCCTGCTGTGGGTGCGCGACAACCTGACGCTCAACGTCATCATGCTCGTCTACCCGCTCGAGTCCATTAAGGCGTGGCAGTCGGCTGGCGCGCCGGTAGGCTTGGGAATCTAGCTCTCGCGCGCCACCCCGACCGTAATCGAGCTCTCACTTTTCACTTACCGTACCGTTAGGCTCGGTTTGGTATCGTCCCGCCCCGGGGGCCCATTTTTTGGGCGGCCAATTTTTTAGCTCGCGCGGTGCTAAAGTCCCACCGTGGTTAACCTGTTAGACGACCCCGTCCGCTCGACTTTGATTTTCGGGGCGATTCTCGCCGCCGCCCTGCTCGCGAGCGCCAGACGACGTGAGCCAGGCGGAGATTTTTTCCCCCGATCCACGACCGAAGATCTGAAGGGTCTCGCCATTCTGCTCGTCGTCTTCGCCCACATCGGCTACGCGCTCGTGCCGGGTGGGCGCTTCCTCTTCCCGCTCTCGGTCGGCGGCGGAGTCGGGGTGAACATTTTTCTAATCCTGGCAGGGTACGGGCTCGCCGCGAGCGCGCTCGCCAACCCGCGCGCGGCGCCCGACTTCTACCGCCGCCACCTGCCGAAGCTCTACGCGCCGATGTGGACGACGCTAGCAATTTTCCTCGCGGCCGATTGGCTGATGGGCCTCGGCCGAGACGTGGGTGAAATTGCCCGCGCGGCCATCGGCTACTTCCCCACCGCCGACCTGTACGCCGACATCAATTCGCCGCTCTGGTACCTCACGCTCATCGTCGGGTTCTACCTGATCTTCCCGCTCGCCTTCTCGGCGGCACGACCGTGGCTCGCGGCGGTAGTTTGCGCGACGCTCGGGTACGCGCTTACCGCGTGGGGTCCTTCGGCGCTCGCGGGCGTCATCGGCCTCTACCAAGACCACTACCTCGCCTTCCCGATCGGCACCCTCGCGGCGTGGGCCCTCTCGAGCCGCGCCGAAATTACGCGGGCGCTCATCGGCCTGCGCGACAGCCGTGCGGGCGGCTGGATCGCCGCGTCGCTCCTCGCCGCTACGGGGTGGTGCGCCGTGCACGCGGCGGGAATTGGAACGTCCTGGGAGCAGAGCGCCGGCATCGTGACGGCGCTCGCGGTCATCCTCGCCCTCGCGCTCGCGCCAGTCCGTTTCCGGCTCCTCGGAACGTTCGGTCTCCTCTCGTACGAAATTTACCTGCTGCACTGGCCAGCCCTCTCGCGCTGGCCGTCGCTCTACGCCGCGCTGCCAGGCTGGCTCGCCACGACCACCTACCTCGCCGTGTTCCTCGCGCTCGCCGCGCTCCTGAAGAAATACCTTCGGCAAAGTAGAGAGTCGCTCCGCGAAACCGAGCCGAAATCGTAAGAATCAGTGGCCCAGCCCTGGCTTTCGTGACATGCTAGATTTTGTACCCATGAGAGAAGCGCCCGCCACCGTTCCCGTCCTGGCCGCCCTAGCCGCAATCTTCGCGGCCACCGGCGGATTCGGATGGTACCGCTACGACCTCGCCGCCGGCGCGGCCGAAGCGGCGCGGGCGGAAGCCGAAGCGGCGCGGGCGGAGGCCGCCTCGACGACCGTCGCCCTCGAGCTCGCGCGCACGGAGACCGCGCAGCTCGCCGAGCAGCTCGCCGCCGAGAAGGAGAAGAGCGACGATCTCGCCCAGGAGAAGCGCAAGGCCGAGCGCAAGGCCGACGAGCTCGAAGACCTCGCGAAGCTCGACCCCGAGCTCCTCGCCAAGTACTCGAAGGTCTTCTTCCTCAACGAGAACTACACGCCGCCCAAGGTGCTCGACGTTCCGGCCGAGTACCGCTCCCCAGAGGACAAGGAGCTCACGGTCCACAAGCAGGTGCTCCCCTTCCTCAAAAAAATGATCGAGGCGGCCGAGGACGACGGCGTCACCATCGATGTCGCGTCGGCCTACCGCTCCTTCGGCGAGCAAGCCGACCTCAAGGGCAGCTACAGCGTGACCTACGGCACGACGGCCGCGAGCAAGTTCTCGGCCGACCAGGGCTACTCGGAGCACCAGCTCGGCACAACCGTCGACCTCACGACCCCCGCGATCGGCGGCGGCCTCACCGGCTTCGATAAGACCGAGGCCTTCGCGTGGCTCGAGGAGAATGCCTACAAGTTCGGGTTCACCCTCTCCTACCCCGCGGGCAACGCGTACTACATCTACGAGCCGTGGCACTGGCGCTTCGTCGGCGAGGACCTCGCGCGCCACCTCCACAAGAAGGGCATTCACTTTTACGACATGGACCAGCGCGACATCGACAGCTACCTCGGAGAAATTTTTGACTAGCCCGAGAGTTGCGCTAGTCTGGCCGACAGACAGCCCATGAAACCACCGATTCAATCAACCTGTCGCGCCGATAGCTTCGCGGAGCTCGTCCGGGGCGCTCTCTGGTCGCTCGACCCGGCGTGGATCGAGCGCTTCCGCTCAATCGATCGCTGGCTCTGCGTGAACCTCAAGCCCACCTGGGCGCGGATCGCGTGGCACGAGCTCTGGGTCCGGGATGACGATTTCCACCCGTCGCTCAGCTTGGATCTCCAGGCGATAACCCAGGCGTGCCGCGCCGATGATTCAGGCTACCGGCGCAAACTCACCCTCCGCCGGATCCGCGCGCACGGACGCAGCCTCGCCGCCTGAAAGGCGGCTTTTCTTTTGGTCGGCAGCGACTTTCGGGCGGCGGGGGCTATACTCTTCGGGAACCTCGCACCCCACAAACAACATGACCTTCCTAATCTTCTTCGCCGTCGGCGTCGTGTACTCGTCGCTCTTCGAGTGGATCCTCCACCGCTACGTCATGCACGCGCCCGTCGGAAAATTCCGGTACGCGTACGAGGCGCACGCGCTGACCCACCACGGCACCTTCCGCGCGGACAGCTCGTACCACCTCCAGCGCGAACCAGACCGCCACACGATTCACATGGCCTGGTGGAACGGGCCCGTCCTCGTGGCCATCGCCTCGTCACCCTTCTGGGTCGTCTGGCTCTGGCTCTACGGATCGATCGCGGCGCCGCTCGGCGTCACCGCCGCGCTCGCGTGCTACTACGCGGCGTACGAGTACCTCCACTGGTGCATGCACCTGCCGAGAGGCCGATGGTTCGAGCGGACCGCCTTCTTCCGCTACATTAACGGTCACCACCTGGTGCACCACCACCGGCCGGAGTGGAACCTCAACGTCGTGCTGCCGATCGCGGACATTCTCCTCGGCACGAACGTGCGCCGCGCAACCCGACCGTTCCCGCAGCCCGGCGATCCCCTGCCCGACGTCCAGCCCGACAGCCCGCCCGACGCGCCCTGAGATACGGGCGCTTTTCTTTTTTCGCCAGCCTAAAAAACTGACCTGACCAAATCCCAGACCGATAGGATCGCGCCGCCGGAGAGCCAGCCCGCGGCGAGCCAGACGAGCGTCCAGGGGAGCGCCGAGACCGCGTTCCAGGCGAGGAACGACCAGAACGGCATCGCGGACGCGCCGGCGACGAAGGGCACGGTCGCGCGCATCACGCCCGAGAAGCGGCCGAGGAAGACGCTCTTGCCGCCGTGGGCGGCGAAGAACGCCTTCGCGCGGACCAAGTGCCGCTCGTTGAGGAAGCGCGCCTCGTTGGTGAAGGCGCCGCGACTCCGCGCGCCGAGCCAGTAGCCGCCGATATCGCCCAGGAACGCGCCGAGCGAGACGGCGACGGCGAGCGGCCACAGCGCGAAGAAGCCTTGCGCCGCGCCGAACCCCGCGACCGCAACCACGGTGACGCCGGGGATGGCGGTGCCCAGGAGCGGAGCCGACTCCAGAAACGAGACGGCGAAAATCGCTAGGTACGCCCAGTTTCCCCAACCGTCCACCGCCGGGAGCAGCGCCGCTAAATCCACCCCGAGATTGTACCCCGCCGCTAGTCGAGCGCCGCGTAGAGCTCGGCGAGCGCGCCGAACCCTACCCACTGGCCGAGCTCGTTCCCCCCGGCGTCGATCTGCACGAACGTGTGCTGGAGCGTCACTCCGTAGCGCCGTTTGAGCTCGGCCGAGTCGTCGTAGTCCACCTCGACCACGACGAGGTCCGACGGTCCGGCCGCCGCTTCGTCCGCGATACGGGCGGCTGCGTCGGCGCACGCGCCGCACCAGTACGCGCGGAAGAAGAGCACGGTTTTCTTGCCCGCCGCGGCGTAGCGCTCGGCGCAGCCCGGCGAGTAGCTCACGACGGTCGTGCCGTGGGGCGCGATTTCCGCGGCGGCGCAGACGACCGGCGCGACCGCCTCGGGGGCGACAGGCAAAGTCGCGACCACGGCGACCGCAACCACCGCAATCGCCGCGAGCGCGGCGGGGACTTTCAGGCTACGAGGGCGGGGCTTCTTCACGGCGGGAATTGTACCGCGCGCTGGATATTTTTTGCCGGCGGCGGTAGCGTCCGTAGCGAACAAGACCGAAACCATGATCATTCCCAGCATCCAAATAACCCTATCAGCGCCGTACTGGCTCATTCCGTACGACGGGCACCCAACCCCTCCCGTCTTCAAGATCCGCGGCAAGGATTTCGAGTTCGGCCTCGCCGAGCTCGACTCGCTCAGCAAGACCGGAGGCTTCCAAATCCTCGGCCACCACTGCCAAATTGCCGGCATCAACATGAGCGCCGGGCACGTCGATCTCGTCGGCATGATGCGGAGCGGCACGCAGGCCTACATCGACGAGCTGTTCGCCGCTGGCTGGCAGCTCTGCGACGATAGAGCGCTCGCCTACTACCGGCTGCCGCAGGCGCAAGATCCGCCCCAACCCGACCCCCGCCAGCCGTGGGTACCGCAAATCATCGGACTCCCGGCCATGACGCAACCCCCTCACCCGCCGCCTCCGGCTCTCACGCCGCCCTAACCCGGTGGCTTTTCTTTTGGATCGGCGCGCGAACGAGAAAAGAGTTAGAGTACTCGTCACCCATGAGGCACCACGCCCGCACCGCAGAGACCTGGCGCCCCGAGACGATCGGGGTTCGACGCGCGCGCCGGTAGGGATTTACCCACACCGGAACGAGAGCCGGCCCCCGCAACGGGGGCCGGCTCGATCTTTATCCAAACAGAAAACGAAATATGAAAATCGAAACGAATCCGATCGTCACCCGCCCAATAGCCGCAAAAGACGGCCCGCCCGAGAGCGTCCTGCCGACAGGCGCGCTCAGGTACGAGCGCGGCGCCCTCTACCAGCAGGCGAACATCATCGTGCACCGCGAGGGCGGCAGCAGGGGCGTCGGTTTCTATTCCGACGTCTGGGTTCCGGTGGAGCCGGCGTTCCTGGAACGAATCCTCGCCGAGTCGAAGCGCTAAGCGAGCGCGCCCCGTTCGGGGCGCGCTTTTCTTTTTCCGAGAGGAGAAACCTTACTCGACCGTGACCTTCTGAATCACCACAGCCTCGATCGGCCGGTCGCGCGGGTCGGTCGCGACCTGGCCGATTTCATCGACGACGTCGAGCCCCTCGACCACGCGGCCGAACACCGGGTGGCGGCTGGTCATCGGCGGCTTGTCGAAGTCGAGGTTGGTGTTGTCGACGAGGTTGATGAAGAACTGGCTGCCGCCGGTCTTCGGCGCGCCCGTGTTCGCCATCGAGATCGTGCCGCGCACGTTCGAGAGGCCCGCGACGAACTCGTCCTCGATCGTGTAGCCCGGGCCACCCGTGCCCCAGCGCGCCGACTGCGAGTCGTCCTTCGTGAGCGGGTCGCCGCCCTGCAGCATGAAGCCGTCGATGACGCGGTGGAACTTGGTGCCGTCGTAGTAGCCCTCCTTGGCGAGCTTAATGAAGTTGCCGGCCGTGATCGGCGTCTGGCCGGTGTAGAGCTCGAGGACAATATCGCCGGCGGACGTGGAAAGTCGGACGCGGGTCGTGGTCGCGTTGTTTTCGTTCATGGGTGGGAGGTTAGCACGGTCGTCCGTCGTGGTCGCGGCCGCGCGCGTCGTCGAGGTGGCCGCGGGCGACGGCGCCCCGGGAGCTGCCGACGGCGACGGGAGGAAGTACCAGGCGGCCGCGGCGAGCGCGGCCGCGGCGAGAACGACGAGCGGCGTTTTGTTTTCCATAGGGCGAGATTGTACACGCCGGCGGCACAGAAAAGGAAACCCCGCCCGCGCCGTAACGGCAGCGCGGGCGGGGTTTCCTTGTGGACCTGAGGGGAATCGAACCCCTTACCTCGTCAATGCGAATGACGCGCTCTACCAAGTGAGCTACAGGCCCAATCGGAGCGGCGAGACTATAGCAGCCGGCCGTCCCCGATTCAAACCTGGAGCCTACGCCGAGGCGGGCGGCCGAGCTTCCGCTCGTAATCTGGTGGCGGTAGCGAGCGAACAGGCTGGCGCCGCCGGAGCGCCCCGCGCCAACTGCCTCGTTTTTGAGACCGCACCCGCGTCGCGCTCCGGCGAGCCGTAGCCCGCCAGATTCTGTCCGCGGGCGTTGCGGGCAGGGTGCCGAGAGCCGTGGCCGACGGCGTTCCACCTGCCGCGGGCAATTGTACAAAAAGAAATCCGCCGGCAACGTTCGTTGCCGGCGGAGGACCGAAGGGTCCAAGGTTCAGAGGGGCCGAGCCGGGCCGAGGTCCGAGCGCCCTATTTCGAGGCGATGCGGGCGACGAAGAACCGTTCGTGGGCAGCCCAGCCGCAGCCCCAGCCACGGAGGCCGACCACCCGGCGCACGTCGAAGCCGAACGCGCAGGGTGTGACGCGGCTGCCGCGCACCTCGGCCACGGAACCGAGAGCCGAGATCGGGTTCGCCCGCTGGAGGTCGGGGTGGGCGCCCGTGAAGGCGCAGAGCCCGGCGATTTCGCCGACCGCCCACGGGTCCTCGGGGCAGAGCGCCGCGGCCGTCTCGACGACCTCCTCGTCGGAGGAGACGTTCCGCCCGAAGGCGAGGATCGCCGGCTCGAGGTGAACGAGGCCATCGCCCGCGACCGGGAATTTCTCCGGGGTGATATCGGGGTTGCAGAAGCAGCCCTCGCCGTAGGCCTGGCGGAGCATGGCGGCGTAGCCGCCATCGCGACCGACCGCCGCGTAGTCAACGGCGATGATCGGGTAGCGAATGAGGGTGAGGCCGCCCTCGTAGGTTTCGGTGATGACTGATTCTGAGGTGAGTCGTTTCATTTTTTGTATTGGTGTTGGGTATTGGTTTTCGTTTGATTGGAAACGTTGGGGAGCGGCCGCGCGTGGGCGGGCCTGAACCTGGGGGTTTCAAGGGTCAATTGTTACGGGTAACATTATAACAAATACAAGCGTAATGTCAATTAACGCCCCGCTTCCGGGTCGGGTTGCCCGCCCGCTTCTGCCGCAGCTCGGCCTCCTCGGACACGGCCGCGACGCGCTCAGGCTGGCCGCGAACTGCGCCCGTGTGAAGCGGCTTACTTTTTGCCCCTAGCCCGCTTCTCGGCCTCAGCCTCGATCTCCCCCACCATCTCCTCGAAGCCGGCCAGCCCTTTCTTCCAGAAGGAATGCTCCGTGACGTCGAGGCCGCTCGCGGCAAAAATGTTCTCGACGGTGTCCGAGCCGCCGGCCTCCATGAACTTCTCGAAGGCGGCGACGCTGCCCTCCTGGCGGTACTTCTCGTACAGCGCGTTCGCGACGAGCTCGCCGAAGGCGTACGAGAACACGTAGAAGTGGTTCCGGATGTGCGACCAGGTCACGAAGAAGTAGCCGTCGTCGGGGACCAGCTCGACGGCGTCACCCATGTACGCGGCCATAGCGCGGTTGTGCTCCTTCGCGATCTCCTCGGCCGAGAGGTACCCTTCGGCGCGGATGCGCGCGTGCAGCGAGGCCTCGAACTCGAAGCAGGCCATCTGGCGGAACACGGTGGCGACGAAGTCGTTCGCCTTCTGGAAGAGGAGCTCGAAGCGAGCCTCGGGAGAAGCCGCGTCGGCCACCATTTTCTCGAACGCCAGGCGCTCGAAGAAGGTGCTGGCGCTCTCGGCGGTCGCCATCGAGTAGCCCTCGTAGAGCGCGGGCTGCGCGGCGGCGTGCTCGGAGTGGAACGCGTGGCCCATCTCGTGGGCAATCGTGGCGAAGGAGCGCGGCGACGGCTCGTGGTTGAGCATCACGTACACCGGCGCGCGGCGAATCGAGGCGCAGAAGGCGCCGCCGGTCTTCCCCTTCTTCGGGTAGGCGTCAATCTGGCCGTCGCGCAGGTAGCGCCGGAAAGTCTCGACGTACCAGGCGCCGACCGGGCGCAGAATCTCGACGAGCGCGTCGGCAGCCTCGCGGAACGTCGGGCGCCAGGCTGGCACGTCCGGGTTCGGCGGGAGCCCGACGCCACGGTCGGCGTAGGTCATTTTGGGCAGACCAAGAATCTTCGCCTTCGCCGCGTAGAAGCGGCGCGCCAGCGGCGCCGCCTCGCGGACCGCGCGCCGGAGCGCCGCGACCGTCGAGCCGGAAATTTCGTAGCTGAGGAACGTGGCGTCCTCGGGATTCTTGAAGCCGCGCGCCTCGTCCATTGCCTTCTTCCAGGAGTAGACGGCGTTGATCTCGGCTTCGGCGTAGGGGGCGATACCCTTGAGCGCCTCGGTGACGCGCGCGGCGAGCGCGCGGCGCTCGGCCACGTCATCAATCGATGGAATGCTCGCCAGCGCCTCGGCAATTGGCACCGACTTGCCGCCCTTCTCTACCATCAGGCCCGCCTCGCGAGCTTCCGTCATGTCGATCCACATGGAGCGGCCCGGGCGCGAGAGCGAATTGGACAGCGTCTCGGCAACCTCGGGCAGCTGGTGCTTCGCGGCCAGGAAAAGGCGCGAGAGGAAGTACCGGTACGGCGCGAGCTCTTTGGCTCTCATTGCCCGCGCCTGCGCGGCGGCTTCGAGTTTGCCGATAGCGAGCGTGAAAAACTCGATTCGGTTCCCGGCCGCGACGAGGCGCTGGTGCAGCTTGCCCTCGGCCGCCCGCAGCTCCTGGCTCTCGGCGTCGAGCGCTCGGGAAAGCCCTAGGTAGAAGCCTGGCCGCGCGGCGGCGAGCGTCTCCGAGAGCGCCTCGTAATCCCGCATGGCGCGGGCGAGCGTCGCCGGTACCCCAAACTTTTTTGTTTCCGGGCGCCACTTTTTCTCGAAAGCGGCGCAGGCCTTCTCGAGCGCGCGCACGTCACGCTCGAGCTTGGGGTCTGCCGCCGACGCGTACATGAGGCCCAAATTCCAAGCCTCTGCACCCGCGGAGCCGCTGCCTGCCTCAGTTTTTTTAGCCATACGCGGGCGAACTCTAGCAGAAAGCCGAATACTTGATTTACTTAAATATAAATGTTATAATAGGCATATGAGTAAAGATCTTTTCCAGCTGCTGATCATGTTCGGCGCGCTCTTCGCCCTCCTCGCCGCTGCCCCGTACTTCTTCCTGAAAGCGGCCAGCGAGCGGTACGCGAAAGCTTACGCCAAATGGCTCGAGAAGCTCGCTTCTCGGTCTGCTCGTCTGACCTTCGTCAGGCTGCCGCGGCTCTTGCTCGACACCTTGGTCTGGCTCGGGCGTCAAACGAGAGCCCTGCTCGCCCGACTGTTCGTCTAGCCCGAACCCTCGAAGTCTCGCCGAAAACCGGCGAGGCTCTCTTTTTTAAAGAGCGGCTCATTATTCTCCGAAGAAACGCAGCCCCGACGCGCCTGGTAGGATCCAGGAACCATGTGGCAAATTTACGCGCTCATTGCCGCGGCGACCGCCGCCCTCGTCGGCGTTTTCGCCAAAATCGGGCTGGACAAAATTGACTCGACCCTCGCCACCACCGCGCGCGCGGCAATAATGGCCGCGGCGCTCGTCGCGGCCTCTCTCGCGCTCGGCAAGTTCTCGGGAATCTCGCAGGTGTGGGGCAAACCGCTCTTCTGGATTGCGCTCTCGGGCCTCGCGGGCGCGGCCTCGTGGCTCGCCTACTTCGCCGCGGTGAAGTCCGCGCCTGCCGACCGGCTCATCGGCGTCGCCGCGCTCGATCGACTGTCCGTCGTCTTCGTCCTCATCTTCTCGGTGGCGTTCCTCGGCACCTCGCTCACCTGGAAATCCGCTCTCGGCGCGACGCTCGTGGCCGCGGGCGCAATTTTCCTCGCGATCTGAGGGGAAAATTCGCTTCATCTCCACTTCATTTTCGGGACGGTATAATTGCGCGGCGCCCCCTTCCGGGCGCCTTACCGGTCTAAACTTTCAATCTATGAAGATGACAAAGAAGGCGGCCCTCGCCGGCCTCGCGGCGCTCACCCTCGCCACGGTTATCGCGACCCCGACCTACGCGCGCCGAGGTTCCGACGACGTCGGCGAAGACGATTCCCGCGCGACCTCGACCGAGTCTCGCCGCGGCAAGCGCGATGGCAAGGCGCTCGACTCGGCTGACCTCGCCTGCCTCTCGGCCGCCGTCGCCGAACGCGAGGACGCGCTCCTCGCGGCGCTCGACGAGTTCAACGCAGACGTCAAAGCCGCGCTCACCGAGCGTAAGTCGGACCTCTCCGACGCTTACGCCAAGACCGATCGCAAGGAGGTCAGGGAGGCGGTGAAGTCGGCCTGGAAGAACTACAAGGACGCGATGAAGTCCGCCCGCGGCGAGCTCAAGGACGACAAGAAGTCGGCCTACGGCGAGTTCAAGTCGGCGGCCAAGGAGTGCGGCGGCTCGGTCGAGTCGACCGACACCTCCGCGCCGGGCGAGGAGATTCTGCTCTAGCCCGAACCGGAACTGACCGAAACAGCCGCGGGGCCCCCCCCGGCGCCCCCGGCGGTTGTAAAATATAAAAAATTATTATAATTGAAAATAAATAGGAGATATTATGAAATATTTAATAATTTTTTTATTGTTATGTGTTATTGGTTGTGCAGGAACAGACCTCGTTTACGACCTTGATAATAACGGTGCACTATCGACACCTTAACAAATAGCAGGCGGAG
>CAZNOT010000005.1:0-22910 GCA_964574865.1 uncultured Candidatus Saccharibacteria bacterium | reverse complement strand
GTGAGCTTGAGAATCTGCGACCGCATCGGAACCGGACGCCCCATGGAGGAGCCGTACCGCCTCAGAAAGTACAAATCGATGATCGATGAGGCGTTGCGCGACCCAATTTCCGTAAAAATGCTCGCCGTGAACGGGGAGACGCTGCAGGAGCTGGGAATTCCAGTCGGGCCGAAATACGGGCACATTCTCCACGCGCTCTTGGAGGTTGTTTTGGAGGATCCGGCCCAAAATACGAAGGAAATCCTTTCGGGGAAAGCCCTGGAGCTTTCGAAGCTTCCCGAGGCTGATCTGATTGCGCTCGGAGAGGCTGGGCGGGAGAGCAAAGACGAAGAAGAGGGAAGGGAGCTCGCCGCACTGCGCAAAAAACACGACGTCCGTTAGGTAAAACAAAGACCGCCGCCCAACAGGGCGGCGGTTACGCGTGAAACAGCAAAAATAACAGAGCCGCCTTTGTGGGCGGTTCGCGTGTAGTTGAGGACGAGGGTGAGGCGCTCGAATTTATGAAGTTGTCTACGCGCAGAGGAGTGCCCAGGCGGCTCAGCTTTGATTCAGTCAACGAACCTGGGAGGAAGCTGGCACCAAGTCCCGCTTCTTTGTTGAGGGAAAAGTCCCGTACGTGCGGCGGTGGGAACTTCTGTCCAAATCCTTGACTAATTCTGGCGTCGACTTCTCGGGGGGAGAAGAGTGTCGCCGTGTCTGAAAGGATCTATCTCGTGTGTGAGTATAGGACATATAAAAGACAATGCTATAGGACATAGCATTGCAACTGTGGATAACTCTTACCGGAGCGTCAGCGACACGGGGCAGTGGTCCGAACCTTCAACGTCGGCCATGATTTCAGCCTTAACGATTCGATCCTTCAAATCACCGCTCACGAAGAAGTAATCGATACGCCAGCCGACGTTTCGCTCGCGCGCCGCGGTCTTCATGTCCCACCAGGAATAAGCCTCTTCTTTGTTTGGGTGGAGCGCTCGGAACGTGTCTACGAAGCCGGAGGCAATCACCTTATCAATCCAAGCCCGCTCGAGGGGGTGAAAGCCGATCTCTCCGTCGTTCTCTTTGGCTCGCTTGAGATCGATGGGCCGGTGCGCCGCGTTGATGTCGCCGCAGAAGACGACCGCGTACCCCTCTTTCTCAAGCTTTTTGGCGTATTCGAGGAACGCCTCGTAGTACTTGAGCTTATACTCGAAGCGGTGCGGCTCGCCGCCGCCGTTGGGGAAGTAGCAATTCAGGAGAGCGAAGCCGGGGTAGAGGAGCGCCAAAAACCTCCCCTCCTGGTCTAGCTCCGGCACGCCCAGCGCGTCCCGAACCTCTTCCGGCTCTTCTCTAGCGTACACGGCGACGCCGCTGTAGCCCTTTCGGGTACGCGCGTGATCGAAGTAGGCGTGGTAGCCGTCAGGGGAGAGGAGCTCCTCTGGCAGCTGATCTGGGTGAGCCTTTGTTTCCTGGACGCAAAAGAAATCGGGTTTCTCTTTGAGGAGCCAGGACAGCCCGCCCTTTCGGTGCCAGGCCCTAATGCCGTTAACGTTCCAAGAAATGAGGCGGGTGGACATGGCGGCATAGTACCCCGCCTATACGCGCGGGTATAGAATTCGGGCAAAGGAAGTACCGATATGGCTACCATTAACACCCAAATCCTCTGCGAGAATTGCGCGGAAGCCTACGGCTGGGATGCGGCTAAAGTCGAAAGGCTCAAAAGCTTCCTCTCAGCCCGACACCTGTACCGAGAGGGGGTGCCCCAAAATCAGCTCGGAGCAGCTATGGATGAATTCCTCGCCGCAGAGGATTCGACCGACGAAAAGAAAGGGTAGAGCCCGCCCCGCGATTCACTTCGCGGGGTTTTCGTTACCTAGAAGATCGACGCTTGCCGTGAAAGGCTTTGTGCACGTCGTGGAGGTGCCTGTCGGTCACGTGCGTGTACACCTGGGTGGTAGTGATGTTCGCGTGACCTAGGAGCGCCTGGACGGCGCGGAGGTCTGCTCCATTGCCGAGCAGGTCCGTGGCGAAGCAGTGGCGAATCGTGTGCGGCGTCACCTTCTTGGAGACACCGGCCTTGGTGGCGTAGTGGCGGACGATGCGCTCGACGGACCGCGGCGTAAGGCGCAGCGTCTCCTGCTTCTTCATGACCGCCGCGCCGGCCTTGCCGGGCACCTGCGCGAACATAGCGTCATCGAAATCGTCGCGCTTATCGAGGTACGCCTCGATGGCCTTGCGGGCGGCGGGCGAGACGAACACCACGCGCACCTTCTCGCCCTTGCCGCGCACGGAAAACTCGCCGCGGGTGAGGTCGAGGTCGCGGGGGAGCGAGCACAGCTCGGAGACGCGCAGGCCCGTTGAGAACAAAAGCTCGAGCATCGCCCGGTCGCGCAACCCTTTGACGGTCGAGGTGTCGGGGCCGCCGAGCACGCGGTCGAGCTCGTCCGAGGAAATGAGGTCTATTTCGCGCGCCGGCACCTTGGCGAGCTCAATCTGCTCCGGGGGAAGCGAGCGCACGCCGCGCTTCGCGAGGAACTTGAGGAAAGCGCGCAGCGCGATGAGGTAGTAGTTCTGCGTGCGCTTCTTGAGCGTCGCGGCGGTCCCGGGCACGCGCGCGGAGCGGGGGAGCGGCGCGGCCAGCTGACGGTTAAGCCAGATGCGGTACTCGCGCACCTTGTCGGCCGAAATGTCTGCCGCGCGGGCAAACTTTCCCCACCCGATGAATCGGTCGAGGTAGCGGGCGTAGTTCTCGACCGTCTTCACCGAGCGGCCGCGCTCGATTTCGGTGTACTCGAGGAACTCTCGGGTCAGGCGGTCGAGTTCGGTGCGCTGCTTTTCTCCCATAGCTAGAAGCTGCTCCCAAAAAGCATCGGAGCGAACGGTCCCGGCGTCGAGCGGGCGCCCGAGCCCGCGACCGGGGACGCACCTCCGGCGCGATGGCGGCGCAGCCGAGAGCGCGCGGACGATGCTGGGGTCGCGCGGCCGCTGAGCCGAAGCGTTCTTCTGAGTCTGAAGGCATCCATTCGGGGAGTGGGTTCTAGTGTCGCACAATAATTACCCCCTCTCCAAGCCTTGCGGGCCTAGAGGCCGCTCGCTTGCGTCCTCGACGTAGCCGTGATACTATGGCTCAGCCATGCTAACCAAAAAGCAGAAGGGTAAGTCGATTGCGGAAACGCAGATGCACGACGCGGACACCGGTTCTCCGGAGGTCCAGGCGTCTATCCTGTCGAAGCGCATCGAGGAGCTCTCCCGGCACCTCAAGAAGAACCCGAAGGACTTTCACTCGCGGCGCGGCCTGATCGGCATGGTCGCCCGCCGCCAGTCGACCCTCGGCTACCTGCAGAAGAGCCACCCCAAGCGCTACGCCGCGGTGGTTAAGAAGCTGGGGCTGAAGAAGAAGGCCTAAGGCAGAAACGAGAGGGCGCCGCGGAAACGCGGCGTCGCCGTTTTGGGAACAGTGGCGCGCGACGGGGCCTCAGGCTCGCGGCGCGCGAGGATTTAAGAAACGGTCCGCAACATATTTTCACCAGAGAGGCCGACGTGGGCGATTCGTTCGCGCGGCCTCCAGACAAGCAAGTACATGGTTCACAAGCACAAAGACCAGCGCGTCGGCATTTTTATCGACACGCAAAACCTCTACCACAGCGCCAAGAACATCCACTCGGCAAAAGTTAACTTCGCCGCGGTCGTCAAAGCGGCGGCAGCCGACCGGCGCATCATCCGGTGCATCGCCTACGTCGTCTCGTCCGACTCCGCCGAGGAGAAAGCGTTCTTCGACGCGCTCACCAAGGCCGGCATCGAACTCAAGGAGAAAGACCTCCAGGTCTTCAGTAACGGCGCGAAGAAAGCCGACTGGGACGTCGGCCTCGCCATCGACGCGGTACGCATCGCGCCCAAGCTCGACGTGGCAGTGATCGTATCGGGCGACGGTGACTTCATCCCGCTCGTCGAGTACCTCCGCGCCAACGGCGGATGCCAGGTCGAGTCCGTCTCGTTCGGACGGTCTACCTCGGGCAAGCTCATCGAGGCGGTGGACGACTTCATCGACCTCGACAAGGAGCCAGGGCGATTCTTGATTAGCGGCGCGCGACGCCCGGCCGTGGCGCCGATTACCCCCGCGGCCAAAGCTCCGCCAGCTACTCCCGCGCCGGCCGCGGGCGCAGCGGCCACGAAGGAGACGGTTGGCCGCAGGCGACGGGGACGACGCGGTGGGCGCGGGCGCGGCAAGAAGGCCGGCGGCACCCCGCCGGCAGCGGCGGCGCAGTAGCCGGAGCGAGCAGAGAGCCAGCGTCGCCGCTCGAGGCGACGCTGGTTTTTTCCTGGCGCGGTATACTCGCCCGGATGGAAAATATCCCCGGAGACACGCCGCCGAACGTCGCCCCTCCCGCGGAGAAGGAGGGGAGGACGCCCCCCACGCTCACGCGCCTACGCACCTACCAAGACGACATCGCCGAGGCGGTGAAGAGCGACAACATGTCGGCGGCAAAAATCTTTCTGGCCGAAGAGGAGCGCCGGCGCCAGCGAGAAACGCGAGAGGTAAATTCTTCCCCGGAAACGCCAAAGAACCGACTCCTCTTGGCCGGCTCTTTTTTTCTCATCCTCGCGGGCATCGCCGGGTTCGCGTACTTCCGCTTCTTCCACCGACCCCTCGCCCCCGCCGAGATACCGATCGACGTTCCCGCGTTCATCCGCGCCGACAAAGTGACCAACATTCCCACCGAGGACCGCTCGTACCGCGACGTCCAGGAAGACGTGCGGCGCGCGGTCAGCGCGGCGATCCCCAGCCGCGAGGTGCACCAGGTCGCGCTCTCGGAGGCGCGGCTGAACCCGCTGCGCGGCGAGAGCGACACGCGCCAAATTTCGAGCGACCAGCTGTTCGGCGCGATTGGCGCCTACCCGCCGCCGGAGCTCGCCCGCGCGCTCTCGCCCAACTTTTTCATCGGCGTGTACGGGAGCTCGAAGGGACCTATGCCGTTCCTCATCCTCGAGGCAACCGACCTGAGCCTCGCCCGAGCGGCCATGCTCGCGTGGGAAGACGGCATGGCGAACGACCTCGTCGCCATCTTTCCCAAAGCCGACACCTACACGCGATCTACGGCCAACCTGCCCGCCCGCCGCGTCACGTGGGACGACGTCGTCTACGGCAACCGCGACGCGCGGGTTCTCGCCCAGGGCGACAACGACATCCTAATGTGGGGCTTCGGCGACAGCGGGGCGATCATCGTCGCCTCGGATGCCTTCATTATTCCAGAAATGGCGTCTCGGCTTACCCGCGACCGCGAACTCCACTAGGCCAGAGGGTGGATTGGCCCGCCGGTTTCGTTGCCTTCGTCGCGAAAACCCTCACCGTACATTTGTACGCCTCGGGTTTGCGCTCCTCGGCGCCTCGCCGGACAAGGCTAATCCGCCCTCTGGCCGCGCGATCTGGCCCCACAATTTCCAAGCCTCGGGCACGACGTGTACAATCGGCGCATGGAAACCAACAAGTACCGCGAAGCCCTCCTCGCCGAACAGTCTCGCCTCGAGGCCGAGCTCTCGACGGTTGGCCGACGCAGCCCGCAGAACCCGCAGGACTGGGACGCCGTTTCCGCGGACCGCGACGACAACCGCGCCGACGAGAACGACAACGCCGACGCGCTCGAGGATTTCGCGAACGCCGACGCCGTCGTGAAGCAGCTCGAGAGCCAGAAAGTGGAGGTCGAGGCCGCGCTCGCGCGAATTGAAGCCGGCGAGTTCGGGAAGTGCGAGACCTGCGGCGCAGAAATCGAGGAAGATCGTCTCGACGCGAACCCGGCGGCGCGTACGTGCAAGGCACACCTCAACGGCTAACCAGAGCGCGCCTAAAGCCGCCCCAGCTTCGTTGCCTTCGTCGCGAAAACCCTCACCGTACATTTGTACGCCTCGGGTTTTCGTTCCTCGGCGCCTCGCTGGATGCGGCTTGAGGCGTGCTCTAGAAAAACTTTAGCGGCACCTCACGGCCCGGAGCGTACGCTCCGGGCCGTGAGCTTAGGTTTCGCCGTTGGCGCGCAGGTCGGAGGGGGAGGCGCGTTCATTGTGCGCGCCGAGGCGCGCATTTCGACCGGTGCGGCCGGGCTCGCGATCGTCGGGCTCGCGGACAAAGCGGTCGGCGAGGCGCGCGAGCGCGTGGCCGCGGCGATCGAGGCGAGCGATTTGCTCTCGCTCGAGAGCCGCGCGGGACGCGTCATTGTTTCGCTCTCGCCGGCCGATTTAAAGAAGGCTGGATCGCACCTCGACCTGCCGATCGCCGCCGCGTGCCTGGCCGCAGCCAACGTGGCGAGAGGTCGCGGGCAGCCGCCGCTTCTCTTGGGCGAGCTCGGCCTCGACGGTGCGCTCTTGCCGTGCCGGGGAACGCTCGCGATGGTCGAAGCCGCGAGACGCGCCGGGGCGCGCGAGGCAATCGTGCCGCGCGCGAACGCGGCCGAGGCCGCGGCGGTGCCCGGTATCGTCTCGCGCGGGGCGGACCACCTGCGCGACGTGGTCGCGCACCTCGCGGGCAAGCGGGCGCTGCCGGCAGCCACACCGCCTTTTACTACCGCGGAAGGAGCGCCGCCCACGCCGAGCTACGACTTGGTACGCGGCCAAGGCGAGGCGCTGCGCGCCGCCGAAATTGCGATGGCCGGCGGGCACAGCTTCGCGATGGTGGGTCCACCCGGAACGGGGAAAACGACAGTGGCGCGAGCGTGCGCGGAAATAATGCCGCCGCTCTCGGAGGATGAAGCGGTCGAGGTGGCGCGCGTGACGTCGCTCGCGGGGTTACCCGTGTCGTTCCCGGTGCGGCGCCCGTTCCGCGCGCCGCACCACACGTCGACGTACGCCGCGCTCGTAGGTGGAGGCCAAGATCTGCGCCCGGGGGAAGCCGCGCGGGCGCACCGCGGCGTGCTGTTCCTCGACGAGCTGCCCGAATTCGATCGCCGCGCGCTCGACGCTCTGCGCGAGCCGATCGAGGAAGGCGTCGTGCGCGTCTCTCGCGCCGCCGGCAGCGCCACGTTCCCCGCGCGTTTCGCGCTGGTTGCCGCGATGAACCCGTGCCCGTGCGGCTTCGCGGGCGACAGTCGGCGCGAGTGCCGCTGCGCGCCGGGAATCGCGGCGCGGTACGGCGCGAAGGTGTCCGGGCCGATATCCGACCGCATCGACGTGTGGTCGCGCGTCTCGTCCCCGAAAACAGAAGACGTCGTGTCTGGCTCGCCGGTCGAAGTGAGCGGCGGGAAATTAGCCCGCGAGCGCGTGGCCGCCGCGCGAAAAATTCAGGAGACCCGAGCCGTTCGCCTCGGTCTTCCCCCGTGGACCACAAACGCCGAGCTGCCCGACGCGATTCTTCGCGAGGAAAGCTTCGGCGACGACACCCGCCGCGCGCTCGCCCTCGCCGCCGAGAAGCTCGGCCTCTCCGCCCGCGGCGTCTCCCGCGCCATGCGCGTCGCCCGCACCATCGCCGATCTCGCAAACAGCGCCCCCGTTCTCCCGCAGCACACCCTCGAGGCCATCAGCTGCCGCAATCGGCGGTAAAAAGAAAAGCAGACTCACGTCTGCTGGTCCGCCGAATCAGGAATGTCTTCCCGTGTAACAGGCCAGTACACGTAGCACCGATCGTCCTCTTCGGGGCTACAGCAGCCGCAATTCCAATCGTCTTCCCAGGCGACGAGCTCCCCCTCCGGTGTTCTGAAGACGTGGGGCCCTCGATGGTCTCTCGCGAGGACGCACTGAGGCAGGTAGCCGTCCCTTCGTTCGCCAACAATTTCTTGGTAGCGGGGGACAATGATTCCACAAATATTTGCGCTCATTTTTTAAATTATTTTAGCGAAACTTACACCTCAGAGTTCCAAAAGCAACGCCCCCGAGACGGGGTCGATCGGAGCGCGCGGATCGGGATTCGAGCTAGAACGGGTTCGCGGCGCCGCGGACCTCGAAGTGGAGGTGGGGGCCAGTGGACTTGCCGGTGTTGCCGAGGCCGCCGATGACGTCGCCGCGCGAGACGGACTGGCCGACGACGACCGAGACGGAGGAGAGGTGCGCGTACAGCGTCTGCACGCCGGAGCCGTGGTCGACGACGACGTAGTTGCCGTAGCCGCCGTTCCAGCCGCCGTCGCCACGGGCGATGATGACGGTGCCGCCCGCGGACGCGTAAATCGACGAGCCGATGGCGCCGCCGATATCGATGCCGTTGTGGCCGTGAATACCCTGCGTCTTGGTGCCGGCGGCTGGGCGCGCGAACAGGAAACCGCTCGCGGACGCGGTCGAGGCGAGAGCCGAGCCGGTCTTGGCGCCCGAGAGCACTGGCTTCTTAGGCGCGGGCGGCGCGGCGACCTCGCCGTCGGGGACAATAACCGTCGCGCCGACGACGAGGGCGACTCCTTCGAGGCCGTTGTAGCGCTCGATTTCGTCAGCGTCAGCGCCGTACTTCTTGGCGATTGAGGCAACGGTGTCGCCCTTCTTTACCGTGTGGGAGATACCGGTGATAGGGAGAATAACGAGGCGCTGACCCTTAGAAATAGGGCCCGCCAGGTTGTTGGCCCAGCGGATGGTGTTCGTGGTGACACCGTACATGTCCGCGATTTCCGCGAGCGTGTCGCCCGCGCGAACCTCGTAGATGCTAATCGACTCGTTCTTGGGAGCCTCCGCGGCGACGATGTCGCCGTCGGCCGGAGCCTCCGCGAGGAGGGCCGTCCCCTCAACTATGGCGATTTCGCGCTCGGCGCGGGTAGCGACAACTTGATCTGGGGCCACGAGGAGGGGCATGGTCTGCGAGTTGCCGGTCGAGGATGTCGCCGGCTCGGTCTGGGCCGCGGTCGCTACCAACGAAGAGAAAAAACCGGCCTGAGCCTGGCTCGGGTAGGAGAGGGCAACGCACGCGGCCAAAGGCGCCGCGTAGAGCCAGCCAATTTTAGACTTAGTTTGCTTAGAAAAAATAAGCCGAGGGGGTGGGTCTTCCGTGCTTCCGTAGAGCGCGGCCCGCCTAAAGGCGAGCCTCAATGCATCCGTGTCTGGCAAAAGAAAGGCTACCAGCCAAGCAGGGTGAAAGCAACCCAAAAAGGGCCTCGTTTGAGGAAATAACTTTATTTTTCAAGGCTTTTCTTTAAAAAACCTCGATTTTAAAAGCTTTTCCTGGTGACATGAGTTATGACGCGTAGAGCTACCGTTCTTTTCAGGGTAGATTTAACGCTCTGTGCTATAGTTCGGCACCTATTTCATCCTTATTTTTCAACGTGGATTCCCAAGAAAGCTACCTTAGCGACCTAAACCCTCGGCAGCGGGAAGCCGTCTTAGCCACCGAGGGGCCGCTCCTCGTCCTGGCCGGGGCGGGCGCGGGGAAGACCAAAACCCTCGTTTACCGCATTCTCAAGCTGATTCGGCAGGGGGTTGCGCCTTCTGAAATCATGGCAATCACCTTCACCAACAAGGCCGCCAAAGAGATGCGCGAGCGAGTTGGGCACCTCTTAGGCAAAGATCCGGCCGCGGGGCCGTGGGTCCGAGATGGCCTACCGTTCGTCTCGACTTTCCACGCGCTCGGCGTCTACCTCATCCGCGAGGAGTACGCGGCGATCGGCGTGCCGAAACGTTTTTCCATTTTCGACCGCTCCGAGTCGAAGGGTGCGGTGAAGGCGGCGATGGTCGACCTCGGGCTCGACCCGAAGGTGAACGATCCCGGAAAAATTCTCAGCGCTATTTCGCGCGCCAAAGGGGACATGAAGACGCCCGACTCGTACGCCGCCGAAACCAAGAACCGGATGGCGCCGATCGTAGCCCAGGTGTGGCGGCGCTACGAGGAAATTCTCAGCCGCGAAAAGGCGCTCGACTTCGACGACCTCCTCTTCAAGGCGGCGCACCTCCTCGAGCGTGACCCGGCGGCCCGCGCGCGGTGGCAGGCCCGATGGCGCTACATCCACATCGACGAGTACCAGGACACCAACGAGGTGCAGTACCGCATCGCGAAGCTCATCGCCGCGGCGGGGAGAAACATCTGCGCGGTGGGTGACACCGACCAGAACATCTACTCGTGGCGCGGCGCGACGATTAAAAACATTCTGGCGTTCGAGCGCGACTACCCGGAGGCGAAAGTCGTGCTCCTCGAGCAGAACTACCGCTCGACGCAGACAATCCTCGCCGCGGCGAACCAGGTGATTGTGAAGAACCGAAACCGCCACGACAAAAATTTGTTCACCGAGAACGGACCGGGGCACAAGATCGTCACCAAAGAGGCGATGGACGAGGCGGGGGAGGCGCGCTGGGTCGCGAACGAGGCCGCCGACGCAATCGCGGACGGGACGCCCGCGTCCGAAATCGCCGTGCTGTACCGCGCGAACTACCAGTCGAGGGCGCTCGAGGAGGCAATGCTGCGCGCCGGCGTACCGTACCGCGTTATCGGCACACGGTTTTTTGAGCGCAAAGAGGTGAAAGACGCTCTCGCATTTTTGCGCGCGGCGCTCTCGGCCGAAGACCTCACGAGCTTCCGCCGCGCCGCGGCCGCGGTGCCCCGCGGAATTGGACCCGTGACGCTCATTAAGGCGCTCGAGGGCAAAGAGGAGGAGCTGCCGGCGGGCGGCCGCGAAAAAATTCGCGCGTTCCGCGCGCTGCTCGCGGAAATCGCCGAAGCGGCGAGCACGCTCGCGCCATCGGAGGCGGTGAAGTTCGCGCTGCAGAGGTCTGGGCTCGAGAAGCACGTCAAAGAGGACGGCCCGGACGGCGAAGAGCGGCTCGAGAACGTGCGCGAGCTCGCGTCGCTCGCGTCGAAGTACGACGGCCTGCCGCCGGAGGAGGGAATGGAACGATTGATTGAGGACGCCGCGCTCGCGTCCGACCAGGACGAGCTCGACGGCGCGCCCGAGGGCGTGCGCCTCATGACGATTCACGCCGCGAAGGGTTTGGAGTTCGATCGCGTGTTCGTCGTGGGGCTCGAGCAGGGCCTCTTCCCGAACCAAGGCTTCGGGGATTCCGACCGCGACGTAGAGGAGGAGCGGCGCCTGTTCTACGTGGCGCTCACCCGCGCCCGGAAGCGCCTCTACCTGACGCGCGCGATGGTGCGCACCGTCTACGGCGACCGTCGCGTCTCGCCCGCGTCCGAGTTCCTCGCCGACATCGACGAGAAGCTCACCGAGTCCGCCGACGGCGACGTCGAAGCCTCGACCGGCATCAAATCCTACTTTATCGACTTCTAATTAGAATTTGGTCTCTGGGCCTAGGTCTTGTGGTAGCGTCAGGCGCGTGAAGGCAAAAAAGAGTCTGGGGCAGAACTTCCTGGTCGATCCGGGCGCTCTGGCTGCGGTCGCAGAGGCGGCGGGGGTCGCGAGCGGTGATTTGGTTTTGGAAATTGGGCCGGGGACGGGAAACCTCACCGCCACGTTGCTATCTTTAGGCGCCCGGGTCGTCGCCGTGGAAAAAGACCGCGAACTCCTACCGGTTCTCGCCGAACGGTTCGCCGCGGAAATCGCGAGCGGGCAGCTCGATCTGCGCGAGGGCGACGCGCTCAAGTTCGACGTGGGAACCCTGCCGGCGGGGGATTGGAAGCTCGTCGCGAACATCCCGTACTACATCACGGGCGCAATTCTCGAGCGGTACATCGGCGGGCTGCCCGACGCGCACGACGAGGCGGGCAAGCGCGTCGGCGGTCCGAAGAGGCGAGCTCGCCAGCCATCGCGCGCCTCAATCCTCGTTCAGAAGGAGGTCGCCGAGCGCGCGGTCGCGAAAGCCGGCCGCCAGAGCATCCTCGCGACATCGGTAAAAATTTACGGCGATCCGCGAATCGCGCGGAAAGTTCCCGCGGGCGCTTTCCGTCCTTCGCCGACGGTTGACTCGGCGATCCTCGCCATCGAGAACATTTCCCGGGAGCGGCTCCGGGGTGTCTCGGACGAAAATTTCTTCCTCGTCGTGCGCCGAGGCTTCGCCCACCCGCGCAAGTTCGCGCGCCGCAACCTCGACGGGCTGATCTCGCCCGAAGACTTCGCGGCCTGCGGCGTGCCCGAGAACGCGCGCGCCGAGGAGATTGCGCTCGACGATTGGGTTCGCCTGGCCTCAAAAATCTAACCCCGCCCCAACGGGAGGCGCGCGGCCGGCCCGGGAAACTCAAAAAGTGGCGCGAGGCTAGAGCGGCAGGAGCGACGTCCCCACGCCCGCGTAGGGGTAGGGCGAGATCTCTCCGATCGTGGTCAGCGCGACGTACGGGTAGTAACTGAGGACGCATTCGCCGGGAATGGGGAGGTAGGTTCCCAGAACAGCGTTGCCGTAGCTCGGCGCAAAGTACTCGTTGAGCCGTGACCACGGCTGGAGCAGGAGAGGCAGGGTAACGAAGGAGCGAAAATCGTACACCAAGAGGTACAGAGGCCCGTTCTCGCAAGTCAGAGAAGTGACAATGTACCCGCCGAACGGCTGGTCGAACCGAGCAGCGGCAGACGCTGAATCCGCAGCGATTACGGCTGCCACGCCCGCAACGGCGGCGATAGCCCCAACCGAGGTAATGGTATCGCCACCGTCGTCCTCACCTTCGTTTCCATCATCAGAATTTGAGCCTGAAGAGGAAGACGAGCCGCCGCTCGATCCGGCGCCAGACGACGAGCCGCCGCCCGTCGAAGAATCACCTCCCGACCCTCTCACCTTAATGCTGCTGCCGGCAGAGATGTTCGTTGAGGGGAGGCTCCCGGTAACGTAGAGGTTCCCGGCCAAATCTCTCACGGACGCCGAGGTAATCGCGACAACCTCGAGGTCGTCGCTCTCCTCGCCTTTACCCACAACGTACCGGCCGCTCACGGTGCTGCTCGAAACGTTGCCCAGCACGACAGAAGCCCCCGTATCGAGCCGAACAGTCACGGTCGACGTCGAGGAAATTTTTTCCGAGAAGTTGGCCGCGATTCCGATCGTGTGGCCGGCGCGGTACGTGCCGCTCGCCGAGCTCGAAGTGAAAGAGATGAGCGCGGGAGCCGCGGCGTCGACGGCGAGCGTCGGCCGAGGAAAAACGAGCGCGAGGGCGAGCGCCAGCGAGAGCGAGCGGGCGGTGATGCTAGAGCGCCACATAGATAACGGCTGGGTCGCTCGCGCCTTTCGCGTTTTTGACGCGAATCGTCACCGGAACGGTCGTGGTCGCGCCGGACGGAGCGCGCACGCTCGGCAGCGATGCGCCGATGGCGCTGGTAAAGGTAATTTTTTGGTTCTTGACGGCGATACCGGCCACGTCGCCGAGAGACGTCGTCACAGTGACCTCGCTCCGGCCGAAGCGTGAGCCCTCAATCGTCACGAGATCGCCGACCTCAATCATCGTCGGGGTCACCTTTTCGATGACGGGACGCCCAGGCCCGGCGAGGGAAAACGTGAACTCGGCGCTCCTGCCGTTCGAACCCTCGGCGTAGAGCGCGTAGTCGCCCGCCCTCATTCTCGGAACTTTGAAGACGGCCGCGATTGAGCTCGTCGCCACCGCCTCGGCAAACTTCTTAGACGTCGAGGCGACGACCAGCTGGTACTTCTGCCCCTGGAGAAAATTGTAGCCGTAGAGCGTGACCTTTTTCCCCGCTTCGGCCGAGATGCCGAGGTTGCTGAAAACGATCGGGGCGCCGGAGACGGCGGCGATTCTGTCGTTCTCGATTTTTGCCGCGGCGTCGCGCACGGTCTGGGAAAGCCGCGCCGCGGCGGCGGGGAGGGGGGTCGGCGTCTTTACGGCAGAAGAAGGGGATGCCTCCTCGCCGGTAATTTTGGCGAGATCTGCGCTGAGCGCCTGACGAGTGGACGCGGAGACCCTGCCGTTCGCCGGAGAAATTCCCTTGAAGCCCTGGTACCTGGCGACGGCATCGGCGGTTCGCGGCCCAAAGAAGTCTGTCTCGTTGCCCGGAGACCCGGCGCCGGTCGCCGCGACCCTCGAGCGCGCGTCGGCGTTGAGCGCCACCTGCAAATTGACGACATCGAGCCCTCGGTCACCCTCCGCGAGATCGCGCGGAAAGTATTCGGCGGCGCTCGCCGTCGCGAGCGAGAGACAGGCGACGAGCACGGCAAAAAATGTTGAGGAACTGCGGATAAGACGCTTCCTCCACATGGCGCCGCGAGTATATCATTGGGGCGTGAGCCGTTCCCCGAGCAAACGCGTCCTCTGGACGCTCGTCGCCACCGTCGCCGTCGTCGGCGGCACCATCGCGACCTCCGCAATTATCGAGGCGCGCGACGCGCGCGAGGTCGCCGACCCATCGAACCCATCGATGCCCATCGCGCTCTCGCGTGACCCGAACCTCGCGGCGCTCGCCGACACGGACGGCGACGCGCTCCTCGATTGGGAGGAGTCGCTACGGGGCACAGACCCGAAGGTCGCCGACACGGACGGCGACGGCACGACGGACGGCGCCGAAATCGCCGCCGCGCGCGACCCAAAGGTGGCTGGACCCAACGACTCCCTCATCCAAACCGCATCGACCACCGACGCGACGCTCGCCGCCGAGTACCGAGCGGCGCGGCGCCTGGGCACCCTCACCGACCGGTTCGCCGAGGACTTCGCCTCACGGTACGTCGCCCTGAAATCCGACGGGAGCTTCACCCAGAACGATCAGGCGGCGCTCCTCGCCACGCTCTCGAACGTCTCGGGCGGCGGCGGAATTTCGACGACCTACCGCGCGGAGCTCGTCCCACGCCTCACCGAGGAAAACGCGCAGACCCTCGGCGCTTACGCTGACGCCGTCGCCGAAGCGCACGAGAGCAAAATTATTTCGATCGCCTACGGCATGCAGGACGGCGGGGGATCGGAAGCGTTCGGCCAAGGCTTCCGCGACCTCGGCCAGACGCTCGCCAGCATCAAGACCCCGGCGGCGCTCGTCGAAACGCAGGCCGCGCTCGCAAATTCCTACGACACGACCGGCTCGACGGTGGCGCTCCTCGCCTCGGGAGACGATCCGCTCGCCGCGCTCGCGGCGATCCCCTCGCTCCAGAAAGCAGAGGACGCGCGCGTCGCGGCCGCGTCGGAAATCGCGCGCTACCTCGCCGCGCGCGGCGTCGCGCTCCAGTCCGGCAGGCACGCGGCGTTCTGGACTAAAATGGTTACACCCGAATGAAACGACTAGCCGCGCCGCTCGCCGCGCTCCTCATTTTCTCGCTCGTCGCGCCGAGCGCGATCGCCGCAACCGCCGGGAGCGGCAGCGCGGTGAGCTCCGTCAACGTCAGCACCGCCTCCCTCGGGAACACCCAGGGCGGCATGGTCATCAACGGCCAAGGCTTCGACGCCAGCTCGCAGGACGCGGCCGGCGCGCTCGCGCAGGCCGGAGGCACCTGCGTCTTCAACTCGATGCTCTCCGAGCTCCTCTCGAGCTTCATCGGCTACCTGCTCGAGGCGCTCGCGAGCGACGCGGCCGAAGAGGCGACGGTCGGCCTCATGCGCGTGCCAATTCAGACCGACCTCGGCACGAGCGGCGCCCAGAAAGCGCAGCGGGCCAAAGACGTGTGCGCCTGGGCGCCGTTCGGCTTCTGCGTCCTGCCTTCCCTCGACTCGATCGCGTTCTGCTTCGTGAACCAGATTGTCGACTACATCGGCAAAGCGACCGTCGAGTGGATCAAGACGGGGTTCCAAGGTAGCCCCGCCTTCATCGACAACCCCGAAAAGTTCTTCGCGAACGCGGTCGACACCGTGGCGGGCAACCTCCTCAACCAAATTTCGGACGGCCTCCTGTGCGAGCCGTGGCGCGCGCAAATCCAGGCGAAGCTCCTCAACGAGCACACCGCCTCGTTCCAAAACAGCGCGAACGGGTGCAGGCTCTCCGAGGTTTCGGACAAGTGGGAAAGCTTCGCGAACGGCGACAGCTTCGATTGGGGTCTCCAGTACTCGTACTCGCAGAGCCCGTACAACAACCCAGCGGGTTCGCTCATCGAGGCGCGCAACGCGTTCAACGTCCAGCTCGCCAACACGAGCAACGGCCTTCAGGTGCAGGCCGGCTGGAGCAACGGCTTCCTCCAGGTGAAAGACCCCGAGACGGGACGCATCACGACGCCGGGCCGCGTCATCGAGAGCCAGCTCAACCGCCGCCTCGGCAACGCCGAGAGCCGCCTCCTCATCGCCGACGAGTTCGATGAAATCGTTAACACGCTCGTCAACGAGCTCGTGAAGATGGCCCTCTCGGAGCTCTTCGATGGCGGCGAGGACAGCGAGAGCAGAGACGGCAAGCTCGAGTACGAGATTGAGTACGAGAACGGAGAAACCTATTCCAACGACGAAGATGAGGGAGGTGGCGCAACCGATCCCGACGGCGGCACCGACGGCAGAGGCGCCGACCTGACCGGCTCCTGCGTCCTCGTCAACAGCGAGGTCGACGAAGGAGACGTAGCGACCGCGAAGGCGACCGTGAGCGGCTGGGTCGGCGCCATCTACTTCAACTGGACCGGCGAGGCGTCCCTGGCCAACAGCTTCTCCCAATCTTCGGTCGCCACCACATCCACGGCAACCGCCGTCTTCAACGACGAGGGTCGCTACGACCTCGAGCTCCGCGTCGGCGACGAGGACTGGGACAGTGAGGTTGAGACGATTACCTGCCCGACGCTAGAGGTCCACGAGGATTTCGCGGTGACCTGCACCGTCGACGATGCGACGATTCGGCCGGGCGAAGGCGTCACCTACACCTCGCACGTCGACGGCGCCGACGGCGACATCGTCGACCGCGACTGGGGCGGCGCCGCCTCAGGCCTCGGCGCGAGCCTCGACAAGACCTACGGGTCGGCCGGCACCTACCGCGTGCACGTGGAAATCGCCGACGAAGAGGGGAACCGCGAGCGGGTGGACTGCCCGACGGTGACGGTGGCAAACTGAGGAACCTTATCCCCCGCCAACGGACTCGCCGCGCCCAGAAGCGCGGCGAGTCCGTTATAGAATACGGCCAATGAGGAGCCGCCTCCATTTCTTCCTACGGCCATTTTTTGGCGCCCGATTCTCTGCGCTACTTCTTGCCTCCGGCATCTTTCTTTTGACCGCAAATTACGCGGAGGCAATTTTCGACGTAGACAATTCCCCGACAACAAGCACCTACACAGCCTCAGACACCGGGAAGGTTATCGTTTTCACGGAAGGTTCCGCCTCTCCCTTTGGCGGCAACAGAACCGTGGGGGAGGTGCAGCGCGTCTCGGGGCTTCGCGAGAACTCCTACACCTACAAAATTTTTGACACTAACGGTAAGCTCGTTGCGACTTACGGCCAAGAAAACGATGGCGGCACGGGTTCGATACTAGTCTACGAGGCAGACGGGGTAACAAAAGACGCCGACGCGATGACTTCGGCTGGCGGGCAATCGCTCGCCTCATCGGCAGCCGGATCTCTCGCGAAGACGGCGGCGGCCGCAGCGGGAATCCCGACGGATTTCTCTCAAATCGTCGACTGGATCATAAAGGGTATAGGCAAGCTCTTCGAGGTCGTCGGCTACTACGTTTGGATGTTCGCGAGCGCCGTCCTCTGGGTCGCGGGGCAGGCCCTAAACTTCGCGACCAAAGCCCTGGTGAACGACATGGGCGCGTACTCCGAGCTGTGGGCGGCCGTTCGAGAGGGGTGGGCGGCAATCCGCGACGTCGGCAACACGCTATTCATATTCGTTCTGCTCTACGCGGCGTTCAACACCGTGCTCGGCCTCAAGAACGGCCTCGAGCTCGTGCCGCGCGTCATTATCGTGGCGCTCCTGGTGAACTTCAGCTACCGCTTCGCCGTTTCCGTTATCGACGCGTCGAACACGCTGGCGTCGAAGGTCTACAAGGAGCTCGCGGGAGAAAACGCCGCCTCGGGGGGCGTCGAGATCGGGTTTTCGGGACAGCTGGCGGAACTGGCGGGAGCGAGAGATTTCGCCCTCGCGAAAACGAGTGCGATCACGTCCAGCGGCGCGACGGGCGGCAGCGACAATTCGGCGAGCGCCCTCGGCGGCTTCTCCTACTTCATCCGCGCCGTCTTCCAGTCCGGATTCATGCTCGTCCTGAGCGGCTTCATGCTCGCGATCGTCTTCACGCTGATTGCCCGGTTCGTCACGCTCGTCGTCCTGTGCGTCGTCGCCGCGCTCGCCTTCCTCTCGTACCTCCTGCCGAAGTTCGAGAAGCACTCGCACGACTGGTGGGCCGCCCTCATCGGGCAATCCTTTTACGCGCCAGCCGTATTCCTCATGCTCCTCATCACGACCGGCATCGCGGAAAAAGTCGGCGAGAGCAGCCTCATCAAAAAGGCGACCGGCACCGGCGCGAACGCCGCATCCAACTTTGAAAACATCCTCTCGTTCGGCCTGGGCGAATTCTTCAACTTCTGCATCCTCATAGGCCTGCTCTACGCGTCGATGGCTATTGCCAAGAAAATTTCCGAGCAGGGTTCGACTGCCGCCATCTCGATTGGCCAGCGCGCGCAAAAGGCCGCGGCGGCGGCGGCGTTCGGCGGGGCTGGCTGGGCCGGGCGGGGGATACTCGGTCGCGCGGGATCGGGCCTCGCGAACTCGGACACGGTCAAGAACCTATCCGTGCAGGGCGGCATTCGCGGCGCAATTGGCCGGCGACTGATGGGCGTCGGCGGCCGGATGCAGGATTCGTCCTTCGACTTCCGCAAGACCGGCGCCGCCGCCGCCCTCAGCGCGGCCACCGGGGCCGACTACGGCAAAGTGTCCGACCTCGCGTCGAAGGGCCGCCGCGGCTACGTCGAGGACCGCGACAAGCGGAACGCGGAGAAAATTGAGGCGGTCCAGAAGAGTCTGGACATGTCGAAAGACGACAAGCTCGAGAAGATTAACGAGCTCACCGGAAACTCGCTACAGAAAGCCGACAAGGAGGTCGCGGACGCGAAGAAGGCGGTCGAATTGGCGCAGGGGAACCTCGATGCGGCAAAGGCGTCGGGCGCCAGTTCCAGTGTAATTATTAAACTGACGAACAGCCTGTCGGCGGCCAAGATGCAGCAGGGCATCAGTGAGGACAGGAAGAAAGACGCCGAGGAAAATGGCTACAAGATTCTCAATAGGAAGATCTTCGGCGTCGAGACGAAGGCTGGCGAGAAAGCCGACCGCGACATGAACGCCTCGATCAAGTACGCGCAATCTCGCAGCGAGGATGCCCGAGCGCGTAGCAGCGGCCGACGCACTTTGGGGTGGGTGGCTGGCGCCGTCGGCGCTAGCGCGCTCGCCCCGCTCGCGCCCGCCGCAATGGCCGCCATTGGCGTTATCTCGGCCGGCAAGGCCGTCCACAGCACAATCACGCACATTCGCGGCATCAATAACGCGCAGATTAAGGCTTCCAAGAAGCACGAGGACGCGTACAAAAAGGTCATCGAGGCTCGGTCGGTCGTGGCGGCCCTCGACTCTGAGGAGAAGCAGCGCTCGGCAGCCTTCCAGGCCGCCAACCCCGCCAATCGCGCCGGGATGCTCCAAGGTCTCACCCGCGCCGAGGAGACCGAGCGGCGCAAGGCACAGGCAAAGGTCGACAAAGCCGAGAACGCCGGCAAGAAGAGGGACGACTAGTAGGTTCCCGCCGCCAACCCGCGCTACAATCTCCCCATGCCCACACGAGAACCCATCACCGCAGACGAGGCCTTCGACGGCCTCCCCGACGAAATTCGCAAAGCTATCGAGACGTCGGGCTGGCAGGGAAAACTGCGCCAGATCAGCAGCAGCCGTAAGCTCCGCGTCGACCAGGGCGCCGCGCTCGAGGACGAGACGCTTCGCTTCATGGCCGGCCTCCAGACCGTCGAGGAGTACGCCGTGCACCTCGCGCAGGAGATTTCGCTCCCCGAGGCCGATTTCAAAGCGTTCGTCGCCGAGCTCGAGCGCGACATCTTCGTGCCCATTCAGGCGAAGATTCGCCAAGTGCTGCCGCGGGAAGAGGGCAGCTCCGCCGCGGCCGCGTCCGTCGGTAAGAACGAGGACGATGACCTCGAGGCGCTCCTGAACAGCGGGGAAGATGCGATCGCAAAGGTCGCCGCGGCCGCGCCTCAGCCCGCGGCTGCGACCGCCGCCCCAATCACCACCGTCACCCCCGCGCTCACCGCCGCGGCCGAAAAGCTCGCGCTCCCCGTGACGCGCCCGGTCGACCTCGTCGCCGCCAACCTCCAGAAGCCGGCTGAGGCTCTCCCGCCCGCGCCGCCCGCCCTTCCCGCCGACCCGTACCGCGAGACGTTCTAATCTGGCTCCGCCCTAAATTTAGTTTCAGAACTTAGCCGCAGGCTGAGTTCTGTTTTTCGTTGCGGTAGAATTGGCGCGTGCGATACCAAGTGCCGCAGTACCTCGAAGTCGAAGATAAGATCTTCGGGCCGTTCACGCTCAAACAGTTTCTCTTCGCCGCAGGCGGCGCGGGCGGCGTCTACGCGCTCTGGGTGGCGCTACCTCAGCCGCTCGGATTCATCGGAGCCGCCATCGTCGGGCTCTCGGCGGCGGCGCTCGGCTTCGGCCAAATGAACGGGCGTCCGTTTCTGGTGATGATTGAGAGCATGATTTCTTACGCGTTCTCTCGGAAGCTCTACCTCTGGAGGAAAAAGCCGCACGCGGCGGAGGAGGAGAAGGGCGCGACAACGGCGGGAACGGCGGTAACGGTCCCTCGGCTCTCCGACAGCAAGCTCAAAGAGCTCTCGTGGGGCCTCGATATTCAAGAGACGATCAGCTCGCGCGACGCCGCGGCGGCGGAGCCGTCGGCGCCGGGGGACAGGCGCCGCACCCCGACGCTCCCACCAGGCATTCTCTGAGGCGCCGCGGCCAGAAAATTGGGGATGGGGCGCCGCGGGTGAACCGTCCCGCGGCGTTATAATCGCCGCAATGGCTTTCGGCGCATCTTCGGGGGGCGGCAAAACCGCGCAGGACATCGTTCCCATTAAAGAGGTGCGGGACGGTATCGCCATACTCCACGACGGCGGCATGCGCGCCTTCCTCATCGTCTCGGCGATCAATTTTGCGCTCAAGTCCGGCGACGAGCAGCAGGCCACGGTCCTGCAGTTTCAAAACTTCCTCAACTCCGTCAACTTCCCGATGCAGATTTGCGTGCAGTCCCGCCGCCTCGACATTCGCCCCTACGTGGCGACGCTCGAAGTCCGTGAGCGCGAGCAGGCCAACGACCTCATGAAAATCCAGATCCGCGAGTACGCCCAGTTCATTAAGCGATTCACCGAGCTCAACAACATCATGACCAAAACGTTCTTCGTGGTCATCCCCTACCTGCCGTCGGTAGCGGGGAAGTTCAGCGGGGGAGACAAGACCGACGCCGACCGCTTCGAGGAGCACCGCACGCAGCTCGAGCAGCGCATCGGCGTGGCGCAGTCTGGCCTCACGCGCTGCGGCCTACGCACCGTGCAGCTCGGCACCGAGGAGGTCGTCGAGCTCTTCTACCGCCTCTTCAATCCGGGAGACGTAGAGCAGCCGATCGCGACCGCAAAATAGCTATGGCGTTCAACATTCTCAACATTTTCAAGCGGGAGAAGAAGGGGTCTGCGCCCTCGCGCGACGAGGCGCTCGAGAAGATTTCCGCCATCCTGCCGAAAGAGATCTACCGCGCGAACACGCTCGAGCTCCGCGACATCGTCGCGCCGCCCGCCTTCAAAATCACCTCGCGCGAGATTCACCTCGGCGACAAGATCGTCCGAACGCTGTTCGTCATCTCGTACCCGCGCTTCCTCTCGGACGGCTGGTTCTCGCCGATCATCAACATGGACAAGGTTTTCGATGTGTCCATCTTCGTGCACCCGATCGACACCGAGGAGGTGCTGCGCGCGTTCCGCAAGAAGGTTGCCGAGGTGCAGAGCCAGATTCGCGGCCGGGAAGAGAAGGGCTTCGTGCGCGACCCGGTGCTCGACACCGCGTACCAAGACCTCGAGAGCCTGCGCGACTCGCTGCAGCAGGCCACCGAGCGCATCTTCGACGTCGGCCTCTACGTCGCCATATACGGCGAGACCAAAGAGGAGCTCGACCGGTTCGAGTCCGAGGTCCGCTCGGTGCTCGAGTCCCAGCTCGTCTACGTGAAGCCGGCGCTCTTCCAGCAGGTCGAGGGGCTGCACAGCGTCTTCCCGATCGGGACCGACGAGATTGCCATTCACACCAAGCTCAACACCTCGCCGCTCTCGTCCATTTTCCCCTTCACCTCGTTCGACCTCACGTCGGATAAGGGAATCCTGTACGGCATCAACAAGCACAACGCGTCTCTGGTGCTCTTCGACCGCTTCTCGCTCGAGAACTACAACTCGGTCACCTTCGCGAAAGCCGGCTCCGGCAAATCGTACTTCTCGAAGCTCGAGATCCTCCGCACGCTCATGTTCGATGTGGACGTCATCGTCATCGACCCTGAGCGCGAGTACGAGTTCTTGGCCGAGGCGACCGGCGGGCGCTACTTCAGCATCTCGCTAACCTCCGACCACCACATCAACCCGTTCGACCTGCCGACGGCGCGGGAGGACGAGTCCCCAGCCGACGTGCTCCGCAGCAACATTGTGAACCTGGTGGGGCTCTTCCGCCTCATGCTCGGCGGCCTTACGCCGGAAGAGGACGCCATTATCGACCGAGCTATCACCGAGACGTACGCGCTCAAAGACATCACGCCGGACGCCGACTTCTCGAACGCCGAGGCGCCGCTCCTCTCAGACTTCGAGCTCGTGCTGGCCGGCATGGAGGGCGCCGAGAACCTCGTGCAGAAGCTCTCGAAGTACACCAAAGGCACGTGGGCCGGCTTCGTGAACAAGGCAACGAACATTGACGTCAACAGGAAGTTCGTCGTGTTCTCGCTGCGCGACATGGAGGACGAGCTCAAGCCCGTCGCAATGTACATCGTGACGCACTTCATTTGGAACGCGATCCGCAAAGAGCTCAAGAAGCGCCTCCTCGTGATCGACGAGGCGTGGTGGATGATGAAGTCGGAGGACACCGCGTCATTCCTCTACGGGCTCGCCAAGCGCGGCCGCAAGTACTTCCTGGCGCTCTCGACCATCACGCAGGACGTCGAGGACTTCCTGCGCTCGCCGTACGGCCTGCCGATCATCACCAACT
>CAZNOT010000004.1:0-33840 GCA_964574865.1 uncultured Candidatus Saccharibacteria bacterium | reverse complement strand
CAGGACGTCGAGGACTTCCTGCGCTCGCCGTACGGCCTGCCGATCATCACCAACTCGTCGATCCAGCTCCTCATGAAGCAGTCGCCGTCATCGATCGACATGCTCCAGCAGACGTTCAATCTCTCGGACGAAGAGAAGTTCCTGCTGCTCGAATCGTCGGTAGGGGAAGGCATCTTCTTTGCGGGACTCAAGCACGTCGCCATCCAGGTGGTGGGCTCGCACACCGAGGACCAAATCATCACGTCCGACCCGTCGCAGATCCTTGCGATTCGCAAGGCGAAGGAGGAGTTTCGCGGACGCGGCGACGAGGCGGCAAAGTAGCCTATGGACGAGAAGGAGATTCTCGCCAGCGCTGCCGAAGAGCTCACCCGCGAGGGGGACATCGAGACGGTTCACGCCGAGCTGGTCTCGCAGCGTGGGGCGGCGTTCCCAACCATTCTCTTCATCGCCAACCTCGTCAAGGATATTGTCGATTTCCCCGTCGATATGACGTCGCTGACGGGTGTCACCTGGCTCTTCTACATTGTCATCGTGGTAATCCCAATTTCGGTTGCAAACTTTTTCTACATGTGGGGCAAGCTCTCGTGGGTAAAGCAGCGCGCGCTGGGCGGCGGCACACGGTTCCTCCTGCGGCGCTACAAGCGCGCCATCTTGCGGCGCCTCGTCCTGATGGGGCTCACCAGCATCGCGCCGATTGTGAACATGCTGTTTCCCCAGTGCCTCTTTATCGTAATTGCGCACAACAGTCACCGAAAGTTCGTGAGGAATCTTCTGGAAGCGGTCGAGGTTTTCGCCGAAGCGGCGGCGACCGGCAACTACCGGCGGGCGGTCGCGCTCGGCGGCGAGTACGCGTCGGAAATTGGGGGCCGCGTGGTGAGGGCCGCCAACGTTTCCGGCCGTATCGGCGACCGGTTCGGCGAGCGGGCCCGCGCCGTGGCGCAACGAATGGAGGGTAACGTGACGCGGGCGGCCCGGAGGAGCGCCGGGCGCGCGATCGCGCGGGTGGGGGAGCGAGAGGCGGCCGAAAGCGAAATTGAGGCCGCGCCGCAGACGATCTCTCCGGCTCAAGTTGTGTACGCCGAAGACCGAGAGGCGGCCGCGCCGCGCCCGGGCGACAACTCCCCGAGGGTGAACCTTCGTTCGGCGCCGAGGGTAGACAGCGTCACGGCGCCGACCCGCGTAGGCTCAAACTCCCGCGGCAACCTAGGCGCGCAGAAATTTAATGCCCGCGCCGCAGGTGTGGCGCCGGTACCGACCGGTCGGCGCGTGGCATAATTACCGCCGTGAAGCGCATCCTCGCATCCGCCACCATCGTCGCGCTGACGCTCGCGACAGGCACAGCCGCGGCGGCCGACGTTTTCAATTTCGACGGCGGCGTCTTCGATTTTGAAGCGACCTCGACCAAAAAAACAGCCGCCCCGACAGAAACATCTTCCGCGGGCAGCTCAATGCTGCCGCCCGGCATTGTGGAGCAGGTCTCGGTCACCATGCTGCCCAGCGTGCCGAAACCGGGAGACATCGTCTCGGTTCGCGTCGACAGCTACTCGACCGACCTAAATAAAGCCTACGTCGTTTGGACGCGCGACGGAGCCGTCATCGCCGAGGGGACCGGCGCCGTCTCCACCTCGTTCGTGGCACCGGCAGCGGGGAAGCTGGCGACCATCGAGATGGTCGCGGCTAAAGTCGGCGGGGGCACCGTCACAAAAAAAATCACCGTTGCGCCAGCTGACCTCAACATCATCTACGAGGCCGAGACGTACACGCCGCCATTCTTCCAAGGTCGCGCCGAGTTCACGAACAGCTCGCGCGTCCGACTGGTAGCCGTGCCGCGCTTCGTCGACCCCGACACCAGCCTCGAAATCCCGGCCGCCGATCTGGTGTACACCTGGCGCGTCGACGGAACGGTCGACCAGAGCATCTCAGGCTACGGTCGTTACGCCGTCGATGTGCTCGGCGAGCTAGTCTCGCGTGGGCTCGAAGTCGAGGTTGAGGTCGAGTCCGTCACGTCGCCGCTCCGGGCTCGGGCGTCGCTCCTGGTCAAAGATCAGCAGCCCGACGTCGCCGTCTACGAAGACCACCCGCTCTACGGCGTCCTCTTCGAGCGCGCCGTCGACTCAAACCAGAAAGGAGCGTACCCGGTCTCGGCGAGCGAGATTTCGCTCCTCGCCGTGCCGTACTCGATGGATATTTACAGCCTGAGCGACCCGCGGGCGAAGTGGAGCTGGCTCACGGGGGGTGGCAAAGGCCCGGCGGCAGCGTCTGCGACGTTTAGGCCGGAGGAGGGCGCCACCGGAGAGGCGAGCGCTTCTATCCGGGTGAATCACCAGAACTTTGCCCAGTACGGCGACCGGAAAGTTGTTTTGGATTTCGGCGCCCCGGGTGGTTTCGGCGCGCTCGCCAGCACCACGCCGACGGGAAACTACACGCTGTGAGGTAGCTGCCCGACTCGCGCCGCCGCCGCCATTTCGGTCGCCAGCCGCGGAAAAAATCGCGGGCGCGGTCACCCTGAGGCAGCGCAAAACTCACCTCCGCGTGGCGGATCGGGTGTCCGCTGAGATTTGCAGTTCAAATCAAACCAAGTCTCGCGGTAGAATTGGGCGGCTATGAAAAAACTAGCCGTCGCAGCTTCCTGGTTTCTGCCCGCCACAGTCCTCGCCGGCACCGGCGTCACCACCATCACTCCCTCGGGTAAGGGCATCATGGACGTCGTGTCCGTCGAGAGCGAGGGGACCGGCTTCGCGCAGTACCTCGTCACCGCGCACGCGGTTGGGGTGGCCGCTGTGGCGGCGGTCGCGGTGGTAATGATTGTTTGGGGCGCGGTAGAAATATTCGGGGAGAACGTGTGGGGTAAGCGGAAGGGAAAAGAGAAGGTACAGAACGCCATCCTAGGCCTCCTGCTCGCGGCGGGGTCGTACGTGATCCTCAAAACGATCAGCGATTCGCTGCTGTCCGCAGACTTCAGCCTCGCCGGAAACTTAGGGGCGGAGGTCTCTGGGGTAGCGATTGCAAACCCTGGGTCGACCGGAAACACGGGCGGGACGACGAGCAACAATAGGCCGGGTACCGGAAATACGTCAGGGGGCGCGACGGGAGCAGGCTCAATAGCCGCCAACGCGAAGGCTGGCATGACCTTCCCAGACGAGTCCTGGAATGCCGCCGCGCTCGAGGCAATCAAGAATTCGGGGATCCTGAATCTGAGTCCAGCAGACGCGGCGAGGTACTTCCCGGGCGGCGTTCCGACCGCGCAAGGGTACCTGAGCATACTCGCGAGCATCGCCAAGAGCGAATCGGGATTCAACCCGAGCGACGGCCTCGACCACAGTCAGGGTTACGATGTGGGGAACACCTACTCTGTCGGCCTTTTTTCCTTCACGGGGGGAGAGTGGGGATACAGCGAGGCAGAGCTAGGTAATCCGTACAACAGCATCGACGCGGCGGTGAAGCAGTTGAATTTTCAAATTACCAACAGCGGATCAATCGCCGGAGGTTCTGGTACCGGCCGAACCGGTCACTACTGGGGGCCTCTCTACCGAGACGAGTAGGGGTTTCAGGCACCGATCGACGCTCCGAGAGGCGGCGGGCGTGTAGTAGAATTTCCACTAATGGATCGACGTAAGGTTCTCACCTGGACGCTCACCGTCGTCGCGCTCGCGCTGGTGGGCTACGTCACGTGGGCTATCCTCGGTTTGTTTTTTGGGTCGGAAGAGCGGCGAGGGGGCAGCTCGTGGACACCCCCCTCGTTCTTCCCGGTAAGCTCAGGTGGGGTCACACCGGTCACAGGGTCTGGATCGAGCACCTCGACCGACGAGGGGCCGCAGCGCGGCGTCCCCACGCTGCGCCAGCTCTCGAATGTCCCCACAGCTGGCATGGGGGCGTTCGATAAGACCGAGGGCGCGGCCGGGTTCCGGGCCAAAACCACCGTGTTCCGCTGGATCGAGCGGGCGACCGGCCACATCTACGAGGCCCGCAGCACGAACCCGACCAAGACCCGCATCTCGAACACCACCATCCCCGGCGTCCAAGAGGCGTTCTTCTCGGACGACGGGAAGAACGTTGTCGCGCGCTACCTCAGGCCCGACAACGAGACGATTGAGACCTTGGTGGGGCAGATTCAGCCCGTGACCGAGACGACGAAAGGTGGGTACGTTTACAGCGAGACCAAGCTCGTGACGCGCTTTCTCGAGCCGGGCATAGACGCGGCAGGTGATTCGCCTCGCGAAGGGTATTTCTACACGCTGACCGACCAGGACGGCGGCAGCGCGGTCAAGCTCGTGCCTTACGCGACCACCTCGCTCGCCACAACCATTTTCGAGAGCCCCCTCTCGCAGTGGGTCGTCGCGTGGGTTGGAGAGACGCTCGCGCTGCAATCGAAAGCCGACTCGAACAACGTGGGGTTCCTCTTCCGCGCGGCCGCCGGCACCGACGGCACCGAGAAAATTATCGGCGGGCGCAGCGGGCTCACCGCGCTCGTGAACCCCGCCGGTACGCGAGCTATTTTCTCGGAAACCGTGGGGAACGATCTCCACCTGTGGGAGAAGAACCTCGAGACCGGCGAGGAGCGCCTCTTCGAGTTACGAACGCTGCCGGAGAAGTGCGCCTGGAGCCCGGTCGAGGAAACGGTGGTCTACTGCGGCGCCCCCGACTTCTACGTGCGCGGCGCTTACCCCACAAACTGGTACCAAGGACGCTTCTCGTTCGATGACAACATTTGGCAGATAGAGGTCGATGGGGAAAAGTACAAAATCCTGCACGACACGCGCACCGGCAACGAAACGTTCGATGTCTGGAAGCCAATCACGTCTCCGGGCGGTGAGTTTTTCCTATTCCTGAACAAGCGCGATTTAACGCTCTGGTCTCTCGATGTGAGCGAGACGCTACCGCCCGCGGGAGATGCGGCGGCAAAAGCCTCGGTCGGAACAACGACCGCAGCTAGCCGGTGAGGCGACAGGTGGGCTGGTAAGAGGGGTAACCTCCCCAGGTTGAACCCGCGTAGCGGAGAGGGTGGGAACGTTCGCCTGAGAGGCGCGGGCCGTCACCTAAAAACGAAATTCCGCGCCTCGCGCAAAACTTTTACCTACCGTTTTTTACCTCGCGAAACCTCCGGAGGTACAGCTCCTGCCCGATTGTGAAGACGCTCCCCACGATCCAGTAGAGCGGCAGCGCCGCCGTGACCGCCGCACTGAAGGTGAAGGTTAGGAGCGGCATGAAGTACAGGCTCATCGAGCGCATTGCTTTAGAGAAATCAGCTTGGAAACCTTCGGTTTGCGGGACTGTGGGCGCCGCCAAAAGGAAACGTCCAGCAAAGTGCTGCGCGGTAGCCGCTAGGGCTGCCAAAATGTAGCTCTTGGCCCGCAGGTCAATACCGAACAGGAGCGGGTCAATAGGCCCGGTCGGCGCCGGCACGAACGGGTAGAGGATTGAGGCGTCCACCGAGCTGAACGTGTCTGAAAAAACTGAGTAGAGCCCGATGAAGATTGGAATTTGGATAAAAATCATCCCGAACGACGCGAACGGCTTAACCCCGTGCCTCTTGTAGAGCGCGAAGGTTTCGAGCGCCGTCTTCTGTTGATCTTCCTTGTTCGCGGCGCGGATAGCTTCAATCTCAGGCTGCAGTTCGCGCATTTTTATCTGCGAGAGGAGCGCGCGGCGGGAGAGCGGGAAGAGGGCGAGGCGGACGACGAGCGTCAACGTGACCACCGCCGCGGCCAGGTTCGCGCCGGGAACAACGCCGAGGAGCCCGACGATAGCGTTGTACAGGGGGACGTGAATGAGGGTGTCGTACATAGTCGGGTCGTTACTTTTTACTGTAGCACCTGAGCAGCTCGGCCGCCTCAGCCGCGAGGGTGGGGAAGGGGGCGGCACCGGCGCCAGGTCGGGCAGTCACAACGAGAGCCACGCTCGGCGCCGAGCCCGCGTACCGGCGGAAAACCTCACGGCATCGGCGGCGGATACGGTTACGGTCGACGGCGTCCGGCGTAGACTTCTTGGCCACAATAACTGAAAAAATAAAGCTTTTTTCTGGTAAAGCCTTAGCGGAAAACAGGCGCGTCCGCGCGGAAACCCCAGAAACAAGAACTTCCCGGAGCCGGGAAGAGCCGACACGGGAAGCTTTGAGGCCCATTTTAGCCGACCGGAACTACTTGGTGGCGACGGGCGAGAGGCGGGCGCGACCCTTGCGGGCTCGCCGTAGGAGTGTACGGCGGCCACCTGGGGTTTTGGTGCGGGTAAGGAACCCGTGGGCTCGGGCCCGCTTTCGCTTCTTGGGCTGGTACGTTCGTGACATATCTTCTGTCTTTACGTCTGGTCGCACATTGCTAACACGCGGCGAGGCCTCGCACAAGTCTTTTACTTTTCCGTGGGGGATATAATGCCCCGCGCGATGCAAGCCACACAGGAACACCGACTGCTCTGGGAAGGCGCCCTGTCCCAGATTGAGATCGAAGTTTCGAAGCCAAACTTCCAGACGTGGTTCAAGGAAACCTCTATCGTGCGGGTCGATGAGGGGACGGTCTTCGTCGGCGTGCCGAACCCGTTCGCCAAAGATTGGCTCCAAACGAAGTTTCACCGCGTGATTCTGCGCTCGCTGCGCGACCTCGACACCGGAGTTCGCGCGGTCGAGTACCTCATTGTGAAAGAGGGGGCGAAACGCGAGGAGCGCCCGGCCCCAGCGGCCCAAACACCCGCAGCGGCTCGCGAGCTTCCGCTCGCCGACCACTACGTGAATCGTGAGGATAATCTCAACCCACGGTACACGTTCGACACGTTCGTTATCGGCCCGTTCAACGACCTCGCTTTTGCCGCGTCGCAAGCGGTCGTGCGGCAACCCGGCATCGCCTACAACCCCCTATTTATTTACGGCTCGACCGGCCACGGCAAAACCCACCTCATTCAGGCGATCGGCAACGCTATCCGCGCGGCGCACCCGTCCAAAAAAGTCTTCTACATGACGTCCGAGCAGTTCACCGCGGGGTTCTTCCAGGCGCTTCAGGCAAACAAAATGCAGCAGTTCAAAGACAGGTACCGCCGCTACGACGTGCTGATCATGGATGATATTCAGTTCTTTTCGAACAAAGACAAAACCCAAGAAGAGCTGTTCCATATGTTCAACGCGCTCTACGACAGCAACAAGCAAATTGTGTTCTCCTCCGATAAACACCCGAACTACATTCCGAACCTCGAGGATCGCCTGCGGTCACGCTTCGGGCAGGGCATGATAGTCGACATTCCGAAGCCGGATCTCGAGTCCCGCGCCATGATTCTCAAAGCGAAGCTAAACGCCGCGAAGGTTGACCTCGAGGACGCCGCGATCACCGAGCTCGCCGAGGCGCTCGACGGGAACATTCGCGAGCTCGAGGGCGTGGTCAACAGCATCACGTGCCAAGCGGCCCTCAAAGGACGCTCGCTATCGACAGCCGAGGTTCGCGAAATAATGAGGACGAACGCCCGCCCCAAAAAAACCGTCTCCCACGAGGAAGTTATCCGCGCTGTTTCCACGTACTTTGGCATCGAGCCTGAATCGATTGCGGATAAGACCCGCCGCAAAGAGGTCGTCCTGCCGCGCCAACTCACCATGTACATACTCCGCAACGATTTCGGTATTTCGTACCCGACAATCGGCGACAAAATGGGCGGCCGAGACCACACAACAGTTATTCACTCGTGTGAAAAAATTAAAGGTGAGCTGAAAGGGGACCACCACCTGAAGCGCCAGCTCGATCAAATTAGGGCAATGCTCTGATTTTTATTGGTCTCTACCTGAACGGCACTTTCTTGCCGTTGTGGAGAAGCTGTGGATAGCGATGGGGATAGGCCAGAGTAGGGGAAGGGGAAGCGGCGGAACAAATCACCCGCCAATTGGCAAAAATTTGGGGTACCCACATTTTTTCCCCATTAAACCTAAGGTTCTCCACCGTCACGTGCGCGAAAAACCGTTACTTAAAAAGGGTACAAAACTATTTCCACATATCCACAGCGCCATAATCACTAGCAATAAAGCTTAGTAACGAATAGAGTTCGGAAACTTATGAAAGTAACCGTTGCTAGGGATCGGCTGCTCGACAAGCTCGTGAAAGCGGAACGGGTCGTCGGTAAGAACCCGTCGCTGCCGGTTTTGGGGTGCATCCTCCTCGAGGCTAAAGGTAAACACCTGTCGATTCGCGCGACTAACCTAGACGTAGGCTTTGAAGCCCCTGTAGCGTCTCAGGTTGAGGTTGAGGGTTCGGTCGCGGTACCGGGAGGGGTTCTCACCTCCTACGTCCAAGGGTTGGGTTTTGAGGCAAAACTAACGCTCGAGGTGAAAGAGGGGAACCTGCACGTGACGGGCGACCGGAGCGACACTACGGTCAAAGCGGTCCCGCACGATGATTTTCCGGTCCTGCCGCAGCTCGAGGGTGTGCCGTTCACCGTCGACTCATCCGACCTCGTCGCCGGGTTTAGGTCGGCCGTCTACTCGGCCGCCGCCTCAACAATGAAGCCGGAGTTGGCGAGCGTGTACGTCTACGGCGAGGGCGACTACCTCGTGTTCGCGGCTACCGACTCGTTCCGGCTCGCGGAGAAGAAGGTTTCCGTCCGCGGGGCGGGGGACTTTCCGGCGGTTCTGGTCCCGGCGAGGAACGTCGCCGAAATCATTAGGGTCTTTGAGGCGGCTCGCGAGCCGGTCGAGGTTCGCTCTGACAAGAGCCAAATCGCCTTCTACGGATCTGCGGGCTACATCGCCTCGCGCGTCGTCGACGGCTCGTTTCCAGACTACCGTCAGATTATTCCTCGATCCCACAAGACGGAGGTTATTTGCCTCAAGCAGGATGCGCTCTCGGCGCTCCGCCTATCGACCGTCTTCGCCGATAAGTTCAACCAGGTAACGGTCGCGGCCGATCCGGTCGGGGCCCTCTCCGTCGAAACGAAATCTGCCGAGCGCGGCGAATCGAAGACAACCATCCCGTCGACCGTGCGCGGCGAGGCCGTACAGCTCTCGTTCAACCAGCGGTACCTTTCCGACTGCTTCCCTTCGATCGATTCTGAGAGCATCCGGTTTCGCTTCGATGGCCCTGGGCGGCCGCTGGTGGTGTGCGGGGTTTCAGACCCATCGTTCACGTACCTGGTGATGCCGATCAGCCGTTAGTGGGGTGGCGGGGAGCGGGTAACGAGCTCGGGCCTGGTTCCGAGCTTTTTACTTGCTACCTCCTACCTGTTACTTTAATTCCGTGCAGCCGATAAGCCTCCTCGTCGCCCGCTACGGCGCGCTCGCGTCGAAGTCGTCCATCGCCCGAACCGCGGTTGCCGAGGCAATCTCGAGGGTGTGCGCCGCGCGATTCACGTTGGGTGATGTTGAGATTGGGGAAGACGGGGACGTGCGTATCAAAGTTTCCGGCGCGCGCCGAGCCGCGCTTTTCCTGAACAAAGAGGCCGCCGCCGCCGCGGCGGCGGCGGCGCTGGGGAAGACTATTAGGTTGAAGTAGCAACCAAAACCACCGGCTAAAAATATTTTTATCCGGTGGTCCGCTCGCTAGCGAAACCTCACCTCCACGCTATCCTGCGCCACGACGCCCGATGAGCCGACCGCGGTGACCGAGAGGGTTGCCGTCTTTCCGGCCGCGCCGACAACCGAGGCGGGGACAGAAACCATCCCAGACGAATCGAGGCTGCCGACGAACGCGTCGCCGAGGTACACCTCGGAGGCGACGATAGAACCCCTCACCGCAACCTGAACATCGAGGCTCTTGTCGCCGTCTTGGCTGGAGCCTTTCCTCGGCGACCGAATTGAAATTGAAACGTTCTCGTCTCCGGGAACGTGCCCCCCGTTCGGCACCGGCATACCGGAGTCGTTGAGCCACGCGTACAGCGGTTTCTCCCAGAGCCAGTACTGAGAATCGCGCGCGGGATTCGAGGGGGCTGGTCCGGTGGGGTCCTCGCGGTCCACCCAGTGGAGAATTTCGTGAATCTCGGGCTGCTCTTGCCAGCGGCCGGCAATCGCGTTGCTCGCGTCCGTGGGGAGCGGCGGCGGGGACGGGAAACGTTCACCTGTGGGCATTTTTGTGACCGCGAAGTCCATAAACTCGCGCCACATGGGGGCGACAATGAAACCGGCAACCTTCTTCTCCATAGGGCTGTTGTCGTTGTTTCCGGCCCAGGCGAGAACGGAAGCTGACGGCGTGTAGCCGACGATCCAGGTATCGCGGTAGTCGTTCGTGGTGCCCGTCTTCACCGCAACCTGCCTGTCGGGGAAGTAGAGCGGCGAGGCGGAGCCGTAGGACGGCGTGCGAGCCACGTTGTCCGAGAGGACGTCGGAGACGAGCGCCGCGACGCTGGGGTCGAGCACCGCGCTCGGGTCCGCGCCTTCCTCCTCGATATCGAAGAGCACGTTACCCTCGCGGTCCTCGATGCGAATGATGGGCGCGGCAGGCAGGTACTCGCCGTTCCGCGCGAACGTGGCGTAGGCGTTCGCCATTTCGAGCGGTTTCACCTCGCCGCCGCCGAGCACGAGCGAGAGGCCGTAGTTCGCCGCGCCCTCAATGGTCGAGAGACCCATCCCGCGCGCGAGATCAATTATTTTTTGAACGCCGACGAGGTACGCAACTTTGACCGCCGGAACGTTGATCGACTGGGCGAGCGCGTCGCGCAGCGTCATTGGGCCACGGAAAATCTCGTCGTAGTTCTGGGGACTGTAGCAGTCGCCGCCGCTGGCGCACGTGGCGGAGAACTCGGTGGGCACATCGAAGAGGACGGTCTCCGGGCGGTACCCGAGGGCGAAGGCGGCGGCGTAGGCGATCGGTTTCATAGCCGAACCGGGCTGGCGCTCGGCAACGGCAATGTTGTACTCGCCGTCAATCTCTTCGTCGAAGAAGCTGCGCGAGCCGACCATTACGAGAATTTGGCCGGTCTTCGCGTCGATTTCGATGATGGACGCGTTCTCGGCGTTGTAGGTCACCTCGTTCTGGCGCGCCCAGCGCTCGGCAATCTCCTCGGCTTTCGATTGGAGCTCCCAATCGATCGAGGTGGTCACCTTGAGCCCGTCCTGCTCGACCGCCTCGTGCCCGTACTCGGCTTCGAGGAGCTCGCGGACGTACATCACGAAATGCGGCGCCTTGATGCCGTACTCGTCTTGCTTCTGGAATTCGACGTCTTCGGCTTTAGCCGCGTCGCGCTCATCTTTCGTGATGTAGCCGTTCGAGGCCATACGGTCGAGGACGAGGTTCTTGCGGGCGTCGAGCGCCTCGCGGTTGTTCCCGTACGGGGAGAAGTAGGTTGGCGCTTGGGGGAGGGCGGCGAGGTAGGCCGCCTCGGCGACGGTGACGTCGAGCGCCGACTTGCCGAAGAATCGGCGCGCCGCCTCTTCCGCGCCGTAGACGGTGCCGCCGTACGGGACCTCGTTCAGGTAGACGTTGAGAATCTCGTCTTTCGATAGAACCTTCTCGAGCCGAATGGCCAGCACCCACTCTTTCACCTTCCGCGAGACCGTCTTCTCGGACGTGAGCAGGGCATTCTTGATAACCTGCTGCGTGATGGTTGAGCCGCCCTGGCCGCCGAGGAGGTCGCCGGAGGTGAGGTTAATCCAGACCGCGCGGAGGATGGCGGACGGCTGGATGCCGTTGTGGCTGTAGAAGTTTTGATCCTCGATCGCGACGGTCGCGTTTTTGAGGTGCTGGGAAATTTTATCGTAGTCCACCACGGTACGGCGAACGTTCCCGTGCACGTCGTAGAGCACCACTTTCCCGGTCCGGTCGTAGATTTTTGTAGACTCGGCCACGCGGCGATCATCGAAGTTTCGCACGTCGGGCAGCGAGATGGTGGTCGCCCAAACGACGACCGCGCCCGCAACGATGAGCCCGGTGGTCGCGGTGAAGGTGATGAGCGAGAGGACGGTCTTTCGGCGACAGAACCGAACCGCCGCGCCGATAGCGCGATCGATCGCGCCCCCGCCGCGCGTGATGAAACGGTCAGCTCTGTTTCGCAAGCTCATGCAATTCTACCGTAGGCGAAGAGCAACAACTAAAAAGTAAAAAACTAACAAGTTTTGAGAGTTTCGGTCTGGGACCTAACTTTTACCTGTCAGTTTTTACCGCCACCTCGCTCAGGCGTCGTGGGAGTCTTCGTAAGAATCCTCTTCCTCCTCCTCGCTCTCGTCGGAGTACTCCCAGCCGTCGTCGTCCCCATCGAGGTCAACCTTGAGGTTGCTTACCGGGGGCGCAACCTCGTCGGGGTTTGCGCCGTCGGTCGGCTCGGCAGGCTCATCCTCGTCGATGAGGCTCGCGAAGTCGACCGACTTAGCGGCGTCTTCGTCGTCAATTTCGTCGGGGTCAGCGGCTTTCACCTCGTCGTCAGGCATCTCATCTTTTGTTTCCTGTTAAGCGGGGAGATTTGTACACGCCCTTGCGGGGAACCGCAAGTGCGCAGAAGAAAAAAGAAGAGGAAGACAGAAGTTAAGGCGAAGGCAGAAGGCGGAGGGCGCAAGGCGGAAGGGTGGGCAGGCTTCGCTTGGCTTTTTTTTACCGCGCCCGCGGAGCGGGCGCGGGCAGAAAAGAAAAGACCTGACCGTAGGTCAGACCTCCCTTCTTCCTTGCGCCCTCCGCCCTCTACCTTCGTTTGATCACTTTCAACTTCGGCTACTTGAACCTCTCCCTCGCGAGGCACGTCAGCGCCACCGCGATTGCGTCCGCTTCGTCGTCGCCCATTTTTTGGGTGCCGACGCCGGCGAGCAGTCGCGCCATTTTCTCGACCGCTCTCTTTTCGGCGCGACCGTCGCCCGCGACGGCGAGCTTTATCTCCTGCGGGTTGTACTCGAAAACGGCGCAGCCGGCCGCGGCAGCCTCGGCGAGCACGATGCCGCGCGCCTCGGCCACCGGCATGGCGGTCGTCTGATTCTTGCTCCAGAAGAGTTTTTCGACGCCGACCGCGCCGGGTTTGTTCGACGCGATCGCGGAGGCAACCGCCCGCCTGATCTGCAGCAGCCGCTCGTGGTGGGGGAGCGCGCGGTCGGTCTTCGCCGTTTCGGACCACACCCATTTTCCGCCGCCGCGCCCGTCGCCGTCGACGATGGCGAGGCCGAGACGATCGTAGCCGGGGTCGACGCCTAGGATTCGCATTCGCTCATTCTAGGCGAAGTAGCGAGTAAAAAGTAACAGGTAGTAAGTTCCGAGATTTGGGACCGAACTCGTTACCTGTTACCTCGCTCTTACTCGACGTTGGCGAACACCTCCTGCACGTCGTCCAGATCCTCGAGCGCGTCCACCAGGTTACCCAGCTTCTCGGCGTCCTCCTCGGATAGGGGGACGGTCATCGTCGGCTCCCAACCTTCGGCGGTCTTCTGGAACGCCCAAACAGCGGAACCTGGCGCGCCGAGCTCGATGCCGACCTCGGAGAGCGCGTGGCGAATCTCCTGCGCGGTGCGGTTTCGGTTGTCGGTGAGGCCCTCGATGACCATCGCCACGCCGCCCGGCCCGAAGCACTCGTAGGTCACGCGGTCCATGGCGGCCGTGTTCGTTTCCGTACCCTTCTTGATGGCGCGGTCGATGGTGTCCTTCGGCATGTTCGCCGCCTTAGCCGATTCGATGGCTGTGGCGAGGGACGGCGACGACAGGAGGCCGTTGCACTTCTTGGACTCCATGGTGAGCACGCGCGAAATCTTCGAGAACGCCTTGCTCTTAGCGGCGTCCTCGCCGGCCTTCTTTCTTTTGATTTTAGACCACTTGTTGTGCCCAGACATGAATTTTTGGTTAGCCGCGACATTGTTAGGTGCCGGAGAGGCTTTGGCAAGCAAAAACTAGCCCGAGGGAGCTGGCTGCGGCCGGTGCCGCCGAGCGGTTCTCACGAGAGGCGCTCGAGGAGATTCGGCGGCGGGGTTTTGCCGAGGTGGCGGAAGGCGGCGGCGGTGAGGACGCGACCGCGGGGGGTGCGCTCGAGGAGGCCGAGCTGCATCAGGTACGGCTCGTGGAACTCCTCGATGGTGGACTGCTCCTCGCCGAGCGCGGCCGCGAGCGTGCCGAGGCCGACGGGGCCGCCGTTGTACTTATCGGCGATTGCCGACAGGACGGCGCGGTCTGCCTTGCCGAGGCCGAGCTGGTCTACCTCGAGCATGGCGAGCGTCTCGTCGACGATGGCGGGGGAGAGCTCGCACCGGCCGAGCTGAGCCACGTCGCGGCAGCGCTTGAGCAGGTAGTTGGCGGTGCGGGGCGTCGCGCGGGATCGGGCGGCAATCGACTTAGCCGATTCGGGCGCGAGTTGAACGCCTAAAATACCCGCCGAGCGCGAGACAATTTTCTCGATTTCCTCTGGCGCGTAGAACTCTAGCCGGTGCACGCCGCCCGAGAAGCGCGAGCGTAGCGGCGACGAAATTTCCGCGACGCGGGTCGTGGCGGCGATGAGCGTGAACGGCGGCAGCTCTAGTTGGATAGAGCGCGCGGACGGCCCTTTGCCGATGACGATATCGAGCACGCCGGACTCCATCGCGGGGTAGAGGACCTCCTCGATGGCGCTCGAGAGGCGGTGGATCTCGTCGATGAAGAGGATGTCGCCGGGGGCGAGGTTGGTGAGAATGGACGCGAGGTCGCCGACCTTCTCGATCGCGGGGCCGGACGTGGGGCGCAGCGTGGCTCCCACCGTCTTCGCGATGAGGTGGGCGAGCGTCGTTTTGCCCAAGCCGGGCGGGCCGTAGAAAAGGAGATGCTCGGGGGCGTGGTTGCGCTCTTTCGCCGCGTCCAGGAGCACCTTCAGGTTCTCTTTGGTCTGCTTCTGTCCGACGTACTCGTCCCAAGACGAGGGGCGCAGCTCGCGGTCGAGGGTCGCGTCGGGCTTCTGGGAGGGGGTATCGGGGGTACTTGACATATCGCTCGTCTATGATACCATGCCGCCATCGATCTTTCGCTGAAGGTTTTTCCCGCAGGTCAATCACGATCGTTCAGACAACGAATCTCTAAGCGAGGGTCTCTCCCGAGATCTACTAGGCAGCATCGAGAAGGACGTCTTGGTCCGTACCTTGAGTACGGCCGCTGGGGCTATCCTTTGCGGTTTGTCGTCTTCAGGCGTACCGTCTGAAGTCTCGCTTAGAGGTTCGTGATCTGAACTCGAACGATCTCTAGAGAGCGCCGCCGCGAGGCGGCGCTCTCGTTTCTGTGTCTTTCCTGCGGGTAATGGTACACGGCGTTTTTGGCCCCGCAACTTGCGCGCGAACAAAAAATGCCGCCGAGCGAGGCTGGGAAAGTTTAAGGTCCGACCTTGCCGCAAGGTCGGACCTTAAACTTTCCTAGCCGGCGCTACGCGGGTTTGAAGTCGGTCGGCACGCCGTTCGCGTCGACCTCGACTGGCGGAATTTTGGCGGCGGCGGCCAGATCGGGCTCGATGCCGGGCTTACCTTCCCGCGTGTCGAGCGACACGACGCGCTCGACCTCGTCGATGGTCGTGATACCGGCGAGAATTTTGAGCACGCCGTCCTGCGCCATGTCGGGAATACCCTGCGACGCCGCGGCCTCCTTGATTTCGCGCTCCGACGGGTTCATTTGGAGCGCGGCCTCGATCGCCGAGTCGATGCGGATTGCCTCAAAGATGCCGATGCGCCCCTTGAAGCCGGTGCCGTTGCACTTCTCGCAGCCGGTGGACACCCACACGTCTTCCGAGAAGGGGACGGGTTTTTTTGGTGACGATTCGTACACGCTCTTCGCGACCGCGAGCTGCCGGCCGGTGAGTTTGCTGGGCTTGCGGCACGCCTGGCAGAGCCGCCGCACGAGGCGCTGCGCGATCGAGAGGCGCACGGCCGAGGTGAGCACCTTCGGGTTCACGCCGAGGTCGATGAGCCGGGGGAACGCGCCGGCCGCGTTGTTGGTGTGCAGCGTCGAGAACACGAGGTGGCCGGTGAGCGCGGCGTGCACGGCCGTCTCGGCCGTCTCGAGGTCGCGGATCTCGCCGACCATAATGATGTCCGGGTCCTGGCGCAGCGAGTGCTTGAGCCCCGAGGCGAAGTCGTAGCCGCTCTTGCGGTCCACCTGCGTCTGCACGAGCCCGGCCACGTGGTACTCGATCGGGTCCTCGATGGTGATCATTTTGATGCCCGGCTCGAGCTTGCGCTTCATGAACGCGTAGAGCGTCGTCGTCTTTCCGGAGCCGGTCGGGCCGGTGTTGAGGATCATGCCGTCCGGGCGGTCGACCTCGGAGAGGAAAATGGCGAGCAGCTCGGGGTCGACGCCGAGCTGCTCGAGCGGCACCGAGATGGTGTCCGGGTTGAGGATGCGCATCACGACCGTCTCGCTGTACGCGCCGGGCAGGATGGACGAGCGAATTTCGTAGTCCTGCCCGCCGACCGCCACGGTGAAGCGGCCGTCCTGCGCCGTGCCGCGCACGTTGATCTTCATGCCCGAGAGGAGTTTGATGCGCGAGAGCAGGAGGCGGTTCGTCTCCTCGTCGAGGCGGCAAATTTCCACGAGCACGCCGTCGAGGCGGTAGCGCACGCGCACGCCCTCCTTTTCGGGTTCGATGTGGATGTCGGACGCGTCGATTGCGATGGCGCCCGAGAGTAGGATTTCCGCGATGCGCGAGGTGCGGAAACCGCGGCCGGCGGCGAGCGTCTCGGCGATGAGGCGTCTCACGTCCTCGAGCGAGTGCACCGAGTTCACGAACTTGGCGACAGACTCGTTCTGGATGTCGAGTGATCCGGCCTTCGTCTCGGTCGAGAACGCGACTTCCTTGTAGCGGGCCCACGCGCGCTGGAGGGAGTTCTCCGAGACGAGGTACGTCTCAATCACGTTGCCGCGGCTCTCGAGGTCGCGGAGGATTGCCTGCGTGTCGTCGCGGCTCGGCGCGGCCACCGCGGCGCGGAGCTTTTTGCCGGTCTGCGAGAAGACGGCCATCTTCGCGGCGCGCGCCGCCTCCTCCGGCACGAGCCGTAGGCCGTCGGTGTCGATCGAGACGAGGGAGAGGTCGGCGTAGGGGAGCTTGTACCGCTCCGCCATGATCTTCGCCACGTCCTCGTCCTCGCGGCGGTAGAGGTCCTCGATTAGCTTGCTGCGCTTGTCGTCGTCGAATATGGCCGGCATTGCGCGTAAGTTTAGCACCGCCTAGGGCTGAATTTGCACAAAGTTGTTTTATGTGGTAATAAAAACACGAATCCCAGACCCAAAACAATGAAAAAGAAAAACGTAATCATCGCTATCGCGGCGGCGCTCGCTGTCGTCGGACTCTCCTCCTGTGCTGGCCCTCAAGCCGCCAAAGCGTCAACCGCCACCTGCGCCGGCAAAACCTCTGTCGGCACGACGTCCACCTGCTCGGACCCCATGGGTCCCGGCTGCCGGGGCAACTGCTCCGGCCAGGACTGCACCTGCCGCAAGTATCCGTGCAAGTGCGCTCCGAAGAAGGCGGTCGTTAAGCCGAAGCCGGAGCCCGCGCCGAAGATTGTGGCCACTAAGCCGGCGCCACCGCCGCCGGTAAAAATTGTCGCCGCCCCGCAGCCACCCCCGCCGCCGATTACGGTGAGCGAGGGTTGGCAACGCTACAAGTGGGAGTTCGCGAACCCACCGAACGGAGTCCGCGTGGCTCCCGGTCAGCCGCTCCCGCCCGGGGTTTACCCCAATCCGGCCCAAGATGGTTTTTGGATGAAGGGGGAATACTCCGAGCGGCAAATTCCAGCCCCGCAGTGAGCCCCAAAAGGCTACTTTGGCCCGGTCTAGCGACCGGGCCTTTTCTATTTGACAAGTTTGTATAAATTGATATAATGAGCATAAAGTCCAATCAAGGACATTTCAAACCCAATACCACAAATACCCATGAGCACATCCGCTACACCCCCCACACCGGGAGGCGCTCGCCGCCCCCGCCTCGAAACAACGCCGGTCTCGACAACGCCGGTCTCGCTCCCCGCGACACCGCCACCGGCGACACCGCCACCGGCGACACCGCCACCGGCGGCTAACAATCGCGAGGTTACGAGCCGGATCGCCCTCGTCGCCCTCGTCGCCCTCCTCCTCTTCGGAGTTGTATGGTCCGTCGGGCGCATCGCCAAAATGTTCGATCGCCAGACCGTCGTGACGCCCGCCGCCGAAGCCCCTCGGCTCGTGCTTCCGCCCGCCGAGACGCAGCTGCCCGCGGCGGTCGGAGCGTTCCGTCCGGTTTCGCCGGACAAGCGTTTCCTGCAATTGCCCTCACCGGCAATTGAGAATGGAAACACTGACGGCTCGACGGCAGTCCAATGGACTGACGACGTGGGTATCATCTACCCACGCCCGCCAGGGCCAAACCACACGAAAGACTCCATCTTGGCCGCCGCTCAAAAAGCCGGCCTCGAGGTCCTCGCGCGGGAAAACCAGAACTGCTCGCTCAGTGACTACGTCCTGGCGGACTGGCCGTCTAACAAACCGCTGCTGGACTCGAGCGGTAAGCAGATCGTCACTGGGGGGGTGCCTCAGGTCGAGATGTTCAAGGTCTTAAGGTCGCCAAACGTGACGGGCATCCGTCACAAAAACGACCCGCCGACCGGGTCTGGTGGTGCGATGAGGCCTGGCAGTGTCGAGGGTGGGCAGTCGATGCCCAACCGCTCTGGCCCGCCGCAAGGCCAGCCAGGAATGGGGAAGGGTCCCCGGCAGCAGTCATCGTCGGGTGGAAACATCCAGACGGCGGGGAACACCTCGGTGTGCCCCAGCTGTGGCGATCGGGGAGTTAACACTCCTCCGCGCCCATTCCCGTGCCGCAAGTGCGGCACAACGATCAACTGATCAAACCCTCAGCCCGCGCGCCTGTAATCTTCGGATTACGGCGCGCGGTTTTTCTTTTGAAATATATTGACTTTTATATAAATAAATGATATTATTAGCTACGTAGAGTAATCTTCAAATTAAACAACAATGAACAAGATCCAAATCCTTATCGTCGCCCTCCTTGGCGCATCTTTTTCCTCGTGCTCTGTTGACTACAGCGGTCCGCGCCGTGGCCCTATGGGTTGCGGTTCAGGTGGTTACGGCTACCCGCAGGGGATGCCTCACGGGCCTGGCTACGGCCCCTGGGCTCGGAACTATGTTCCGGGTAATGCGCCGCGCGACGGACGCTACTACGACGCCCGTCGCCGGGCGAACGAAGTTCACTTCGATTTCAATCAATTCGATCAACATCCGCCGGCGATCAACGGCTACGTCGGGGGCTCCCACCTCCAGCCATCGGGTCGGACGGTAGTCTGCCCGGGGTGCAAGAATCGAATCGGGAACGCCCCGAGCGGACGATTCCAGTGCCAGCGATGTGGGGAGACCGTTTTGAACTGACAGACTCGATGCGCTGGCTCAGCGCCGCGGTTCCAACGTGAACCGCGGCGCTATTCTTTTTGTGATAGCAATACACCCGTATGGAGCAAAAAGTTTTCACCGTCGCCTCGCCGCTCGGCATGTGGGACGTCGCGCGCGAGGCGGTCGCGCGGCTTACCGCCGCACCGCAGAATGGCGCAGCGGTTCTGGCGCTTTCGGGCGAGCTCGGGGCGGGGAAGACCACGTTCGCGCAGGCGCTCGCCGGGGTGCTGGGCGCGTCCGGCCCGGTGCAGAGCCCGACCTACGTCATCGTGAAGAAGCACGCGCTCGGTGGCGCGCCGTGGCGAACGCTCGTGCACATCGACGCGTACCGGCTGCGTGACGCGGCCGATCTCTCTGCGCTCGCGTGGAGCGAGCTGGTAGCCGACCGCTCGAACCTCATCGTCATCGAGTGGCCTGAGCGCGTCGACGGCGCGCTGCCCGACGGCGCGCTGTGGCTGCGCTTCTCGCACGACACCCCCGAAACCCGCGGCGTGAAGGTGGGGTAGCGGGGAGGACGCCCTGTTCCCGGGTCACCGCTTTGCCGGCAACCTTTTTCGCCAATAGCCCACGGGCGCTAACCTGAGATTTAACCTACGAGCGGAACAGTCAGGTGCTCCGGCGTGTTTGACATTTTTTTTGGCCGGCGTAGAAATAAAGACGATGAATATGAAGCTCCTTCTCACAGTCGCGGTGACTATGGTCGCCGGAGCCGCCCCGTCCTACGCGTGGTGGCCGTTCTCTCCGCCCTCGTGCCGCGCGACGTACCGGCCGCAGTGCTACCCGCAGCCCCGCTTCTACCAGCCGAGCTGCCAGATGTACCGGCCGGTTCAGTACTACCAACCGGTTCAGTACTACCAACCGGTCCAGTACTACCAGCCTCAGTGCGGCCGGCAGTACTACCCGCAGCAATACTACGGCTCGGGTCACCGGCCTGTGGTGATCCAGGTGTACCGCCCGCCGGTGGTCACGACGACCGCTCAGGTTATCTGGCGGTCGAGGCCCACGCAGCCGTCCTGCTGGAGCGGACGCTGCTCTAGCCGCTGACGCCGGCTCCGAACCATCCTCGCCTCACGGAAAAGTGGGGCGATTTTCTTTTTGACCCAACCGAGATTAATGGCTCTCGGCAGAACCCACCCAAAAATAGCAGCGTGGCGAGCGACCCCATCGCCGAGCGAGCGCCCGAGTCCGCGGCCGATGGCGTGCCTGTGGCACGACGAGGGCGCAGACGAAGGCGCGCAGCCGCTGAGCCCTACTTTTTACGGCGGCTATTTTTTGGGTTGGTTCTGGGTAGAATGCCCCGCGATGGCCAAAGCTAAGAAGGGCAAGGGGGAGGCGGCGGCGACCCCTCGTCGCATCGTCCTCATCGACTCGCACGCGATCCTGCACCGCGGCTACCACGCGCTGCCGGAGTTCGTGTCGTCCAAGGGCGAGCCGACGGGCGCGCTCTACGGCCTCTCGCTCATGCTCCTCTCAATTTCCAAGGAGTGGCACCCCGACTACGTCATCGCCGCGTTCGACCTCGCCAAGCCCACCTACCGCCACGAGGCGTACCAGAACTACAAGGCCGGCCGGCAGAAGACGGACGACGCGCTCTCGCGGCAGATCGCGAAGTCGCGCGACGTGTTCAAGGCGTTCGGCATACCGATCGTCGAGGCTGAGGGTTTCGAGGCGGACGATGTCCTGGGCACGCTGGCCGCGCAGATGGCGAAAGACGACGCGAACGAAATTATCATCGCCTCGGGCGACATGGATACGATGCAGCTCATCGAGGGCGCGAAGGTTCGCGTCTACACGCTCAAGAAGGGCGTGAAGGATACGGTGACCTACGACGAGGACGCCGTCCGCGCGCGCTACGGCTTCGGGCCAGAAATGGTGGCCGACTACAAAGGCCTGCGCGGCGATCCGTCCGACAACATTATTGGCGTCCCGGGCATCGGCGAGAAGACGGCGACCGAGCTGATCACGAAGATTGGCGGCGTCGAGGCGATTTACAAACTGCTGAAGAAGGACCGCGAGGCGGTCAAGGCGAAGGCGAAGGTCACGGAGCGTATCGTTGCGCTCTTGGAGGAGCACGAGGAGGAGGCGCGCTTCAGCAAGATGCTCGCGACGATTCGCCGCGATGCGCCGGTGGCCGTCGACCTGGGGAAAATGCCGAAGTTTGGCGCCGCCGACCGCGACTCGGTCCGCGCGCTGTTCGGCGAGCTTGAGTTCCGCTCGCTCGCGCCGCGCGTCGAGGAGTTCTTCGGCGCGCCGAAGGCGGCGCCGGGCGAGGCGGCCAAACTGTTCCCCGAGGCGGAGGAGGCGCCCGTCGACCCGGTGACGCTCGCGGAGGCGTCGGTGGCGCTTTGGGTCCTCAACTCGGCGATGTCGAACCCGTCGCGGGCGGACGTCGTGCACCACGCCGGGACGGCCGACGTGGCCGCGGCGCGGGACAAAATCTTTGCGGAGCTCAAGGCTGCCGGCGTCTGGGGCGTGTTCGAAAAAATTGAGCGGCCGATCATCCCCGTCGTGGCCGCGATGAACGCGCGCGGCGTGGCCGTCGACGCGGAGTACCTGCGGGGTCTCGCGAAGGGGTACCGCGCCGAGCTCGAGGCGCTCGAGAAGGAGATCCACGCGCTCGCGGGGGAGGAGTTCAACGTCGCGTCGCCTAAGCAGCTCGGCGAGGTCCTGTTCGTGAAGATGGGGCTCGGCGGCAAGGGCGGCAAAAAGACGCCGGGCGGAGCGGTCTCGACGCGCGAGGAGGTGCTCGAGCGCTACCTCGACGACAGCCCGATCGTGGGGAAGGTGCTCGAGTACCGCGAGCTCGCCAAGCTGCTCTCGACGTACGCCGAGAAAATCCCGGAGCTCGTCGCCCCGGACGGCCGCCTGCGCACGACGTTCCTGCAGGCGGGCACCACCACAGGCCGCATGGCGTGCGCCGACCCCAACCTCCAGAACATCCCGGTGAAGGACGAGCGCGGCCGCGCGATTCGCCGCGGGTTCGTGGCGCCGGCGGGCAAGAAGCTCCTGGCGCTCGACTACTCGCAGGTCGAGCTGCGCCTCGCGGCAATCCTCTCGGGCGAGGAGAAGCTGACGACCGCGTTCCGCGACGGCCGCGACATTCACGCCGAGGTCGCGTCGCAGACCTTCGGGAAGCCCGCCGCCGAGGTGACGAAGGAGGATCGCCGCCGCGCGAAGGTCATCAATTTCGGCATCCTCTACGGCATGGGCGTGACGGCGCTCGCGCGGCAGCTGGGGGTGCCGCGCGCCGACGCGCAGCGCTTCTTCAGCCAGCACTTCGAGGCGCACCCGACGCTCGCCGCGTGGATCGAGCGCACCAAGCGCGACGCCGCGCGCCTCGGCTACACCGAGACGCTGTTCGGCCGCCGCCGCTACCTCGAGGGCATCGACTCGCCGCTGCCGTTCGTCCGCGCTGCCGCCGAGCGCATGGCGGTGAACGCGCCGATCCAGGGCACGCAGGCGGACATGCTGAAGATCGCGATGGGGCGGCTCGATCGCTTGATTGAGACGAGGGGGTGGCGCGGGCGGGCGGATTTGATTATGCAGATTCACGACGAGCTCGTGTTCGAGATCGACGGGGAGATTGCGGAGGAGGCCGCGGCGCTCTTCGCAGTGGAGATGGTGGGCGTGCTGGACGAGGTCGAGCTCGAAACCTTCGGGGTGCCGGACAGAGGCCGCGAGCTTGTCCGTGGGGCGGGGGTGCCGATCATCGTCGAGGCCGCCGCGGGGGAGAACTGGGCGGCGATGGAGAAGCTGGGGTAAAGCCGCTTGCGGCGCGGGCCGACGGGCGTAGCATTCGGGACGAACCAGATTCTTCCCATGGACGACGAACCAGCCCACCCACCAATCGAACCGCCCGACGACTACTACGGCGGCGGCAATCCCGCGACCGATCGCCTCATCGGCGAACTGACGGGGCACCCGTCTCGCCCGACCGAAACCGAGGAGCCTTGACGCGGCTCCTTTTCTTTTGGAGAGTTGACCAATGCTCTTTGAACAAAAACATTCAGACGAAGTCGACGTGTACGGCTTCGGCGGCGACTACGGCGCTCCGGCGGAACGTTCTCGCGACCGCCCCTACCAGCTCCCCGGAGACGGCAGCGACGTTTACGCCATAGCGGCGCTCTACCGGCGGGCTCGCCCCGCGCGCGGACCAGACCTCCCGGCAGCCTCTGGATCGGCGAGATGCCGTTTTCCGGCGATCCGGGCGAGGGTGTGACCGACTACCCGTCGCTGGTGCGCCACTTCGGCGTCGCCTAGCCCTATCCGGGGCTTTTCTTTTTGCCGCCCGGTACAATGGGCCGGTGATTTACTTCTTCCACGGATCGGACAAGAGTCGCTCGTTGGCTAAGGCGCGCGAGCTCACAGACGGGCTCCTGGCGAAGCGCCCGGGCGCGCTCGTCTTCCGCGTGGCGGTCGACCCGTGGGATTCGGGCCGTTTCTCGGAGCTTCTGGTGTCGGGCGGGCTCTTCGCGCCGGCGCACGTCGTCGTGATGAACGGCGCGCTCGCGGTTGCCTCCGCGGCGGCCGAAGCGATGGCGTCGCTCGAGGAGATGAAGGGGAGCGGCAACGTGTTCGTGTGGGTCGAGGGCGAGGTGGACGACGCGAAGCTGGCGTCGATTGCCGCCGCGGCCGCAAAGGTGACCGAGAGCCGCGGCGCGGCGAAGTCCGCGCCGGTCGAGGCGAACCGCTTCGCGCTCGCCGACGCGATCGTCGGCCGCGACAAGAAGCAGGCGTGGAAGCTCCTGGTGGAGGCGCTGGCAGACGCTGCGCCGGAAGAGGTGCACGGCATCGTGTGGTGGGGCGTGAAGTCGGCGCTCCTCGCGTCGCGAGCGGCGACGCCGGAAGAGGCGGGGCAGAAGCCGTTCGTGCACTCCAAGTTCAAACGGATGGCGGCGAAGTGGCCGGAGGGTGAGCTGGAGAAGTTCGGCGCGCGGCTCGTGGACATCTACCACCGGGCGCACGAGGGGAGGGGGGAGTTGGGTCGGGGGATGGAGAGGGCAGTGCTGGAAAACGTTTAACGTTTACCGCTGGAGGCCAACGCGCTAGTATCGAAAAACCGCCCATAGCTCAGTTGGTAGAGCACCCGCCTTTTAAGCGGAGGGTCGTAGGTTCGAATCCTACTGGGCGGACACGAGCGAAGAGCGGCGCCCCGAGAGGGCGCCGCTCTTTATTTGTTTTGACGAGCTGCGCCGCGGGGGATAGGGTGCCTGCTGTATGTCCTCAACAAATTCAACGAATCAGCAGTTCCCCGAACGGGTATCGATCAGCGGCGCATCGAAGTGCGGAAAAACGAGAACCGTCACCGAGGTTTTGGCGGCGCTCGGGCGTCTCCAAAGGCCTCTCCCCACGACCCTCGACTGCGGCGCTATCCCGCGGCAATGGGCACAGGAGAAAGGGGTTTCCATTGAAAAGTTTGTCGCCGAAATGACTGCCCAAGACGATAGGCGTATCGATGAAGTCGCCCGGAATTTCCTCGCGGGAGGTGGCCCAGTCATTGCCGCTGGCCGGCTCACCTGGTGGGTCACAAAGCAGATGCAGTTCCACCAGTTTCGCGTATGGCTCGTGTGCGACGATGCCGTCTGCGCCAGGCGTGTCGGCGTGCCGGTCTCGTCGGTAACGGACAGAAACTGGGATGACGCGCGACGGTACCGTGAGTACTACGGCCTCACGTTTCCTCCACCCAGCCTCCAGGATCTCCGGGGAGAATTTAACCTCGTCGTCTCTACGCACCGGTACGGCCCCGAAGAGGTTGCCCGCATCATCGTTGATTCGGGGTGTGCCTGGAACGATAACGTCTGGTACGAATCGGTCTGGCTCTAGCCGCTTCTAGCGGCTTTTCTTTTTCTTTGGCAGCGGCTGACAGACGGGACAGAAGTGCGCGCTGCGGGCGTTGACGACCTTGCGCGTGATTTTGCCGGGGCAGCCGCGGCGAGGGCAGGGGAGGCCGGTGCGGCGGTACGCGCGGCGGGGGAGCGCGAAGCCGGACTTGAGGCCGTCGGGGCGGCGGTACTCGGCGGTCGGGTCGTCGTCGATGTAGACGCCGTGCTCGAGGACTTCGCGGACGGCGCGCCAGAGCGCCTTGAGCGCCGCGTCGGGCAGATCGGCTGCGCGGGCTTCGGGGTGAATCTTGGCGCGCCACAGCGCCTCGTCCGAGTAGATGTTGCCGACGCCGACGAACGAGGTTTGGTCGAGCAGCGCCGTTTTGATTGCCTTTCCGCCGCGACGCAGCAGGCGCGCCTTGAAAACGGGGAAGGTGAACGCGGCGTCGAGCGGCTCGGGGCCGAGGTCGCGCAGGTGCGCGCTCTCGTGAGGGTCGCCGGACACGAGCGCCACCTTCGCGAAGCGCCGCATGTCCGAGAGCGCGACGGCGCGGCCGTCGGCGAGCGAGAGCACGAGCCTCACGTGCCGATTGTACGGGTCGTCGCGCATTGGGCCTTCCGGCGCGAGCCATTTTTTGGTTTTCCGGTCGCGCGCGAATTTGCCTACGAGCAGGTGCCCGGTCATTTTCATGTGCACCAGGATCGTCCGGTCGCCGTCGAGCCGAATCAGGATGTTCTTCGCGCGCCGCTCGACGCCGAGAATTTTTCGGCCGCGCGCCTTGCGGCGTAGCAGCGCGAAGTGCGCCGGGTCTTTGATGTCCTCTTTGCCCAGCGCGAAGTCGCTGCGGTAGTCGGTCCAAGCATCGGCGATTGTGGCGCCCCTAACCGCGGCGTGGAGGCCGCGGACCGTCATCTCGACCTCGGGCAGCTCAGGCATAGGCCCTCTTATACGCCCCTCTCCGCGAAAAAGGAAAACCTGCCTCGCGGCCGGCGTCGCGGTACCGAAAATTCTGCGCCGTTACGCGCGCCGCACCTGCCGCGACAGGCGCGCCGCGCTCTTGGCTCCGCAGCGGACGGGGGCGGGGCCGTCAGGCTGGCGAGGAAAGCTGGGTCCGGAAGCCGAGCGCCGCCAGTTCCTCGCGCGCGACGGCGATCTCGCTCCAAGGCTCGATTTTCCCTTTCCTGGGGGTGCCTAGCTCCGCGCCTTTGCCGGCGAGGATAACGGCGTCGCCCGGCTGGGCGAGGGAGAGGGCGCGGCGTATGGCTTGGCGGCGGTCCAGAATAACCTCGGCCTTGCCGTTGGCGCCGGCGGCGACCTCGGCGGCGATCTGCGCGGGGTCGTCATCGAACGGATCCTCGTCGGCCACGATGACGACATCGGCTTTCTCCGCGGCGACGCGGCCAATCTCGGGGCGCTTCCACTTATCGCGCCCGCCGCCGGCCGAGCCGGTGACGCAGATGCGGCGACGACCCTCGTAGGCGTCGAGGAGCGCCGCGAGCGAGTCCGGCGTGTGCGCGTAGTCGACAACGACAATGAACGGCTGCCCGGCCTCCACGCGCTCGGCGCGGCCGGGAATTTTCTTGAGCTGGCTGATGCCGGCCGCGATGCCGATGTCCGCCACGCCGAGCGCGCGGCAGGCTTCGGCCGCGAGGAGGACGTTCTTGGCGCCGAAGCGGCCGGGGAGGAACGTGGTCGCGGTGGCGCTCCCGATCGGGACGGACGCACCCGAGTCGTTCCACGTGGCGCCGCTACCCTCAATTTTCACCTCCAGGACGCGGGCTCCGCGCGCCTCGCCTTCGGCCGCGAACGGCGCGAGCGCCTCGCATTCGCCGTCGAGCACGAGCGCGCCGCCGCGCTCGAGCTGGCGAACGATTTTCAGCTTTGCCGCGCGGTACGCTTCGAAGGATCCGTGGGCCTCGAGGTGCTCCGGCGCGAGGTTCGTCACCACGCAGGCGTCGAGCGGGATGGGGAGGTGGCGAAACTGCGCCGCGCCTTCGGACGTCATCTCGACCACGGCGAACTCGCAGCCGTCTTTCGCAGCGTGGGCGAGGAAGCGGGGGAGGGCGGCGCGGCCGGGCATTGAGCCGCTGGTTCGGCCGAGCGAGATTCCGTCGCGGGCGAAGCGTAGGCCGTTCGCGAGCGCTGCCCGCTTGCCGGCGCCGATGAGCGCCGCGAAGACGAGCTCGGCCACGCTCGTCTTTCCCTTGGTTCCGGTGACGCCGATGATTTTGAGGTGCCGGTAGCGCCACTGGTAGAAAATCTTGCCAACCATCGCCCACCCGAAGTGGTAAATCGGCTGCGCCGCCCGAAAGACGGGGCGGGGGATCACCTTGCGGCCGAGGTCGAAAAACTTTTCCATGCGAGACGAGTATACGGTAACGCCCCGGCGCCGCTAGGCGCCGGGGCGTTACCGGCGGGCGCCTACACCTCCTTCCTTCGGTGAATCGAAACCATGTTGCCGTCCGGGTCGCGCACGACGCACATGCGGCAGTTGGGGAAATCTTGCGCCTCGACGACGAATTCAGTGCCTGCCGCCTTGAGCGACGCGACGACCGCGTCGAAATCCTCGGCCTCGAGCGCGGCGGACGGGCCGTTCTTCGACGGCTTCCAGTCGTCCATGCGGCAGAGGCAAATTGTGTCCGAGCCGAGGTCGTACTCGACAAAATCGGACCCGAAATCACGAGCTTTCTCGAGGCCGAGTACCTCCTCGTAGAACTTTCGGGCGCGAGCTATGTCGGTGACGGGGTAGCCGACGAACGCGATTTCTCTGTACTTCATGCGGAGGAGTCTGGGCGTTTAAACTTTCCGTCCCAGCTCTTTGAGCGACTTCCGCACAATCTCTTCCGCCGGCAGCGCGCGGTCCTGGCGGGCGACCGCGGCGCGGGCGTCGGCCTCGGAGAAGCCGAGCGAGACGAGGGCGTCGACCGCGTCGCCGGCGCCTCCCTTGGCGCCCGGCGCCGCGCCGCGCCCGAGGTCGCCCACCTTACCCTTGAGCTCGAGGACGATGCGCTCGGCGAGCTTCTTGCCGATGCCGCCGACCTTGGTGAGGTAGGAGGGGTCGCCCTCGGCGATGCCGTCGCGGATGACCTCGACTGCCGCGCCGCCGACGACGCCGAGCGCCGTTTTGGGGCCGATGCCCGAGACGGAAATGAGCAGCTCGAAGAGCTCGAGCTCCTCGTCGCCGGCGAACCCGTAAAGGTCGAGGGCGTCCTCGCGGACGATCGTGTGGATCAGGAGGTGCAGGCGGTCGCGGGAGTGCGTGGCCCGCTCGACCGTCGCCGGGGTCACGGCCACCTTGTAGCCGACGCCCCCCACGTTGATCACGAGGTGGGTGGGGGAGAGGCGGGTGACCTGGCCAACGAGTTCGGCAATCACGGGGCCATCCTACAAGACCTGGCCTCTGGGGCTAAGCCTCGCCCCGCTTGCGGGTGCGGGAAACGCGTGTTAACTTGCCGCGGCAATGCCTATCACCAAGTCTGCTCAGAAAGCGATGCGCGCCGCTGCCAAGAAGCGCGTTATGAACCTCCGCCGCACCCGCGCGATGGACTCGGCCGAGCGCGACATCGAGAAGCTCGTGGCCGCCGGCAAGGTTGCCGACGCCAAGAAGCTCGTCCCGGCGGCCTACGCCGCGATCGATAAGGCCGCGAAGCGCGGCGTCATCAAGGCGAACACCGCCGCCCGCCGCAAGTCGCGGATGTCCCGCATTACGAAGGCGAAGTAAACCTTCAAAAAAGAGCGCCGCCGCCCCTCGGGCGGCGGCGCTCTTTTCCTCTGGCAATAATCAGTTATGGCACCAGCGGTAGCTCGTGGCGCAGGGGAGCATATCCGCGCTCTCGCCGGCACCGCAGCCGCCCGTTGCTTGGACGGTACCGCGGACGACCCGCATTTCGGCGACGGACGAGCGGCAGCAGCTATCTTCGCAGCGAGCCTCGAGGCGCGAGTAGTAATCGCCGGCGCGATTGACGCGATTGCCGCGGGCTGTCTCTCGGGCCTCTTCGTTCATCACGACGGCCGCCGCGAGGAGCGAGATTCCCAGCGCGACCAGGAAAACTTTCCGACGCTCTTTTTGGTTCATGCGGAAATTGTACCGCGGGTCGAATTGGGGCAGGAAAAAGTTTTACCCACCTGGGCAGGAATCGGCCGTGAATCACTGAGCCGATTTGGCGTGCTCCCGGTAGGAACCGAGTCACAACTCTCGTCGGGCCGTCGCCCTCCTCGGTCGCGACCCCGCCTCGCGGCTCGCCGAGACGGCTCGCAACGCTCCGGCCGTTCGATTCCCCCGCTCGGTGCGCGGGCACCTCGCTACCGGGAGCACAAAAGAAAACTGCCCACGTAGCCGTGGGCAGTTTTCTTTTGTGCTCCCGGTAGGAATCGAACCTACATCACAACCTCCGCAAGGTCGCATCCTATCCATTGAACGACGGGAGCAGATTGCCGGACCGGACGCGCGGCACAATAGCGGTAAAAAGGCTCAACCGCAAGGCGCGCTAGAAGCCGAGCCGCTCCATCGCCTTCACCAGTGGCGGCTCCTCCATGTGCTCCTCGTTGAGGTACTCGAGCAGGTAGTTCCGAATGTCCTCGGCGGGCACGTCGTGGCTCTCGTAGGGGATGACGATGAGGGGCGAGAGCGAGCGGCGGCCGCGCAGGATGAGGCGGTCGTGGTCGTCGGTGTCGATGACCCAAAAGGAAATTAGCTCGCTCCACGGGTAGCGCACGTCGTTCACTCGCACGCCGGCGCGGGAGAGCTCGCAGTAGACGAAGCCGCGCGGCATGCGCGCTTTCAAGATCGAGACGCCCGCGGCGAGCAGGATGAGTCCCGAGAAGATGACGTTATCGAACCAGGCGGCGAGCACGGCGCCGCCGAACGCGACAATGCTCACCACCCAAAACCAGTCCGGACCGTGCTCGTAGAGCTTGTGCTCGGGGGAGTGCCAGTCAATTTTCTCAGGTCGATCCATATCGGTCGGAAAGTTAGAAAGCGGCGGCGGGCGGGGCCTCCTCGTGGTAGCGACGCTCGACGATCTGCGAGAGCACGAGGGCGCCGACGAGCGCCGCGATGTACCAGCCGAAGAAGGTCGCCGGGTCGAGCCCCGCCTCGCCGCGCAGGACCGCCGCGAAAGCCGCGTACCATGTCACGAACGAGACCGAGCCGAGCGCGAAGGCGATTCGGCGCAGGCCCGCGACCGATGAGACGCAGAGAACCTTATGGTTCCCGGCGGCGGCGACGAGCTTCGGCAGCACGACGAGGCCGAGGATCGCGTCGACGCCCATGATGAGGACGAGGAGCGCCATCTCTGGCCAGAAGTAGCTCACCTCGCCCGCGGCTGCCGGCAGGTAGAGGCCGACCGCTGAGACGATCACGACCGCGATGCCGACCCACAGCGCCTGCGAGAGCGAGCGGATGATCTCGCGCTCGGACTCTGAAATGTAGAAGTCTTTCATGAAGCGGAAGAAAACGAGGTCCGCGATCGTGGCGCCGCCGATGCCGAGCGCGAAGCCGAGCAGGTGTAGCGCCACGAGCGCCTCGCGCCACTCGAGGAGGAGGGGAACGAAGGTGACGCCCGCGGAGAGGGCGCTCCCGACCGAGAGCAGGAAGACGACTGTCGTCGTGGCCGCCGAGGTCAGGCACCACGAGCACCACGATTTGATGTAGAAGGCCTGCACGAAGGTGAGGTAGCAGGAAAATAGGAACGCGGTCATCGTGGCGCCGATCGCGAGAAACAAGACCTCGGTAGGGAGCGTCGCGCCGGTGTACGCGAGCGCGCCGTAGTAGAGGAGCGACAGCCCGTAGTAGGCGATGCCGTAGAACTCGAGCCCGACACCTAAGAACGTCGAGAACTCGCTCTTCACGACTTTGTTGCAGTCGGCGCCGAGCATGCAGACCATCGGCTTCGGCTGCTTCTTCTTGCGGAGAATGTTCAGGCAGAGCCCGAGGCCGAAGGCCGAGAGCAGCGCCATCGCGACGTGCCAGTAGTTCATCGCGGGAATTGTATCCTTCGACGGGCTCAGGATAAACCCCGAGGACTGCGCGCGCGGTGAATTATGGTTTGCCACGGAGCGCGGCCGAAGGGTTTCCTCCGGTCGGCACCCAATTTCTCGGGGTTTACCCCGAGCTCGTCGAGGGGTAGGGTGCGCGCGACCATGAACACATCCACATTCAAAACGACATTCTGGCTTCTCGTGCCAGACCAGAAGTTCAAGCAGGAGGCCCACGACTTCTTGCTCCGAATGGGCAAGGCAGACGAGCATGTTACCGGAATTCCTTGCGACGACGTGAGGACGGTTCAGAAGAACGGGTACGCTGTTTGGGACGAGGGCGAGGTGCGCGGCGTTCTGGAGCGGGCGCCCGAGGAGGGAATTGCCTTCGAGGTCTTCCTCTGCCGCGAGGGCGCGACGCACGGCGAGATTTACGAAGCATCCGTCGTGGCTGCCTGAGCCGCGCTGGTACGTAGGTAGGCCGCCCCTCGCGGGGCGGCCTTTTCTTTTCCGAAATTTCGAGCGGCTACTTCTTCTCCGCCTTCACGTACATGAACAGCGGGAACTCGCGGCGCGCCACGTTCTCGGCTTCCGCGCGGCCACCGGGCTGGCTCGTCTTGTGCGAGCTCCACTCCTCGAGGCGGGTGACGGCGAGGCCGGCCTTCTCGAGCGCCTTGAAGTACGCCTGGAGGGGGCGGTGGAAGGACGGCGTCGCGACGCCGGGGTTGGCGCCCGGGTGCATCTCGATGCGGACAGCCGCGTCGGTCAGGTAGCCATCGAGGCGGCGGAACTGGATACCCGCGGCCTCGTCGAAGCCCCAGGACGACTTCTTCGGGATGCGGAAGCACGGGTGGTTGAGCACGATGTGGAGCGCGCCGCCCTTCTTGAGGATGCGGGACGCCTCCGCGAGCGTCTCGCCGAGCTCGCGGATGTTCTGGATGGCGAGGATAATGAGCGCGGCGTCGAAGTGCGATTTGGCGAGGCCTGTGTCGTTGGCCGGGGCGACCGCGAAGGTCGCCTTACCCTCGCCGCGGGCGGCCGCGATCTCGATGAGCTCGGGCGAGATGTCGACGCCGGTAACCTTGGCGCCGAGGTTCGCGAGCTCGCGGGCGAAGAAGCCTTGGCCGCAGGCGATGTCGGCGACTTTATCGCCCTTCTCGAGCGCCATCAGGCGGACGATGTTCGGGAGGATGAGCTCCTTCTGGTACGAGCCCTCGGCCTCGACAGCGCCGTCGTACCACTCGGCCGCGACGCCCCAAGAGGTTTTCTCGGGAGCGCGGGTCGGGGTCGGGGCGTCGCGGTTGAAGCGGGGCGCGTACGGGCGGGGGCCGTCGCCGCGCGGGCCGCGATCGTCGCGGCGCTCGTACGGGCGGGGAGAGCGCGGCGCGTAGCTCGAACCTTCGGCGCGGGGAGCGTACGGGCGCGGCGCGTACGGGCGGTCGCCGCCTTCGCGCGGGGCCTGGTTGTCGCGGCTGTAGGACGGGCGCGGCGTGTAGGCCGGGTAGCCGCCGCCAGCCGGGCGCGAGCCGTACGGCTTCGGCGCGTAGCCGCCGGCCGGTCGGGGAGTGTACGGGCGCGGCGTGTACGGGCGGGGGGCGTTGCCCTCGCGGTTGTAAGAAGAAGGAGCCTGTCGGTCGCCGTAGCTCGGGCGCGGCGCGCGCTCGTCGCGGTTGAAGCGCGGGGCCGGAGCGTCACCGTCGCGGCGATCGTACGGGCGAGGGGATCGCGGGGCGTAGCCCGAGCCTTCGCCGCGCGGGGTGTAGGGGCGAGGCGCGTAGCTTTCGCGCGGGGCGCGATCGCCGTAGCTCGGGCGCGGCGCGCGGAAATCGCCGCGGCGCGCGGCCGGCGCCGCGGCACCGGCGATGCCGGGCGCGCGCCATGCGCCGCCGACGCGACCCTCTGGCTTGATGCCATCCTCGGGCTTAGGCCCGCCGCGCTTAAAGGGAGGGCGGGGGCCCTTGCTGAAGCCGCCCGACGAGCCAAACTTCTTCGGCCCGCCGAACTTTTTAGGACCGCCAAACTTCTTGCCGCCGGGGTGTTTTTCCATAAGTTGCGGTACCTTACCTGAGTATTGACAAAATAGCTAGTCGATTACGTTTTAAGGGACTGGTGCCTTTCTTTTTTGCCGTCACTCGCTAGTATCGTCCCGTTGGGGAGGTGGCAGAGTGGTCTATTGCACCGGTCTTGAAAACCGGAGTGCTGGCAACGGCACCGTGGGTTCGAATCCCACCCTCCCCGCGCGTTGAAAATGCGCCCGCCGCCAGCGGGCCATTTTTCTTGCGCGGGGAGGAGCGAGGTGCCTGCGCGCCGAGCGTGTGGGATTCGAAAGGCGGAGCCTTACCGAGCGTTGCGCGAGGTGGCGAGCCGGGGTCGCGACCGAGCCGAGCGACGGCGAGGCGAGAGTTGTGACCGAATCCACCTCCCCGCAGATTTAAAACGGCGCTAGAGTATCCTCGTTAACCCCTAAACTTTTCCCCATGTTTCTCCCAATCTTTCTCGCCGCCCTCGCCTCGTTCGCCGTCGGCGCCCTCTGGTACGGCCCGGTGTTCGGCAAGACCTGGATGAAGCTGATGAACTTCACGCCCGAGTCGATGCGCGCGATGGCGATGACGCCGGCGCGCGCCATGACGCTCGGCTTCATTTCTCAGCTCGTCTTCGCGTTCGTGCTCGCGCAGTTCGTTGGCGCGGTCGCGGCGGGCGTTTCGGGCGCAATGGTTCTTGCCGTCTGGATCTGGATCGGCTTCTACGCCACCACGACCCTCGGCGGCTACCTGTGGGAAGGGAAGTCCTT
>CAZNOT010000003.1:33615-45230 GCA_964574865.1 uncultured Candidatus Saccharibacteria bacterium | reverse complement strand
ATCCCCTTGATTACCTCTTCGTCCGCGCCGAACTTCTGGAGGATGCGTCGGCCGATTTCGACGTGGGTGCCCGGAACCTCGTGGTCGACGGCTTTGCCGATGTCGTGGAGCAGAGCGGCGGTCTTCGCGACGCGGACGTCGGCGCCGAGCTCCTCCGCGAGCATGCCCGCGAGGTGCGACATCTCGACCGAGTGGCGCAGCACGTTCTGGCCGTGGCTCGTGCGGAAGTGGAGTCGGCCGAGAATGGCGACGATGCGCGGATCGAGATCGAACGCGCCGCACTCGAACGCGGCCTCCTCGCCCTTCCGCTTCACCTCCTCGTCTACCTTCTGCTTGGCGCGCGCGACCGCCTCCTCGATGCGCGACGGCTGGATGCGCCCGTCTTCGATGAGGTCGCGCAGCGCGATTTCGGCGACGGCGCGTCGGATTGGATCGAACGAGGATAGCGTGATGGTGCCGGGCGTATCGTCCACGAGAACTTCGACGCCGCTCGCGCGCTCGAACGCTTTGATGTTGCGACCCTCCTTGCCGATGACGCGGCCCTTCACCTCGTCGTTCGGGATGCTGACCGGCGTCGTGAACGTTTCGGCGCCGACCTGGGTCGCGAGGCGCTGGATCGCGGCGGCGAGAATCCCGCGGGCCTTCGCGTCGATCTCCTCGCGGGACGCGCGCTCCAGTTTCCGGAGGCGGACGAGCGCGTCCTCCTGGTGCTCGCGCTCGATGTCGGATTCGAGCGCGCGGCGCGCGTCTTCGGCCGAGAGGCCGCCAATTTTTTCGAGCGCGGCCCGGCGCTCGGCCGAGAGCGTCTCGGCTTCGGCGCGCGCCGATTCCGCGATCTTCTCGCGCGCCTCGAGCTCCTCGGCGCGCGCGTCGAGGTCCTCGCGCTGGCGGTCGGTGGAGGCCTCGCGCTCCGCCAGTCGATCCTCGCGCTCGGCGAGCCGCTCCGCGGACTTCTTCGCCTCCGCGCGCGCGTCGCGGAGGACCTCGCTCGCGGCGCGGTCGCCTTCGGCGGCGACCCGCTCGGCGGCCTCGCGCGCGGCGAGCATCATCTCCTTGATCTCGAGCTCGACCGAGCCCCGCCGGCCGAGGGTCACCAGCATGCGGAGGAACCACCCGAGGATGGCGCCGACGAGGGCGGCGGCGGAGACGGCGAGGAGGGCGAGCGATAGGGGCATTGCGAGGCGAGCGTAGCGCGGTGGGAGGGCCCCGTCTAGCGACTTGGCGGACCTATTGACTTGTGGTACTTTTCTTATCGTTATTAATTAGCCCACACCCCGATGCTGGTACCCATGGTTATCGACAAGTCGCAGTTCGGCGAGCGCGCCTACGACATCTACTCGCGCCTCCTCAAGGACAACATCGTGTTCCTCGGCGGACCGATCGACGACCACGTCGCGAACGTCGTGATCGCGCAGCTGCTCTTCCTCTCGGCGGAGAACCCGAAGAAGGACATCTCGCTCTACATCAACTCGCCGGGCGGATCGATCTCGGCCGGCCTCGCGATCGTCGACACGATGCACCACATCAAGAACGACGTCTCGACGGTGTGCGTCGGCCTCGCCGCGTCGATGGGCGCGGTGATCCTCACCTCCGGCGCGAAGGGCAAGCGCTTCGTGCTGCCGAACTCCGAGGTGATGATTCACCAGCCGTGGACCGGCACCGAGGGTCAGGCCGCCGACATCGCAATCACCGCGAAGCACATCCTCCGGCTGCGCGACACCACGAACAAAATTCTCTCTAAGACGACCGGGCAGCCGATCTCGCGCATCGAGAAGGACGTGGACCGCGATTACTACATGACCGCGGAAGAGGCGAAGGAGTACGGCATCGTCGACAAGGTTCTGAAGTAGCGACGGGTTGCCGCGAGAGAAGCCGCGCGCCGAGATGGCGCGCGGCTTCTTTTTCCTGCTCGCCTGAGCGGCGGGTTTGTAAAGATAACTTGCCCCCGCGTTACACGGTAACAAAACGGAGATCATGTGGTGATAAGTAAAAGATCATGAAAAGATCATGGGGCGATCAAGAAACGCGCACCGTGAATAACGTTTAGCGCGTAAGCGTTATTCGAGAGACGCGAACGTTCTGCGCCGTGTTACGCGCCGCGTTCTGCGCTGCGGGCATCGGGCCGCGCTAGGCTCGGGCACAATTTGTGCCTCTCGAAAATTTCGGTCGGGAGCGCTCTTCGCCTTCGTGGCGGACGTCGGGCGCGACGCGTTACGCGGTTGCCGCCACCGACGTCGCGCGGCGAAATCTTCCGGCAGTGGCCGCCGATCCGGCATCGGCGCGGCGCCGCTGAAAAGAAGCGCGCCCGGTCCTCTCGGCCGGGCGCGCGGTAATTTTTCGGGCGTCGAGCTACTCGGCCTTCTTCGCCTCGCGCCGGTCGAGGTCTTCGAGGAACGCGAGCACGAGATCGTTCCGGACGAGGTGCTCGACGTAGGCGCGCGCGTCGGCGCGGGCGGCACCCGGAGCCTTCGCGATCAGCGCGTCGGTCTCGCGGTCGACGAGCGCATCGTTCACGACGAGGTTCTCCTCGCGCGCGATCATAGGCAGGATGAGGTGCGAGGCTGCGCGGATGCGGGCCTCGGGCCGCCACTCTTCGCGGAGCGACTCCTCGTCGCGGCCGACCTGCTCGAGGTACTTCTTCCAGTTGAGGCCGACGCGCTCGATCGACTGCTCGAACTCGGCGCGCATGCGGTCGACCTCGCGGTCGATGACGACCTTCGGGATCTCCGGCTTTGCCGCCTCGATAATTTTTTCGATGATGGCGCGGCGGCGGCGGTCGCGCTCGCGGTACTCGTTCGCGTCGGCGAGGAGCTCGCCAACTTTCGCGCGGAGCTCCGCGGCGGTCGCGAACGGTCCGACCTTAGACGCCTCCTCGTCGGTGAGGGGGGCGAGCGGCGCGCCGCCCTCGGCCGGCGCCTCGCAGTCGGCGCACTCCTCGCCGTCCTCGTGCGCGTGGCCGCGCCCCTTCGCGGCGACCGCGCGGCGGACGCGCTCGACCTCGGCGTCGACCTCCGCGTCGGACGGCTTCACCTCGCGGCGCTCGACCGACTTCGCGATCGATTTGTGGTCGGGGAGCGTGACCCGCGGCAGGAGCGTCACGCGCGCGGTGAAGGCGATCGGCTCGCCATCCTTGAGCGAGGTGACCGCGAGCTTCGGCTCGACGAGCGGCGCAATTTTTTCGGCCGCGAGAATTTCCGGGAAGACCGCGCGGATGGCGTGGAAGCCCATCGACTCGATGAGCGCCTTCGGGCCGAACTTCGCGACGACGATTGCCTCGGGTGCCTGGCCCGGCCGGAAGCCGTCGAACGTTCCCGCCTCGGCGAGCTCGCGCACCGCGGCCTCGCGCTTCGCCGCCGCGGACTCCCACGGGATTTCTACTTCGAGCGTCACCTCGAGGTCGGGCAGGTCTTCGCGCTTCTTCACGGTGAACGGCTTGGCCATTTGTTTGATCTGAGTTTTGGTAAGTCGCGCGAGTTTACACGCTGCCGTCCCGGCATCAAGCTCCTCTAAAATCAGGACTCGATCTCGAAGACCAAGTCCCGATTTTGTAGGGCGCTACTCGACGGTGACGGATTGGGCCGTGACGTTCTCGGGGAGCGTGGACGAGGCGTACTCGGCGAGCGCGCGGCGCTCCTGCACCTGGTCGATGATTCCCTGGGTCGCGAGGTACGCGCCGGCGAGGAGGATGCCGATGACGATGACCGTGCTCACGAGCGGTCCGACGGTTCCCTCGGTGGGGTCGCTTCCGCCGAGGAGGGGGCGGGGGTTGGGGGGCACGGGAAGAGTGTAGCGAAGTAACAGGTAAAAAGTAACAGGCAGCAAGTTGAAACAGAGACCGGCCGTCGCCCTTTGGGCGACGGCCGGTCTCGTAGTTTCGGCCCGAAAGCCCAGACTTCTTACTTCGCGAATTTCGCGGCGTACTGAGCGACCGAGCGATCGAACGCGAGCTTTGCGTCGTCGGCGCCCTTGAAGCCGTGGACGGCGACCTCCTTGTTCTGGAGCTTTTTGTAGGTCGAGTAGAAGTGCTCGATCTCTTTGAGGGTGTGAGCGTTGATGTCGCCGAGGTCTTTGGCGGCGTCCCAGCGCGGGTCCTCCGTCGGTACGGCGATGATCTTCGCGTCAGAATCGCCAGAGTCGGTCATGTCCATCACCGCGACCGGGCGCACGCGGACGAGGATGCCCGGGTGGAGCGGGTAGGTCGTGAGCAGCACCACGTCGAGCGGGTCGCCGTCGTCCCAGAGCGTCTGCGGCACGAAGCCGTAGTCGAACGGGAAGTCCTGCGCGGTGTGCGCGACGCGGTCGAGCGCGATGAGGCCGGTCTCCTTGTCGATCTCGTACTTGTTCTTCGAGCCCTTCGGGATCTCGACGATGACGGTCAGCTCGTCGCGGGTGCCGGGCTTGATGTCGTGCCAGAGGTTCATACTCATGGTTTTCGCGTGAGGTGGTAAGGGCTACTCGGCGTCCTTCTGCTCGTCGGCGGCGGGAGCGACGGCGTCGCCGTTCGCGGCGGGGACTTCCTCGGTCGCCTCGGCAATCGCCTCGGCGAGCTCGGGGTTGGGGACAGCTTCGGGCTTCTCGGCCTCAGTGGAATTCTCCGCGCCCTCCTTCACCTCCTTCTCTTCGTTTTCGGCCGGCGAGCCAAACCCCTTGATGTCGATGCGCCACCCGGTCAGCTTCGCGGCGAGGCGGACGTTCTGCCCGCCGCGGCCGATCGCGAGCGAGAGCTGGTCCTCGGCGACGAGGATCGAGGCGAGGCGCATGTCGCGGTCGAGGTCGACCGAGATGCACTTGGCGGGAGAGAGCGCGGCCTGGATGAAGGCGGCCTCGTCCGGGCTCCACTCGATGATGTCGATCTTCTCGCCGGCGAGCTCGGAGGTCACGGTCGAGACGCGGACGCCGCGTGCGCCGACGAGGGCGCCGATCGGGTCGACGTGCGCGTCCTTCGAGCGGACGGCAATCTTCGAGCGCTGGCCTGCTTCGCGGGCCACGGCCACGACCTCGACGGTGCCGGTCTTAACTTCGGGCACCTCCTCTTTGAAGAGCTCCACGAGGAACTTCGGGTGGGCGCGAGAGAGGCGCAGGAACACGCCGCGGTTACCCTCTTCGACCTTGATGAGCAACGCGCGGACGCGCTCGCCCTGGCGGAAACGCTCGCCTGGAATCTGTTCGGCCCACGGCATGTAGCCGGTGGCGCGGCCCATTTGGAGGAAGAGCGACCCGCGCTCGACGCGCTCGACGGTGCCGGAAACGATCTCGCCCTCCTTGAGGCCGTAATCGGACATGACGGTCTGGCGTTCGGCCTCGCGAATTTTCTGGGTGATGACCTGCTTGGCGGTTTGGGCGGCGATGCGGCCGAAGTCCTCGCGCCGCTCGAGCGGGAAGACCACCTCGTCACCGACGGCCGCGTCGCGTTTCAGGAGCCGAGCGTCCTCAATGAGGATGTGGCGCTCCGGGTTCCACCGCTCCTTGGCCGGAGCGTCGGGGTTCTCGGGGTCAATGACGACGGTCTCGAGGAGATCTTCCTCGGTTTCGCCTTCCTTCGGCCAAACGACCGAGTTTTTATCGACGACGGTCTTTACCTGCTGGAAATCGATTTCGCCGTTCTCCATATTAAAGGAGGCGGTCACAACCTGGTCACGCTTGCCGTACTCTTTACGGTAGGCCGTGCCGAGCGCGAGCTCGATGGCTTCGATGACCTTAGCGCGCGGAATGCCCCGCTCCTCTTCGAGCTGGGCCAGGACGGACGTGATGACTTTGGTGTCGAGCATATTCAGTTGGGGGTCAGAAGTGGTCTTTTTCTTAAAAAACGGGCCCCGCCGGGGAGGCGAGACCAGTCGGTGGACCCGCTCAGAGTAACCCGAAAGGCCGAATTTCGTCAAACGCTGGCCGCTGGCGAGACGTGACCCATCGCTCGGCGGGCGATCGTCTGTGACGCCGGGTGCGCGCGGCACGTGGGGATAGCTTCAGCTTATTGTCGGGTTGCGTACGGTAAAATTTAAATCGAGCATTGACGTAGGCTCTCCTTACTATTACCCCGCTCACTTATCCCGATGACCAAAATTAAGAGACTCGCCGCCCTCGCCCTGGCTTTTTTTGTCGCCGGGTTCCCGCAGCTCAGTTTCGCTGAAAAAATTGAGGGGCTCGCGGCCGAGGCTCGCGCGCAGGACGCTATCGATGGCCTCGATATTCAGGACTACCTGCCCGAAGTCTCGGTTTCGGAGGTTACGCTCGACAAAACCATTTTTTCCCAAGGGGAAGCGGTCTCGGGTACCGCGCTCCTCTCGAACGTCGGCGACTATCCGGCGCGGGTGGTTCTCAGCGCCTCCATCCTTGAAGGGGAGGGCGACGAAGAGACCATTGTCTCTTTCGGGGAAAACGGGGAAGCTATCGAGCTTCTGCCGGGGGAGGAGCGGGCGACGCGTTTCTCTGTCGTCTCCCCGGTCGGCCGATCGATTCGCGGAGCGCGCGTGGAGGCGACCGCTCGGCTCGACGGCAGCGCTCTCCTGAGCTGGGACTACAGCGACCGTTTCAGCGTGGAGGGTGACGGCCGTTACACCTTCATCAGCTTCGCCTCTTTCGAGGGTAACTTGCCGACCGTGTCCGGCCCGTTCCTGTACGAGGGTGGATCGCTCAGCCTGAAGGTTGAGATCTCTTCCGGGGTCACGCTGCCGGCGGTCACGCCGGTTCTCGAATTAAAAAATCGGGCGGTGCCCTCAGGCGCAACTTTCCGCGGCGGTCCGGTCGCCGTGGCCGCTAGCGGCTTTGCCGCTTCTAGCGTGGAAATTGCCCGCGGCGACCTGCTGCCGGGAGTCTACGAAGGCGACCTCTCCCTGGAAGTTGCCGGCCGGCCGGTACCAGGACCTTCGGTGCCGGTACGCGTCGTCGTTGCCGGCGAATCGGCTACGGTCCACTCGGTTCGATCGACTGCCGCGGCCGTATCCTCGGGCGACGCGTTCGAGCTGAGAGCCATTCTTTCCGGTAGCCCAATCGACCCGACGGAGGAGGATCGCGGCCCGGAATCTCGGGCCTGGAACGGCGTGGTCAGGGCAGAGGTTCGCGACGTCGACGGCGCGTCGGTCGCCTCGGGCGAGTGGCGCGGAAAGATCTCCGACAGCGTTGAGGTCCCCCTGAGCCTCGTAGCCGAGAATGATGCCGAGTCGATGGTCGCGGAAATTTCCGTGCTCGACTCGGCGGGGCGCACGGTGTTTTCTCGCGAGTTTCAGGTGGGGAGGGACGGCAGCGTTTCGGCTGCGAAGGACGCGCAGGACGGTTCTCCTGTCAACCTCACCCTCAATCTTGCCGCGGTCGCCGCGCTGCTGGCCGTGCTCCTAGCCCTTCTGGTTCGCCGCCGCCGCAACGTCGCCGCGGCCGCCATTTTGTCCTGCGGCCTCGTCCTCGCGGCTCTGGCGGGTGGCCGGGGCGTGATCGAGGTTGAGGCGGCCACGCAGAAACAGGCCGCCGGCATCTGCGCCGCCGATCCGAGTAGCGTTTGCTGCTCGAATCCGGCCAGCTCGTGCTGCGGAGATCCCGGCTGCTGGATCGGGGAGAACGAGTGGAATGAAATTTTGACGAAAAAAAGCGCGGGGAACGAGTGGCAAAAGCTCTACGACAAGATGGCCAACTCCTGCGAGGTCTGCGACAGCCCTCTGAGCTCAGACACGAACCTCCTCGACGATACCGGAAAGCTGCCCGTCACCGTCGACGCCACCTCGGTGAACATTCTGATCTTCGGTTCCGACGGGAAGCAGGTCAACATCGCCAAAAAGCAGTGGCCAAAGTGCGGCGACACGTTGAAAATTGAAGCTCGCGCCACTTTCCTGGCCTGCGAGAACACGGGCATCGTCGGGCAGATGACGTCGCAGCTCTACCGAATCTCTGGTCCGGGCGGCGTAGAGATTGAGGCTGTGACACCGCCGGAATCGAAAAATATTAGGAAGCCAAAATTTGGCACCTCGCACGGATTTTACTCGTTCACGTACGAGGTTGAGTACACCAGCAACCGTCTCACGCGCAGCGGATGGTACCGCGTGTACGTTCGCGCAGGCTCGTCCGACGGCGTGTCTGGCGTGACGAGCGGCAGAAACGATCACGTCGACTTCTACATGGGCGACTGCGACAAGTGCCCCAATATCGTGGGCGATCAGAACGTTGTGCCCGTTGGTCTGACCCGCAACGCGGGCGGGCAATGTGTCTGCCCCGAGGGCTCGGAATACGATCCGACCGACGGCCGGTGTGAGGATGACCACGGCGTCTGCACGACCTGCGACGGCATCGTCGACAGAGGCACCGGCACCGGCGGTACGTCCGGCGGCTGTCCGGTCGGCACGAAGTACTGCGACGGCGTGTGCGTCGACGCCGCGGCCGCCTGCTCTACCACGGTGATCACCTCGTGCCCGCTCGTTTCCGACGGCAGGCAGTACTGCGTAGAGATTTTTGACCGGCGCGGTGCGAGCACTAGCCAGACGGCGTCCTACGGAACCGCCGACCTAGAGGCGATCTTCGGGTTCGGCATCCGCGACGCGCGCTACAAGCAGGCTGACGAGATTGCCGCGGGCGGTACCGCCGAGCCGATTTTTGGTGTCGTCGGCAGGTGGGCTTCGCTCGCCAGCCTCGGAGCTGGAGAAAGTTCGTCCGGCTGCGGCGGCACCGTGTGCTCCTACCCTAGCCAAGGATGCCTCGCCGCTATCGACCCCACGACTAACGATTCCGTCGCCGACTGCGTCTCTCCTAACGATCCGGTCGGCGCCGGCGTGCCCCCGAGCGCCGTCCTCGAGGTTGAGCCGTCCGTCGTTGGGGTGAATGGCCACTGCGACATCTACTGGGGATCGCACGAGATGCAGGCGTGCACCGTCAGCGGGCGAGGCCTCGTTCCGCCGAAGTCTTCGCTGGCCGGCGCGGCGCAGACCCCGTCGCTCACGAGCAGCGCTACCTACAGCCTGGTCTGCACCGGAACCGATGGCCGCACCTACACCGACTCGGACACCTGCGCGGTGAGCCCGGACGTGGTGGAATTCTAAGTTTCGTCGTCTTTGCGGGGAGCCTGCGCCGAGAGGCGCAGGCTCCCTGTATTAGAATGGCCCGACTACTATGGTCCGCGTACTCAATCACGAGCTGTTTTCCGTCAAAAAAATGTCGCGCGTCTCGTGGTCGACGCTCGCGGCCGCCGCGGCCGCCGTCTTGGTCGCCGCCCTCGTCGGGAATTGGGACCGCCTGACCAAAACCGACGAAGACCGTTTCCGGGAGGCGCTCGCGGCGGGGGATTTCGAGACGGCGATCGAGCTCGCGGAGACGGTCGTCGCCTCGAGTCCCGGCTCGGCCGCCGCGCACCTCGAGGTCGCTTCGGTTTACGTTCAGAAAGCGGCGCGACGGCAGGACGTCGCGGAATCCTTGGTCGCCGCTAGACGTTCGGCGCTCCGCGCGTCCGAAATTGACGCGGCCAGCCCCGACGCGTGGCGCGCGGTCGGCTACACGTACGAGCTGGGGGGAGACCTCAAGCTGGCGATTGAGTACTACCAGAAAGCGCTCGACGTCTCTCCGAAGAACGTTGCCGCGCTCACCCAAATGGGTCTGGCACTCGTTGCGCAGGGGAAAGTTTCCGCGGGCGAGCGCTACCTCGGGCTCGCCGTCCAGGCAGATCCGACAGATCCGTGGGCGCGAATTTTTCTAGCTCGCGCGTGGCTCTCGCTGGCAAACCGCGACGCGGCCACCATTGAAAAAAACCTCGAGCCGGCCCTGGCTTCAGCTCTGTCACCCGCGGTCGCCGAGGCGAAAGCGATCGTTTCGAGCCTTCGCCTAGCTGCGGGGAGGCCCGAGGAGGCCGAGCTCTTGGCGCGCGAGGCGATTGCCGTGGCGCCAGCCTCGGTCGAGGCGCACATTGCCCTCGGGGAAGCCTTGTACGACAGCGTTTTTTCGAGGCAGCTCCCCTGGGAGGAGACCTTCGCCGAGGTTCGCGCGCTCGGCGATCGGCTCGTCGAGCTGGACCCGACCCGCGCCGCGGGCCCGTACCTGTCCCTCCGGGCTGCGGCGAGGCTCGGCGATAAAGTTTCCGCGGCTGCGTACGCCGAGCGCGCGCTCGGCGCGCTGGCGCAAGATTCGACCCTCACCGCCGCTGAGCGCTCGGACATGCGGGCGAAAATTCGCGCAGCCTACTCGCGGTAGCGCTCGGAGAAGTTTTCCCCCGCGGGAGCTTTTTTGCCCCTCTGTTTTTTAAACTCGGGGTAGAATGCGTTGCGTATATGGCCACGACAATCAACCATACGCTGTTCGACGAGCGACCTGTTTGGGGCCCTAAGGCGATCGCCGCGCTCCTCGCGTTGGCCGCTCTAATTCTGGTGCTGGCCTGGGGGGGGTTTCCGGGAACGGCTGGGGATCGCTACCAGGCCGCGTATGACTCTGGTCGCTTCGATGAGGCGCTCGAGGTTGCCCAGGCAATGATCGAGGAAAACCCGGGTAACCCGTCGCCGCTCGTGGCCGCTTCGGCCGCGCTGATCCAGAAGGCCTACCTGAACCAAGACCGCGCCTCGAACGCGCGCGCGGCCGCCGATTTTGCCGAGCGGGCGGTCGCGCTCAATCCGGCGCTGCTCGATGGTTGGCGGGCGCTCGGGGCGGCGTACCAGATTTTAGGTGAAACCGCCCGCGCGGCCTCGAGCTACGCGCGCGCGGCCGCCATTGCGCCGAACGACCCCGCGCTCCTAGTCCAGGTGGGTGACGCGATGGCTGGTACCGATCCCGTGCTCGCCAGCCAGTACTACGAGCGCGCGCTGTCCGCCGCGCCGAACGACCCGCTCGCGAACCTCGCGGTTGCCCGATCTGCGTTCGCGGTCGGCAACTACGGCCGTGCCGCGGAAAATTTGAAGCCGGCGCTGGCCGAGAGCGTGCCCCCGACCCTCGGCGCCGAAGCTCGCACGCTCCTCTCAGACCTCGAGCTCTCGCGGGGTAACGGCGCCGAAGCCGAAGCTGCGGCGCGAGAGGCCGTCGCGCTCTCGCCGGGAAACGCCGCCGCGAAGATTGCCCTAGCCCGCGCGCTCTACGACGGTATTTTCGAGCGCCGACTCGCCCCGGACACCACGGTTGCCGAAGTGAGGTTCCTCGCCGCCGAGGCGTTGGCTCTCCGCCCATCGTCCGCGCTGGCTGCCTTTGTTTCCTTCCGCGCGGCGGAAGCGGCGGGGGATACGACCGCCGCCGCCGAAGCGGCGGCTTTGACCCGCGCGCTCCTGCCGAACGATCAAGCTCTGACCCCGGCAGACCGGGAGGATATCTCGGCGCGGATCGATTTCCTGCAGAATTTCGAGGTGACGTCAGCCCCGGTCAACCGATAAGAAAACACGATGACGACCCGAAAGGTAACCGCCCTGCTCGCCGCGCTGATCCTGGCGTTCGGGGTTAGCGCGCTCTCGTTCCCCGGGTCGGCTCGCGCTGAGTGCGGCGACGGCGCGTGCGATAGCGGCGAGACCTGCACAGACTGTGCGACCGACTGCGGGTCGTGTCCCCCGGCGTGCGGCGATTGCGAAATTCTGGTCGACGGCGCGTGCGAGCCTGACCCCGGGTGCGATGCGTGCGGTCCGTGCGAGGTCAACGAAGGCTACGGCTGCGTTCCCGACCCCTGCCAGGCCGCT
>CAZNOT010000003.1:4489-33515 GCA_964574865.1 uncultured Candidatus Saccharibacteria bacterium | reverse complement strand
TCGTGCGCCGGCTACGACCTCTGCGACTGCGCGCCGGAGAGCCCCGAGTGCGAGGTGTGCGGCTCGTGCGAGGTCAACGAAGGCTACGGCTGCGTTCCCGACCCCTGCCAGGCCGCTTCGTGCGCCGGCTACGACCTCTGCGACTGCGCGCCGGAGAGCCCCGAGTGCGAGGGCGCCTGCGCCGACGGGGTTTGCGACCCGTCAGATGGCGGCGACTGCTCGTGCGCCGGCTGGGGTGACTGCGAAGAGGCGGACTGCCTCGTGGCGGAGGTTTGCGGTAACCAGGAAGACGACGACCTCGACGGCGACGTCGACTGCTTCGATACCGACTGCGTAGGTGACGCTTACTGCTGCTACGGTGACCAGGCAACCCGGCAGCAGTGCGCGAAGGCTGACGGCGTGTGCTACGAGGACGGCACGGTGAGCACAGCGTGCTGCGCGGACAACATCGACAACGACAACGACGGACTGATCGACAATCAGGACGAGGGGTGCGCCGTCGCGTACACCTGCCAAGATCCTTGCGCCGATAACTACGAGGGAGCCGGCACCAGCTGCGATGCCGACCCAATGGCTCCGCCGTGCTGCACGTACGGCGGCCAGGATTTCGAGTCGGAGGGCGGCGTCGATTGCTGCAGCGATGAGCGAGACAACGATGGCGACAATCTCATCGACGACGAGGAAGATTTCGATTGCGGCAGCGGGAGCTGTGCCGCGAGTCTGGATTTCCGTACCAGTTTCGTGTGCGGTCCAGCCAGCCTGCCGTACGAGAAGGAGCTCGTGGGTCGGGTCGACGACAGCATCGCCTCGAATTCTGACGGCACCTGCAGCGCCGCCGATTACCTTCCGCTGTACGCCGAAATTCAGGCCGCAGGCCTCTGCGGGAAGGCGGACGCGCTGTACGAGGGGTCGAGCGGCACGGCCGGCGTCGACTACTTCCACTACCGGTACACGGTTGGGACGATCTGCCCTTCGGGCTACGTTCTGGCCGACGGGACCTGCGTTTGCGTCGGCGACGTCGACGCCGACGGACTGTGCGACAGCTCCGACCCCTGCGACAACATTTCGGACCACGACATTGGCTCGCCTACGTCCGCGAACGAGGCTGGCTTGATCGTGGACTACACGACCTCTGGCTGCGAGTGTGGATCTTTCGTGCGCGATCTTTGGGTCGATGGCCCAGTCGGCCAGGACGTGGCCGACCTCCAGGACATTCTGGTCCGCGACGGGTACCTCGTGTCGAACGCGTTTTCCTTGGGGACATTCGACGTGACGACGAAAGACGCTCTCATCGCCTACCAAACCTACGCGAACCTGAATTCCCGTGATGGATTCTTCGATGCGGCTACCCGTGCCGCGATCAGCTCGCCGAGGGTGGACCCTATCTCCAACGGGAGTTCCTACGACCCTGCCTCGAACAGCTGCCCCTACGTGGAGCGAGACCTCTGCCTGAACCTTTGCGGCGATCCCGCGGGCGTGGACTGCGTCGAAGATCAGGACTGGCTCGACGCGCACCCGGGCATCACGCGCGACGTGAACGGGAACTGCTCGTGCGGGGAGGGAGAGCAAATGTGCTCCGATTTTCGCTGCATCCCCGACACCGAGTGCTGCCAGCCGAACGATTTCTGGTACTGCAGGTACACCGTGCCGCCGGCGTGCATTCCGGACGAGGAGTGCTGCGGCGGCTGCTGCGGGAAGACCGGTCAGGATCTGGTGTGCTGCGAGAATCCTCTCGCCGCCGGGTGCGGCACGCCGGACTGCTCTGGGCTCACGGGCGCCGAGCTCACCTGCTGCCAGACGCCCAGTGACCCTTCCTGCCCGTCTTGCCCTTCCGGGCGCACCTTCTGCCCGGCTCTCATGAGCTGCGTCGCCGACTCCGCAGACTGCCCGGTCGTCGGGTGCCACCCGGCGGGGACCGCTCCCGGCCGCGACCCGTTCGCGCAGGTGAACTCGTACTGCACGGTGGTTGCCGCGACGACGGACGGCGCGGACGCGGACACCTACGGCGACTTCTACAAGCCGTGGCGCGTCGGCTCCTCCCCCTACGAGTACGAGACGTTCGCGGCGCTCGACGCGTTCTTCTCGCGGTGCGCGAACGGCGTGAGCTCTTGCCTCGGCGCGCTCACCGGCGTTCTCGACGAACAGAAAGTGAGGAGGGACGACGGTAAGGACGAAACGGTCACCTACCCGGTGTACGGGGTGGTCACGCGCGACCCGTACGGCGCCTCCTGCGGCGGGACGCCGTGCGATCACGGCGAGGAGTGCGCGCTCTCGGTGGGTGCGGGCGGGGTATCCGCTTCCTGCGTTCCGGCAGTCTGCGACCCCTGCGATCAAACGCTCCCCGATTGCCCCGGCAACAGCGGCGGTAGCCAGGGGCACGGCAAGGCTCTCGGCGGGGGCCTCGGTGCCGGCACGTGCTGCTACGATGCGGAAGAGTGCGAGTGCGACCCGCTGTTCGAGGACTGCTGCGAGAACGGCGAGGAAGGCTGCCCGCTCCACGGCGTCGCCATTGAGGCTGTGCCGAACGTTATCGACGTCGCGAGCAACGGGCGGTGCCTCGTGGTGTGGACCTCGCAGGGTATGGCGAGCGTCGAGGTCACAGGCTTCGGTATCGATCCCGAGCTCGCCGACCATTTCGCCGGGTCTGACGAGGTTGGACCCGCGGCGAGCAGCATTTACAAAATTTCCGGTCTCGGCACCGACGGGGAGACGTACGAGGCGACCGACCTGTGCGCGACGAACCCGATCATCAGGGAGCTGTAGCCTCGGGGAGCGCGCCGCTGCGTTCGGGGGAATACGCGCTCTGCGGAGCGGCGCGCGGGGCTTATAATCTGGCGCAATGCAGGTTCCGGACGATAAGCTGAGAGATTTCCTCGTCGACGCGGGCCTCGCGGCGGCGAAGGACATTGCGGACGCGGCCACGCGCGCCGCGCCCTCGGGGCGCCCCAATTTCGCCGACGTGCTCGTCGCGGAGGGGAAGCTCGCCGAGCACGACCTCGCCCGCATCGAGGCGTACCTGCTCGGCATCCCGTACATCGACGTCGGCTCACAGAAGATTGACCTCGAGACGCTCGCGCTCATCCCCGAGCCGATCGCCCGCGCGCACTCCATCGTCGCGTACAAGAAGAGCGACGTGGCGCTCGAGGTCGCCATGCTCCAGACGGCCGACCTACCGGCGATCGACTTCGTGCGCAAGAAGACGGGGCTCAAGATCCTGCCGCGCCTCACCTCGTCTGCGTCGATCAAGCGCGCGCTCGTGCAGTACCAGAAGAGCCTCAAAGACGACTTCGGCGACGTTATTCGCCGAGAGACGGGCGCGCTCGCGGCGGCGGGGCAGGGGTCAGATCTCAAGAAGGCGGCCGAGGACCTGCCGGTCATCCGCGTCGTCGACACGCTGCTCAAGCACGCGGTCTTGCAGGGCGCGTCGGACATCCACGTCGAGCCGCAGGAGGCCGACGTGCTCGTGCGCTACCGCGTCGACGGTCTCCTGCGCGAGGCGATGACGTTGCCGAAATCGGCGGCCTCGGCGGTGACCGCGCGCGTGAAGGTGCTCGCGAACCTCAAGCTCGACGAGAAACGGCTCCCGCAGGATGGCCGCTTCAAGCAGGACCTCGACGGCGAGAAGGTCGCGTTCCGCGTGTCGATCCTGCCGACCGTCTACGGCGAGAAGGTCGTGATGCGCCTCCTGCGCGAGGGCGGCGGCGGGTTCACCCTGGAGGGCCTAGGATTCCACGGCGACGGCCTCGAGCGCGTGCACGCGGCGATGCGCCAGACGACCGGCCTCATCCTCACGACGGGTCCGACCGGCTCCGGAAAATCGACGACGCTCTACACGACGCTCGACCTCCTCAACACGCCCGACGTGAACATTTCGACCATCGAGGATCCGGTCGAGTACCAGCTCAAGCGCGTGAACCAGACGCAGGTGAACGCGGACATCGGCTTCAATTTTTCGGACGGGCTGCGCTCGCTCGTGCGCCAGGACCCAGACATCATCATGGTGGGGGAGATCCGCGACGGCGAGACGGCGTCTTTGGCTATCAACGCAGCGCTCACCGGACACCTCGTGCTCTCGACGCTGCACACGAACTCGGCGGCGGGCGCAATTCCGCGCCTCATCGACATGGGCGCGCAGCCGTTCCTGCTCGTCTCGACCTTGCGCGTCATTATCGCGCAGCGCCTCGTGCGCAAGCTCGCGCAGAAGAAGGAGAAGTACAGCCTGACGAAGGACGGCGTCGCCGCGCTCGAGAAGAGCGTCGATATGGCTCGGGTGCTCAGGGCGCTCCAGGCGGAGGATATCGTGAAAAAGGACGCGACCTGGACCGACATTCCGTTCTTCCGGCCGCTCCCGAGCCCTGAAACTGAGGACGGCTACAAGGGGCGCGTCGGCATCCACGAGGTCATGGCGGTTTCCGAGCCGATTCGCCAGCTCATCATCTCTGGCGCGCCGGACACCAAAATCGAGGAGCAGGCCAAGGCCGAGGGCATGCTCACCATGATCGAGGACGGAATCTTTAAAGCAGTCTTGGGCCAAACGACGGTTGAAGAAGTTTTGCGTGTCATCTCGGAGTAGGTTCGAAGACTGAAGGTCTCGAACGAAGGCGCAAGGCAGAAGGCGTAAGGCGGAAGGGTGGTCGGACCTTCGGCCCGGCTCTTTTTATTTTTCGGCCCTCACTTCCGCCTTACGCCTTCTGCCCTCTGCCTTCGTCCCCCACTTCGTTCTTTGTTCCGGCTGCTAGAATCAACTTCGTCATGAAGCTCCGCTACCACGCGACCGACGCCTCGGGGCACATCGCCCAGGGCGAGCGAGAGGCGCCCGACCGGTTCGCGCTCAACGAGGATCTGCGCCGCGAGGGGCTCACCCTCCTGTCGGCCGAGCCGTCCAAGGTGCCGTCGCGCCTCGCGGGTCGGTTCTCGGGCATGCTCGGCCGCATCTCGGCGCACGAGAAGATCATTTTCGGCCGCTCGCTCGGCGCGATGATCGAGGCGGGCCTGCCGCTCTCCCGCGCGCTCGCCGTGATGGAGCGCCAGAGCCGCAACGCCTCGATGAAGAAGGTTCTCGGCGCGGTGGGGGAGGCGGTGCGCCGCGGCGAGCCGCTGTCGAAGGGGCTCGCGGCGCACCCGAAGGTGTTCCCGCCGATTTTCGTCTCCATGGTCGCGGCAGGCGAGGAGTCGGGCAAGCTGCGCGAGTCGCTCGACATCGTTTCGTCCCAGCTCGAGAAGGCGTACCTCCTCGCCAAGAAGGTGAAGGGCGCGATGATCTACCCGGGCGTCATTGTTGGCGTGATGCTCCTCGTAGCGGTGGTGCTTTTCACGTTCGTGGTGCCGACACTCACGAAGATCTTCGTGGAGCTCGCGGTCGACCTGCCGCTCTCGACGCGCGCCGTCATCTGGCTCTCGGACTCGATGCAGGCGCACGTGCTCGCCGTCTTCGGCTTCCTAGCCGCCGTGCCGATCGCGCTCGGGTACGCGCTCAAGACTCGCCACGGCCAGGCGGCTCTGGATTGGGCGGCCGTGCGCCTGCCGGTCCTCTCGCCGATCGCCAAAGAGGTGAACGCGGCGCGCACGGCGCGGACGCTGGGCTCGCTCCTCTCGGCCGGCGTCTCGTACCTCGAGGCCGCGCGCATCACCGGCGACGTGCTGCAGAACGGCTACTACAAGGCGGTCATGCGGAAGGTGGAGGCGCAGGTCGAGAAGGGGCAGGCCATCTCGCAGGTGTTCGTCGAGGCCGAGAACCTCTACCCGCCGTTCGTGGCCGAGATGGTCGCGGTCGGCGAGGAGACGGGCGAAATTTCTAAAATGCTCGAGAAGGTTGCCGCCTTTTACGAGGACGAGGTTGACCAGAAGACGAAGAACATGTCGACGGTTATCGAGCCGGTGCTGATGGTGCTGGTGGGTATCGGAGTGGGGTTCTTCGCCCTGTCCATGATCTCCCCCATGTACTCGCTCGTGAACGCCATCTAGGCTGCGGGCTGCGAGACTCCATTTCCGGCTGCGACAAACGAAAACGACCTCTAGTTGCGCCCTCGATAGATTTTGTGGTCTCGCGCAAAAAGAGGAGAAAAAAGAAAAGCCGCGACCTAGCGGTCGCGGCTACGGATAGCGATGCTCCGGAGGAAGCCGAACGCTTCCTCGAGCGACGCGTCGATTTCTCGGGCGAGCATCCAGGCGCGCTCGGACACGACGTCCTCGGCGGTGAAGCCTTCGCGGCTGAAGTCCTCTACGGAAACGGCGAGCGCCGCCTGACAGTTCCGGCGGTACCGAGCCCACTCGGCGCTCGTTCTGGGTCCGCTCTGGGGGCGGTCCACGCCGCACCCCTCGCGCAGGTCGTAGAGTAGGTTTGCGCGGTTCCGCGGCCGAGAGTTTTTCTCCGCCGCAATCACCTCCTCGATGTCCGACGCGCGGCCGATTTGACGCGTCGGGTTCTCGGCGACCCACCGCAAGTAGCGGAGGGCAATCTCGCCGGCCCGGTCGCGACCCAGCGGCGGGGCGATTTTCTCGGGAGGTTCGCCCGCGGGCTCGATGTGAGGCCTGTGCCGGTCACGGCAGGTGGCCGTGACCGCCCTCGCGAGCGTGATTGCGGCGATCGAGCCGAGGTCGCGTATCGCCTGGGCGTGGGTCCGGGTGAACCGGAGCACCCGTGGTGTCACCGCGAATGCGTCGTGCGCGAGCGCGAACTGCACCAAGAGCTCGAGCGCGAGGTCGCCGTGCGTCGCCTCGAAATCGACGTCGCCGGGGCACCCCTCGCGCAGGTGGTAGTAGAAGTCCCGCTTGTCGGCGTCGCCCCAGGTGTCTATTTTTCGCAGGTAGCAGAGGATTTGATTCAAAGCCTCTGCGGATTCCCGGTGGCTGCCAGACTGGCCCGGTTTCCCTTGAAATTTCTCGAGGTACCCGCGGACGGCAACCGCCGCGAGCCCGGGGGCCATTTCTCGTTCGTGTGGGTTCATGGGTTGTATGGTCCTTTCTTGGCGACCACGCTACGCTCCCAGAAAAAACCGCGCAACGGCCGGCTCTGGTAAGCTGGCCGCCTATGGCGAGCAAGCTAGAGCTCATGAAGTCCGTGCGCGACGACCTCCTCGCGGGGTCGGTTGGCGGCGTCGAGTTTCCGCTGTTTTCGGAGCGCAAGAAGAACGGCGTGTTCCCGGTGGTTGGGGAGGGGAACCACGACGCGGCGCTCGTGTTCATCGGCGAGGCGCCCGGCAAGAACGAGGCGGCGACGGGGCGGCCGTTCTGCGGCGCGTCGGGCCGAATCCTCGACGTGGTTATGGCCCACATCGGCCTCGACCGTAAAACCGCCTACGTCACCAATTTGGTGAAGGACCGCCCGGCCAACAACCGCGACCCTCTGCCGGAGGAAATCGCGGCCTACGCGCCGCTCCTCGACCGGCAAATCGAGGCGATCGAGCCGAACGTCATCTGCACGCTCGGCCGCTTCTCGATGGCGTACGTCATGGAGAAGTGCGGGCTGCTCGACCAGCTCCAGCCGATTTCCAAAATTCACGGCCAGGTCTTCGAATCGAAGACTGGCTACGCCAAGTTCGTCGTGCCGCTCTACCACCCGGCCGTCGCGGCGTACTCGCCGTCGATGATCTCGGTGCTGAAGGCGGACGCGGAGGTTCTCAAACCCCTGCTCTAGCGGACGTAGATTTTTCCGGAGGCGAGACGCTCGAGGACGACGGCGCTCGGCGGGAAGAGCGGGGAGGGGAGCGCGCCGAGCGGGAACCAGCGCCACTCGGTGATTTCGTCGGGCTCCATGACCCGGGGCTCGCCCGTCGCGTTCCGGCAGACGAAGCCGACGGTCACGAAGTGAACGTCGGGCAGGATGCTGTCGGCGATGCTCGCGAGCTCGAGGTCGTCTGCCGCGACCTGGAGCCCGGTCTCCTCCGCGACCTCGCGCGCCGCGCCGTCGGCGAGCCGTTCGCCGAAGTCGAGCTTGCCGCCCGGCATCGTCCACGTGCCCTCGCCGTGCATGGCGCTCGACGCCTTCTCGGGGTCCTCGTGCCGCCGGCCCAGCAGCACCTTCCCGTCGCGAGTGACGGCGACCCCGAACCCAACGCCGATCTTCCGGGCAATTTTCTGTTCCATGCGTAAATTCTACACACAGACATTTTCTTGACCTGCCTTGGGCCGCTGCTAGGGTTAGGCCAAGCAACCTTCCAATCAAAAAAATGAACTCGCTATTCGATAAAACGTGGGTACCGGCCTGGTACGAAATCGGCGTGAGGGACGCGGGAACGCTCCTCCTCCACGCCCACCGCAAAACGTTGGCGGCCGCAGAGGCGCTCCCGTGGGCAACGGCTCCGGGCCCGGCGCACATGGCCAAAACGTGGGGGCTCGAGCCGTTCACGCCACCCCGCGAGGGCAACTGCGGCTTCGGCGAGACGCTCGTCCTCGCGGCGTCTGACCGTCCCGAATGGGTCACGTGGGAGGTGCCACTGCCGAAGATTCGAGCCTCGCTGGGTGAATTCGAGGAGTGGCCAAAGTCTCGCATCTTGAGCCTGCGCGCGACGCTCGACTTCATCTTCCGGAACGTATTTTTCTGCGTCCATTACGACGGGTTGAATACAAATTGGCCCGAGGGGCAGCTCCTCGTCGTCGAGGGTGTGTGCCTTCCCGATCCCGGTCCAGACTCTCTGGGCGGCGCTTCCAGCGGCTCGCTCTCGGCGTCGATCACCCCAGACGTCTGCCGCTGGCTCGCCGCGCAGCCGCACGACGAGCACTGCCAGCCGATTGTGGACGCTATGCGCGCCGCCGACGGCTTTATGTGGGAAGGGCGCGACAGCGGCTACCGCTTTGGCGCGTGGTGCCGGCAGCCAAAGTGGCTCAACCTGTCCGTGCCTGGCAACGCGTGCGGCCTCGACCCCGACGGGTACAATCAAGCCAACGACGATTCCGGCTACGAGCTCGTACCGCACAACGTCGACTCGACGCTGCAGCAGCTGACGCTGCTCGTCGGGCTCGCCAAGCTCCACGATCTCGTGCGCGCAGACCATCGCGCCAGCCGCGCCCCGTGAGGGGCGCTTTTCTATTTCCCCATTCGCGGGGCACTGCTGAATTTTTAGAGACATCGGCGCGATAGAATGGGCGGAGCAATGCGCTCCAAATTTTCGAAAGCCGGCGGCTTCTCGCTCGTCGAGGCGCTCGTGTCCATCGCGCTCTTGGTGATGGTGGGCGCCGGCGTGTACGCCGGGTTCGCCGCGATCGCGAAGGGCGCGGCGCTCGCGAAGGTGAGGAACGGCGCGCTGGCGCTCGCCAACGAGCAGCTCGAGATCGTGCGCGGCATGGACTACGCCGACGTCGGGATCGTGAACGGTCTGCCGGCCGGCGCCATCCCGCACGTCCAGACCGTGGACCGCGGCGTCTCCTACGAAGTCACGACCACTGTCCGCTCGATCGACCTGCCGTTCGACGGCACCATCGGCGGCAGCCCGAACGACCTCTCGCCGGCGGACCAGAAGCTGGTCGAGGTGTCGGTCGCGTGCGGCATCTGCGGCGACGAGCCTGTGGCGATTTCGACGCGCGTCTCGCCCGAGTCGCTCGAGACCGCTTCCGGCAACGGCGCGCTCTTCGTCCAGGTCGTCGACTCGACGGGGCTGCCAGTTGAGGAGGCCGACGTCTCCGTGCGGAACGTTCAGACGTCCTCGCTCGTCGAGGACGTGACCGGCGTCGACGGCTGGCTGCGCTTGGTCGATGTGCCGCCCGGCGTTATGGCGTACGAGGTCTCGGTGGGGAAGGATGGCTACTCTTCGGCGAAGACCTACGCGCTCGGCGATCCTGAGAACCCGGTGCCGGACGTGCCGCACGCGAACGTCGCGACCGGCACGGTGACGCAGCTCTCGTTCGCTATCGATCGCCTGGCGACCCTGGAGATTTCGACCCTCAAGACCAACTGCGAGCCGGTCGGGCTCACCTTCGACCTGATCGGCGACAAAATGATCGGCCTCGACACGCCCAAGTACGACGAGCCACACGTGACCGGCGCCTCTGGTCTCCTCGGCGAGCTCGAACTCGAGTGGGACGACTACCGCGCGGAGATTGTCGGCGGCAGCCGCTACCTCTCGGGCGCGAACCCGCCATTGCCGCTCGCGCTCCTGCCGGGCGCGGACGCCGCGCTCTCGCTCGTCACCGCGATCGCGAACCCGAACGCGCTCCTCGTGCTGGTCCTGGACGCGACCGGTCTGCCGGTCGCCGACGCGACCGTCGAGGTCACCTCCGGCGGCTCGTCGCAGTCGAAGACGACGGGCACTGGCGCGCTCTCGCAGACCGATTGGTCTGGCGGGGCGGGGCAAGAATTCGCCGAGTCGGGCGCGACGTCCTTCTGGGGCGGCGACGGTCGCGCCGATTACGCGAGCGTTCCGGGGGCGGTCTCGCTCGCGACCGTCGGGAGCTCGCTCGTCCCGGACGGCTACCTCGAGTCCTCGACGTTCGATACCGGTACCACCACCAACTTCATCTCCCTCGGCTGGCTCCCCGAGTCGCAGCCGGCGGGCGGCTCGCTGCGTTTCCAGATCGCGAGCTCGGCCTCGTCCTCGCCGGCCGCGTGGAACTTCCTCGGCCCCGACGGTACGGCCGCTTCGTTCTACGAGACCCCCGGCGAGGCCGTGGCGGGCGTTCACGACGGCGACCGGTACGCGCGCTACCGGGCGTACCTCGCGACCTCGGACGTCGCGGGCGTTTCGCCGCGCGTCTCCGATTTTTGGATCACGTACACGCTCGATTGCGCCCCCGCGGGGCAGGCGTACTTCTCTGGGCTCGGCGGCGGCGGGGCTACCGTCGAGGTTTCTAAGACTGGCTACCAGACGGCGACCGTCGCCGTTCCCGCCTGGACCGGCTGGACCGACGTTTCCGTGACAATCGCGCAATGAAGAATCGTCTACCGCGCGCAGGGTTCACTCTCGTCGAGACGCTCGTCACGCTCGGCATCATTTCCGGCGTGCTCCTCTTGGTCGGCTTGATGGGTCGGGACGTGTTCGCGTTCCGGTCGGGGCTGTCCGACGCGCTCTCGACTCAATCCGACGCCCGGCGCGTCCTCCGTCCGTTCTCCGACGAGGTCCGCGCCGCGTCTTACTCAGAGGCGGGCGCCTACCCCCTCGCGGAGACTTCGACGTCCTCGGTCACGTTCTTCTCCGATGTCGACCGAGACGGCGTCGCCGAGCGCGTGCGTTACTTCCTGGAAGGGGGCACGTTCAGGCGATCGGTCGCCGAGCCGTCTGGCAATCCGGCGGTCTACGGCGCCGCGGCGACGACGACCTTGGTCAGCGGCGTGCTCGCGAGCACCACGATCTTCTGGTACTACGGCGCGGGGTACGACGGCGCGACGTCCTCGCCGGCGCTCGCGTTTCCGGTCTCGCCGTCCGAGGCGCGCGCGGTTCGCGTCTGGCTCCGCGTCGACGGCGACCTGGCCCGCGCGCCGGGGCCGGCCGACCTGACCACGGTGTCGACCGTGCGCAACCTCCGCGGGCTCGGCTCCTCGCAATAACCATGAGAAACATTACCCGCCGGAAAGGCTTCGCGATCCCGCAGATCCTCGTGTTCGCGGGGGTCGCGGTCGCCGTCGTCACCGCCCTCGCCGGCTTCCTGGGCACGGTGCTGCGCGCGACCGCCGCCCAGACGGCCCGCGAGCACGCGCTGCAGATCGCCGAAGCTGGCACGGAGTACTACCGCTGGCACCTGGCCCACGACCCCGACGACTTCCAGGACGGCACCGGCGCGGCTGGACCGTACATTCATGACTTCACCGACGCCGCGGGCCGAAAGATTGGCGAGTTCGCGCTCGAGATCACCCCGCCGCCGCTCGGCTCGACCGCCGTCGTCATAAAATCTGTCGGCACTTACCTCGGCACGACTACCGCCGAGCGCGCCGTCGAGGTCACCGTGGCCATTCCCTCGGTCGCGAAGTACGCGGTTGCCGCGGACGAGGAGATTCGCATCGGCGAGGGGACCGTCGTCGAGGGTCCCGTGCACGGCAACGGCGGAGTGCGGTTCGATGGGGTTGCCCGGAACGTCGTCTCGTCGGCGAGGGACGTCTACGATGATCCGGACCACACAGGCGGAAACGAGTTCGGCGTGCACACCCACGTCTCGCCGACTGACCCGCTCCCGCCGGCCGCGGTTCCGGACCGTCCGGATGTTTTCACCGTCGGCCGCGAGTTTCCGGTGCCGGCGATTGATTTTGCGGGCATGATCACGGACCTCGCTTCGATCAAAACCAAGGCGCAGACCGGCGGTCACTACTACAACGCGTCGGGCAAGCAGGGGTACCGCATCGTGCTCAAGTCGAACGATACCTACGACCTCTACCAGGTGAAGACGAAGAACACTCCGGCGAGCCAGTGCAAGAACGTCCAGAACGACCCCGACTGGGACCTCTGGACCATTAAGACGCAGACCCTCCTGGGAAACTACGCCTTCCCGGGCAACGGGCTGATTTTCTTCGAGGATAACGTGTGGGTCGAGGGCACCGTCACGACCGCGCGCCTCACCATCGCCGCCGCGCGTTTCCCGGACGCGCCGGGGCAGCGCCGCGACATCATCGTCAACAGCGACATCAACTACGGGGCCGAGGACGGCTCGGCGGTGCTCGGCTTGATCGCGCAGAACAGCGTCAACGTCGGGCTCTCGAGCGACACGGACCTCGAGATCGACGCCGCGATGGTCGCCCAGCACGGCCGCGTCGGGCGCCACTACTACTCGTCGAGCTGCGGGACGGGGTACTCGCGGAGCTCGATTCGAACGTACGGCTCTATCGTGAGCGCTGAACGCTACGGCTTCGCCTGGACCGACGGCACCGGCTACCAGTCTCGATCGATCGTCTACGACCCGCACCTCCTCTACGCGCCGCCGCCGGAGTTCCCGCTCACGACGGACGAGTACGAGGTGGTGGGGTGGAGAGAGGTAGAGCCGTGAGGTAGCGGAACAAAGATTCGGGGCCAGTTCTTCGGGAGAGGGGAGCTAGTCGCCGCGGCCCCCCGCCCCAGCCTTTCGCTACGTGGTACGATTCTCCCGCAATGGCCACCAAAGAGGTAAAAAACCGTCCCAAGCTCGTGGTCGCCAACTGGAAAATGGCTCCCGTTTCCGCGAAGGACGGCATCAAAATCATCGCGACCTTTAATAAGAGTAAAGTGGGAAAGGGAACCTACGTCGGCTGGTGCCCGCCGGCGGTGCAGCTCGCGCCGCTCAAGGTTAAGTTTCGCGCGGCCGAGTTCGGCGTCCAGAACCTCTCGTGGGAGACCGAGGGCGCGCACACGGGCGAAATTTCCGCGGCCCAGGCGAAGGCCGCCGGCGCGAGCTTCGCGATTGTCGGCCACTCCGAGCGTCGCGCCGCGGGCGAGACCGACGCGCAGGTGGCGCTCAAAGTGAAGGCGGCGCTCGCAGCCGGCCTGCAGACGCTCCTCTGCGTTGGAGAGCGCGAGCGCGACGCTGCCGGCAAGTACCTCCGCACGCTCGCCGCGCAGATTGCCGCCTCGCTCGATGGAGTCGACCGTAAGGCCGCGCGGATGGTCGCCGTCGCCTACGAGCCGGTCTGGGCTATCGGGGCGGGGAAGAGCGCGATTGGTCCGCGCGAGCTTCTCGAGACCTCACGCTTCGTCCGCAAAACCCTTCGCGAAGTCCTCGGCCCCGACGTCGGCGGCAAGACCTACATCCTCTACGGCGGATCGGTCGACGGCGAAAATGCCGCGGCGCTCGTCACGGAGGGTGAGGTCGACGGCTTTCTCGTCGGTCGCGCCTCCCTCGACCCCTACGCTTTCGCGGCTATCGTGAAGGCCTGCGCGTAACATGGCCACCTTCCGCACGTTCGCCGAGCTGCCCGCCGACCTCTCGGGATTGCGCGTCATCGCGCGCTTCGATTGGAACGTGCCGCTCTCGGCCGACGGCTCGGTCGCGAACGACTACCGCTTGCGGGCGAGCTTCGAGACCTTGGGCGCGCTGCTCACCCGGGGTGCGTCCGTGCTCTCAATTTCGCTCCTCGGCCGCAAGGGGGAATCTCTGATGCCCGTCGTCTCCGCGCTCCACGCGCACTTCCCGGGCGCGAAGCTCATCGCGGACCCGTTCTCGGCCGAGGGCGCCTCGCAGGTTGCCGCGCTCGCGGCCGGACAGCTCGGCGTCGTTGAGAACATTAGGCGCTGGCCGGGGGAAGAGACGAACGACGACGCCTTCGCGGCCAAACTCGCGGCGCTCGGCGACCTCTACGTCAACGACGCGTTCCCCGTATCGCACCGCGCGCAGGCCTCCGTCGACGCGCTGCCGCGCCTCTTACCTTCCTACGGCGGCGCGCAGCTCACCCGTGAGGTCGAGGCGCTGTCTAAGGTTTTTTCGCCGGAGCATCCGTTCGTTTTTGTTCTCGGCGGCGCAAAATTCGAAACCAAGCTGCCGCTCCTGCGCCGCTTCCAGAGCGCGGACAAAATTTTTCTGGCCGGGGCGCTCCTCAACGACCTCCTGAGGGCGAAAGGGATGCCTGTCGGCGGGTCGCTCGTGTCCGAAGATTTGTCCGCTGTGGCCGAGGTGGCCGCTTGGCCGAACCTAGTGCTGCCGGAGTCGCTCGTGGTGGCGGACGTGGCTGGCGCGCGACGCTCGACTGCCCCGGGCGAGCCCATTGCCGCCGACGAGCGTATCCTCGATGTCGGCGTTGAGAACCTGAAGGCCGCGCTCGTCGGCGCCAAGTCCGTCCTCTGGAACGGGCCGCTCGGCCTCTACGAGGATGGATTCCGGGAAGGGACGGAGGCGGCCGCGCGCCTCGTGGCCGAATCCGGCGCGTCCGCGATTGTGGGCGGCGGCGATACCGTCGCGGCCATCGAGGCGCAGGGCATCGCTGACCGCTTCACTTTCGTCTCGACTGCCGGCGGCGCCATGCTCGACTTCCTCGGCAACGGCGGCGAGCTTCCCGGCCTCCGGGCCCTCGCCGATTCGCCGCGGGGCTAGCTAGCCAAAGAAGCCGAACCCGCACTTCCGCCTAGCGCGGTTTCTCTATTTGCCGGGTCGGATCCTGGCGAGGGCGGTTCGGGCGCGCTCGGCGAACTCGTCCGCGGCGCCGTCGGTGGGGAAGTTCTCGCGGCGACCGAGGTAGCCGCCGTCGTTCGGAAAGCGGGGGATGATGTGGAGGTGGGCGTGGAATACGACCTGGCCGGCGGCTGCGCCGTTGTTCATGACGACGTTGATACCCTCGGCCGCTGAAACTTCTTTGATGGCGGCCGCCAAATCTCGGGCGACCTGGAACATCCGGGCCGCGGTCTCGTCTGGAAGCTCGAAAATGTTCACGTGCAGCGCTTTCGGTACCACGAGGCTGTGCCCCGGGTGGTTGGGGAAGGCGTCCAAGAGCGCGTACACCAAATCGTCTTCGTAGAGCTTCCTGTGGGGCAGTTCGCCGCTGACTATTCGCTCGAAAACGGTTTTTTCTTGGCTCATGTGGGCATTGTACCCGCGGGGTAGAATGCCCGCCACGATGACCAGGCAGGTGAAGGTGCGGCCCCCGGTTCCGGAGGCAATCGATAGGGCGCTTTCGGGCTTCCACCCGATTGTCCGAAAGATTCTCTACCGCCAGGGTATCGAAACCCCCGATGCGGCGCGAGCGTTCCTGTCGCCGGATTTCGATTTGGCGACGGGCGGGGCTGAGAAGATGGCGGACTTGGAGAAGGCTGCGGATTTGATTGCCGAAGCGGTCAGGGCGGGCTATACGATCGGCGTTTTCGCCGACTACGACGCCGACGGTATTCCGGGCGCGGCGCTCATGAGCGCGCTCTTCAAGAAAATTGGCGCGAAGATGGCGCTCTACATTCCGCACCGCAACCGCGAAGGGTTCGGCTTCTCGTCGGCTGGCGCGGATAGCCTGATGGGACAGGGCGCCAAGCTCCTTGTGACCGTCGACTGCGGCACGGCGGACGTTGCCGCGATCGCGTACGCGAAGGAGAAGGGGGCAACCGTCATCGTCACAGACCACCATGAGATCCACGGCGACCTGCCGCCCGCTGATGCGGTGGTAAACCCGAAGCGCGCAGACTGCCCGTACCCGCAGAAAATGCTCTGCGGCTCGGGCGTGGCGTGGAAGCTCGCGAAGGAGGTCTTGGCGCGCTTTCCGGATGTCGCGCCCGCCGGATGGGAGAAATGGCTCTTAGATTTCGCGGCCATTGCCACAATTGCCGACATGGTGCCTTTGGTGGGTGAGAATCGCGCCATCGCCCGTTGGGGGCTTCACGTGCTGCGCAAGTCGCCTCGGCCGGGCATTCGCGCGCTCTGCGCGGAGGCCGGCGTCGATCAGGCGCACATCGGGGCCGACGATATTGGTTTCTCGATTGCGCCGCGCATCAACGCGGCTTCTCGCATGGGGGAGCCGGAGCTCGCGTTTCGTCTCTTGGATTGCGACGAGCCGGCCATCGCCGCGCGCCTCGCGCGCGAGCTGTCGAAGCTCAACGACCGGCGCAAGGGCGTCGTGGCGAGCATCGTCAAGGCGGTGCGCGAGCGCGTCGAGGCGTGCGGCGACGTGCCGGCGGCCATTGTCGCCGGCGACCCGCGCTGGCAGCCATCGCTCTTAGGGCTCGCCGCGTCCGCGATTGCCGACCGTTTCGGACGTCCGGTGTTCCTGTGGGGCCGCGGCGAAGGGGCAGACGCGCTCCGGGGGTCCTGCCGCGCGAACCGCGGCGGCACGAGCGTCCTTGCGATGCTCGCTGCGGCGACGGAGGCGCTGGAGGTCTTCGGCGGTCACCACGCGGCCGGCGGCTTCACCGTGAAAATGGAGGCGGTCGACACGCTGCCGGCGCTTTTGGCTGCGGCCGCCGAATCCTCGCCGGGCGATGATGCCGAAATCTGGGCCGACGATTTGCTCTCGCCTGCCTCGGTGGGGGAGGAGCTCGTCGCCGCGCTCGAGCTCGCGGGGCCGTTCGGCGTCGAGAACGCTAAGCCGATTTTCCTCATCGCTGGAACCCCGCTCACCGCCGTGAAGTTTTTTGGGGACGAGGGCGTCCACGTGCGCCTCTCGTTCGGGCGCGTGCAGGCGGTCGGCTTCGGCATGGGCGAGGCCTGCCGCGCCAAAAATCTCGAAGTAGGTAGGCCGGTGTCCGCGCTCGCCGAAATCGAAAAATCCCGCTGGGCGGGTCGGGTCGAAATCAGGCTGAGAATAAAAGAGCTGATTTAGAAAGGGGCAAGGAATAGGTTTGGAGATTTTGGCTCGAACTTATTCCTTCTTCCTTCCTTCGCTCATGACCGTATCGATTGATTTGAGCACCTCGTCCAACGAGAGCGTTGCCTTCACGAGGTAGCGATCGGCGCCGAGATTCTTGGCGCGCGCGACGTCGTCCTCTTGGCTGTAGTTCGAGAGCACTATGATCGGAACCTTGGCGAGGCGAGGGTCGGCGCGCATTTGCGTCAGGAGTTCAAAGCCGTTCCTGCCGGGGAGTAGGATATCGAGCACGATGGCGGCCGGGACCTCTGCCTCGATTGCGGCTATCGCGTCTTCGGCTCGGCTCACCCGCGCGAGCCGCCTCCCGTCGTGGAACATTTTCTGGGACACGAGCTCGGAGAGGAACTCGTCGTCTTCGATCCAGAGAATGAGTGGGCCGTTCGGCATGCGGGAAGGTTACGGGAGGACCGGCTTCGGGGCAACCTCGGCGGCCGGTAGACGCACCAGGAACGAGGTGCCTTCGCCGGGGTGGCTGGTGAAGGAAATGGTGCCGTCGTGCGCCTCGACGATTGATTTTACGATGGCGAGGCCGAGGCCTGAGCCGTCGGCGCGCTCCCGCACCGCGTTCGTGGCGCGGAAGAACCGCTCGAAGACGTGGCGCTGCTCCTCGTCGGGGATGCCGATGCCGGAGTCTTCGACGCCGAACTCGACCTGGTTCTTGCCGGCGGCGCGCAGGGTAACCCTCACGCGGCCACCTTTGCGCGTGTACTTCACCGCGTTGTCCAAGAGGTTCAGTACCACCTGGCCGATAGCGCTGCGATCGGCGAGAGCCATGACGCCGTGGTCCTTCGCGCCGTTCTCGATGACGATCTCCTGCGCGCGAACCCGGTCGGTCAGGGCGAAGAGCGTCTCGTCGACCAGGTCGGCGATGGGGACGGGGGCGAGCGCGTAGCGGGCGCTGCCGGCGCGGACGAACTCGGTCGAGAGCATGTCGCCCACGATGGCAATGAGCTTGGCGGTGGCGCTCTCGCTCTGCGTCACGAGCTTTTTTTGCTCGTCCGAGAGCGCGCCCGCCTCGCCGCGCGCGAGCATGCCGAGCGCCCAGCGAATGCCGGAGAGCGGGGTGCGCAGCTGGTGCGCGGCCACCGAGATGAACTCAGACTTACGCGCGTCGACGGCGCGCAGCTCCTCGTACGCGCGGCGCAGCTCTGTGGTGCGTTCCTCGACTTTCGCCTCGAGCGACCGGTTGAGCGTCTCGAGCTCGGCGGTCTGCGCGCGTACGCGTCGCTCGAGCTCGCCGCGCGACAGCTGGGCCAGCCACTCCTCGTCGTCTAGAACGTGCTCCGGGAGAGCGGCGAGGACCGGCTGCATCATGTCGGCCGTGTAGGTCGCGCGTAGCTCGTGCACGAAGCGCGCGACCACCTCCCGGGCCGAGTCGGCGCCGAGGAGAACCTCGGTTCGCGCGTAGAGCACGGCGGCGGCCACTTTGAAGCGGCGCACCATTTCCGAGACGGTGAGGGCCGCGTCGTCGCGGAGCGATTTCGCCAGCTTGTCTGTCGAGATACCGGACGGGGTTACGGCGATGAGCTCCCTGAAGCCTTCCGGCAGTTCCTCGACGAGCGAGCGCAGGTGCCGCTCGCCGAAGCGTTCGAGAATTGCCCCCGCGAGGCGCTCGAAGAAAATCTGGAGCATCGCCACGGCGCGGTCGCGAGGCTCGAGGAAGACGACGCGGAAATCGCGGCCGAGGTCGGCGGTCTGGGCGCGGGCGCGAACGTTTCGGCGAATCGAGTCGACGCCGTCGGGGTAGCGCTCGGGCGTCGCGGTGATGAGGTGGTCTTCCCAGGCGAGGTAGACGCGAACGAACGCGGGGTTTGCGCCCGTGTGCCGCGCGAGCATTTGCTCGGTCTGGAAGACGAAGCTCTCGAGCGCGTCGAGCTGCTTCGTCTCGCTCGCGAGGTAGTCGAACACCTGACGCGCGGATCGCTCGAACGCGTGGTCGCGCGGCTGCCTCCTGAAGAGTCGGGCGAAGACGTTAAGCATTCACGTTCGGGGTTGCCGGCGGGAAACCCACCGGCGCGGGCTTCCGGTCCGCGAACCGGGCGACGAACGGCCGAATGATGTACGTGAGGGCGATCGACTGCGCGAACCCCGCGGCGAGGAAGAGTCGATCGGAAACGTCTCCCTCGAGGTAGGTGCCGTTCTCGACCAGGATCGAGTAGGCGACGTCCCCGGCGGTCATGAGCGCGATGCCTACCGCGAAGACGAATAGGCCGGAGGACATCTTTCCGCCCGAGACGCGCGCGATGAGCACCGCGAGCGCGACGTAGACGGCATCGGTGATGAGGTAGAGGGCGCTCGTCCCTTCGGCCAGTACTTCGGCGAGGTCGGCGGGGTTTCCCGAGAGCAGCTGGACGAGCGCCATGTTTCGTCCGAACGTCAGCGTGCCGAGGAAGAAGAAGGATACGCCAATCGAGAGCGCCGTGAGGACGCTCGCCTCGACAATGAGCCGGCGGGTGACGCGCATCGAGTGGATTTTGAGGAACATCCAGAGGCCGATCACCACGAGCGGCGTGTAGAGGAAAAAGAACGCGTCGGCGACGGACGGGTAGGGGACCTCGACACCCGCGACGAACTTGTAGTAGTCCTCGATTAGGAAGCCGATCGCCATTGAGAGCATGCCCACGCCGATCGTCAGGAACGCTTTGCCGAGGTAGCTGCCATCGCCGACGCGCCGCGCGCCGGCGATGGCAGTCGCGCCGGCGATTGAGTACGAGGAGACCATGCCAATCGTCAGGATGAGCGCCAGCGGCGACGTGTAGAAGAGGAAGCCGTTCAGCGCGAACGCGATTGCCGTGACGGCCAAGACCGAGATCGAGGCGGTTCGAACGAATGGTCTGCCCGGGAAGTCCATGCGCGTGAATTGTATCGCGCCCCCGCCCCGAGCCAAGGACGCCCGTCCCCGTCGCCGCCCCGAACTGCGACGTACCTCGGGCAACGATTTTAGCGCGGCGTGATGTCGATCTTAGCGCGGCGTTTTGGCGGCATGGTAACCTGCTCCCGCAATGGACAGAGAAGTGGCAAAAAAAAATAGCGGCGGCGCGCTGATTTTCACCGACGGATCGTCGCGGGGGAACCCGGGGCCCGGTGGCTGGGGGTACATCCTGTCGAACGGCGGCCAGGTGGTCGAGGGAGCGGGGCGCGAGGCGAAGACCACGAACAACCGCATGGAAATCCGCGCGGCGGTCGAGGCGCTCGTCGCGCTGCCCGCGGGCGCGGTCGCCACGGTCGTGACCGACTCGACCTACCTCGCGAACGGCGCGTCCAAGTGGGTCACCGGCTGGCGCCGCAAGGGCTGGAAGACCGCAACCGGGGGTGACGTGAAGAACGCCGACCTCTGGGAGAAGATGCACGACCTCCTGCAGGGCCGGACGGTCTCTTGGCGGCTGGTTCTGGGCCACGCGGGCGTGGCGGCGAACCACCGCTGCGACGAGCTGGCGACCGGGGCGGCCGACGGGGCGGCGCTCGACCTCTACTCTGGCCCGGCTTCCAGCTACCCTGTTTCTCTCGACGCTCCCGAGCCGGGTACCCAAATCCGCTCCGGCGGCGCTGACGGCAAGCGCGCCTACTCCTACCTCTCGATGGTCGACGGCGAGATCCGCCACCACGCTACCTGGCCCGAGTGCGAGCGCCGCGTCCGCGGCGTCGCTGGCGCCCGCTACCGAAAGACCTTCTCCCGCGAGGACGAGGCCGCTCTCATCGCCGACTGGTCCAAAGACGGGGGAAAGAAGGGCTGGTAGCGAACTTACCGCGGCGTGATGGCTAGGGGCGCACCATAGCGGGGTGCGCCGAAACGTTTTGTTTGCCGGGACCGGCCTAATCGTCCTCGGGGTTAGCTTTTGGCGCGGAGCGAGCTATGACCTGACGCACCGGTGCCCAGCGGCGCCGGAAATTTTGCGTGGCGTGGCGGTGGAGGTGCGGGCGGGGACGTTCGGGGATCGGCTTCTGGCGCGAGGCGAAAGTGGGGAGTGGGGTTTCGTTGCGGCGGCGGCGAGCGGAGAGGTTGCGGGCGGCGCGCGAATTGAAGTTTCAGGCGCGGAGGTTTCGAGAATCGAAGATTTTTTAGGCGACGGCGGGCAGGTGTTCCCGTACGCGAATTTGATGCGGTCGCGCGGGTACTGCTTCGAGGCAAAAAGAGGAGAGGTGAAAATTATTGGAGCGTCGGACGCGTCGCTCGACCGGCTGCGCGCGCTCGGCGTTGCCGCGCGAAAACAAATTGGCCGCGTCTTGCCGCCGGTGCCGGCGGCGCTCTCGGCCGGCGCGCTCCTCGGCGGCGACGATGGGGTGGGGGAGGATTTGGAAGAGGCGTCGCGCCGCGCGGGACTGGCGCACGCGCTGGCGCTGTCGGGTTTCAATGTGGGCGTCTTCGCGGGCGCGGTGGATTTGGCGCTGCGACGAATCTTGCCGCGCCGCGGTCGAATCGTGGGCGGCGCGCTCGCCGGCTGGCTCTTGGTCGCGCTGGCCGGGCTACCCGCCTCGGGCGTACGCGCCGCCCTAGCCTGGACCGTCGGTTCCACGGCGCGATTGATGTTCCGCCCTGCCGAGGCGCCTCGCGCGCTGCTCTACGCTACGCTCGTTTACGCCTGGTGGAACCCACTGGCGCTCGCGTTCGATATCTCGCTGCAGCTTTCGGTGCTCGCGTGCCTCGGGATTGCCGCGTGGGCTACGCCGGTCGCGGGCAAGCTCGTGGGCGTGCCGGGAATCCCGACCGTCCGCGAGGCGGTCGCGGCCACCTTAGCCGCGACCGCAACAACGTTGCCGATTATGGCGTGGTCGTTCGGGCAAATTTCTGTGGTGAGCCCACTCGCGAACGCGGCCGTTGCGTACTTTATTCCGATGATGATGTGGGTAGGGCTCGCCGTGGTGTTTGTCGCGCCGCTCGGCGGCGTCGCTTCGCTGCTCGCCTCGCCCCTCGCTCTCCCCGCGCAAATCTTCGCCGCCGTGGCCCTCTGGTCTGGATCGCTCCCGTGGGCTGCCGCCTCTGTTTCTATCTCGCCGCAAAGCGCGCTCTTGGGCTCTCTTCTCGTCTCCGCTGTCGCCCTCGCCTCAATCTCTCGAACCCGACGTCTCGAACGCGAGCGCTGGCAGCCCGAAATCGCCCGCCTCGAGCGCGCTACCACTGAAACGTCCTAAAGGAAAAGCTCGGCTGTTGGCACAGCCGAGCGATGAGCTAGACGAGCGAGCCCGTGAACGTGAACCGGAACGCGTCGCCGGGGCGCACGGGCGAGCTAATGTTCGCCGCGCGCACCGCGTCGGCGAAATCAGAGGCCTCTTCGTCGCGGAGGTCGTCTGGGACGTGCATCAGGAACATTGCGTCCCGGATACGTTTGGGCAGCGCCCGGAGCTCGTCGATGGCGGCGTGCACTGGGCACCCGCTGCGGGTTGCGTCGTGGAAGAACCACTCGGCGCCGCGGGATGCGTACCCCTCGACGAGCTCTCGGTCGAAGCGCGTGTCCATTGAAATGAACACGGCAAAAGCCGGAATGTAGAGGCCGTACGAGACCATTGAGTCTCGCCAGCTAGCTGCCGTGTCCGGCGCGTGCATTGTCCGGAAGAGCTCGAGATCGAGCCCTCCAACGTTGACTTGGCAGGCGCGCTCACCACCTGTCGCCACGCGCGCCACCTCGAAGTAGTCGTCGATGCCGAGCGGCGGGGAAGCATCGTAGGCAAGGCCACCCTTGAGCGTCTCGTTCCACAGGTGCGGCTCGAGAACGTCTGGGAGGAAGAGGCCGGGTTTTCGTCGGTCGATGTATCGGCACGTTTCCGCGACCGTCCCGAGCCCGCCCGTGTGGTCGGGGTGGCAGTGCGAAATTACGAAGGCGCTGGTGTCCGAGCGACTGAGCCCGAGCGAAGCACCGATTGATTCTGGCCACAGCCGGCCGCAATCAACGGCGACGCGGGTATCCTGGTGGACGAGGATAAGATTGGTCTCGCCGCGGCCGCCAGGTTTGGTGAAGGCGCCGCCGGCGCCGACGAACGCGACGATGAGCTCGGCGCGGTTGGTGGTTTTCGGCACGGGCGACCCGCGCTCGAGGAGTGAGATTCCGGTGGTTTTCATTTGTCAGGGTCCTTTATTGCCGCCAGCCTACAGCCTGCAGAAAAAGACGAAATGTTGCCTGACGAAAGCTTCGTCACCCCGCTAGGCGGGCGGCGGCGGGGGCGGTAACGTATGGAACATGAAGCAAGAATCCGAATCGGTCGCCGCGCGCGTCGCCGCCATCGGATTGGGCGGCGTCGCCGCGCGCGTCTACGCCGCGGCGCTCGAGCTTGGCGAATCTTCCGCCTCGGAAATTGCCCGCCGCGCCGGGGTGCCGCGCACGTCGGCCGCGTACGCGCTCGGCGATCTGGTGGGGAAGGGGACGATGTCCGAAGTCGTGAAGGGCCGTGCGAAATTTTTCCGCGCGGTGCCGCTCGCGGTCGTCTTCGAGGAGGTGCGCGACAGCCTGCGGTCGGCCGAGGCGCTGCGCGCCTCGGCCCCGAAGAAGTCCGGCCCCTTCCGCGCGCCCGAAGCCGAGGTACTCCACGGCCCCGCTGGCTTCCGCGAGGCGTGGCGTCGGGTTCTCCAGTCCAGCTGCGCCAGCTACACCGTTATCTCCGATCCCCGCGAGTTCCGCGACTACATGCGCGAGCACGACATCCTCGAGGACCTTATCGCCGAGAAGGTGAAGCGTGGGCTCTCGAGCCGCAACATCGTCGCCGATTCGGATTACGCGCGGGACGTCGCGAAGAAGGATCGCGACGAGAACCGCCAGACCCGATTCCTCCCCGACGGTTTCCCCGTGCCCTGCGTCGAGGTCGCGTGTGACCGCCTCGCGTTCTTCGCTATGCCGCGCACCGACGGCACCGTCGTCATCGTCGATTACCCCGAGTTTGGCCAGTCCCGCCTCGCCCTCTTTGACGCCGTCTGGGCGACACTGGCGAAGTAACAAGTAGTAAGGAACAAGTTGGGCAAGCAGCCCGGGCGGCACTTGGCCTCTCACCCATCGCTTCGCGTTCGGGGTCCCCGCACCCGCAAGTCAGCCTTTGGTCACTCAGGCCCCCTGAGTCCTCGGGCCTCAGCCCTCAGCCGCCGCCCAGATTCGTTCTGGCGGCGGTTTCTTTTTGACGTGGGGGCTAGTATCCGCCGCAGGTCTTCGCGCGGTCGAATCGGTCCTCGACGAACTTCCAGTTGAGGTTCGCGAAGAAATCCTCGACGTACTGCGCTTTGCCGGACGGCTGGTAGTCGGCGACGTAGGAGTGCTCCCACATGTCGAGCGCGAGGAGCGGCGTCACTCCGGGGAGGTGCCCCATGTGCTGCTCGTCCACCCAGTAGTGGATGGGGGAACCTAAGACCGGATCGTAGCCGAGCATCATCCAGCCCGGGCCGCGCATCATCGCGACCTTTTTGAGGCCGCCGACCAGGGCGTCGACGGAGCCGCAGAACGACGCGATTGCCTTAGCCAGGCCTGACTCCGGGTTCGACGCGACGGGCCCACCCTCGAGGGAGCCGAAGTAGATTTCGTGGTTGCGAATGCCGCCGAACTCGAAGCCGAAGCGTCGGAACGTCTCGGCCATCATGTACGTTTCCTCGGGCGTCTTGGCGTCGGGGATGACGGCCTTCATGTTGAGGTTCGCGTGCTTCACGTAGCCGGCGTAGAGCTTGAGGTGCTCCTCGATCGTTTTGGCCGAGATGCCCTTGAGCTCGGGAATCTCGAACGTTTTAGCCTGGATTTCCATATCTCTGATTAAGACGATTAAGTCGGCGCATTATATCCCTCCACTCAAAGCACGTCAGACGTAGATCCACGTCTGACGTGCTTTGGTTCGTTAGTAGGCGGTGAGGAGAGGGTTATGGGGAGATTATCGTTGGGGGCGTACTGTGCGCGTGTGCTGGAATGGGTTAAGCGGGCAATGAGCTGGGCGGCGGCGGCCGGAATTGTCGCGGGCGCGCTGGCGTTCTTCGCCGCGCCGCCGCCGGCGGGAATGTTCGCTCTCGACGTGGGGCAAGGGGACGCAACTTTGGTTCGCGCGCCGAACGGCGCGGACGTGCTGATTGATACGGGTCCGCCGGGTGGCGCGTCGGGTCGCTCGTTCGCCGAGAATTCGCCGGGCGACCGCGCGATTGGCCTGGTCGCGCTCACGCACCAAGATCTCGATCACTCGGGCGGCGCGAAAGATATCCTGGGGCACTTTTCTGTGGGGGAGCTCTCCGCGCCCGTCTGGAGCGAGAAAGCCGCGCCGATTTTGGACGAGGCTGCGCGGCGGGGCGTCGCGACCGCCACTTTACAGCGCGGCGATCGCGTCTGGCTCGACCGCGAGACGCCGGTGTATCTCGACATCCTCTGGCCGCCGCCGCGGACGCCCATCGGCGACGGGAACGACGGCTCGATGGTGGCGCGCCTCGCGTACGGCTCGTCATCGGCGATTCTCACCGGCGACGCGCCGCAGGGCGTCGAGAAGATTTTGGTTGTCGCGGGCGACCCGCTCGACGCCGACATTCTGAAAGCAGGCCACCACGGCTCCAAAACTTCCACCTCTCCCGAGTTTGCCGCCGCCGTCTCGCCAACCTACGCCATCATCTCGGCGGGGAAGGAGAACCGGTATGGCCACCCGAACAAGGAGACGCTCGCGACGCTGGCGGTGGCCGGTACGACCGTACTCTCGACAATCGATTCGGGAGCGGTCGCGTTCGTTTGGAACGGTTGGACGCTCGCGCCTGCCGTTTGATAGAAAGCCGCCGCCCGAAGGGCGGCGGCTTTCTGTTTGAAACTTTGGAGCCTAAGAGCTACTTCGCGGCCGCCGTCTTCACCTTCATCTTGGAGGTGATGACGCCCGCCTCCTTGAGGGCCTTGAAGGCGCCGTTCTTGGCGATGGTGCGGAGGCCGTGAGCGGTGACGTCGAGGATGAAGGTCCGGTTGAGCTCGGCGACGAAGACGCGCTTCTTCTGCAGGTTGGGCTTGCGCGTGCGGAGGCCGACCGGGTTGTACTGGGTCGCGCGGGTGCGGTTCGAGTATCCGCCCCCGACCTGAGGGTTCTTCTTGGTGATTGCGCAGCGCTTAGCCATAACGTTTGTTTAGCCGGGGGAATCTAACAGGACTCCGTGTACCCGTCAAACGGTTTTTGGGTCCGGTTCGTCGGGGCCAACCCGGCGCGCTCCATATATAATGGCGCACCCATGGACCCCATCCTCATCCTCTCGGTCGCCGTCACCATCGTCTCGGTTTCGTTCCACGAGTTCGCCCACGGCTACGCCGCCTACCTCCAGGGCGATATGACCGCGAAGCACGAGGGTCGCCTGACGGTTAACCCCGCTGCGCACCTCGATCTCGTCGGCTCGCTCTTGGTGCCGTTCCTGCTCATCGCCTCGGGCGCGCCGGCCTTCGGCTGGGCCAAGCCCGTGCCGTACAACCCCTACAACCTGCGCAACCGCCGCTGGGGTGAGTTCGCCGTCGCCGCGGCCGGACCGATTTCGAACCTCCTCCTCGCCGTCGCCTTCGCGGCCGTCGCCCGCGCGGTGGGGGAGGCCTCGCCGCTCTTCGAGTTCGCCTTCGTGGTCGTCCTGGTGAACGTCGCCCTCGCTCTCTTCAACCTGATGCCGGTGCCGCCGCTCGACGGCTCCAAGATTCTCGGCGGCTTGCTCGGCCCCCGCGGCCGGTTCCTCACCACCGCGACGCTCGGCACCTCGATCGGCCTCATCCTCGTGGCCTCGTTCGTTCTCTGGCCCATCTTCTCGCCGCTCGTGGGCGAGCTCGCCGTCGCGCTGGTTGGGTACGGGGGGTAGCACCCGCACCGGAACTCTCTCAAAAAGAAAAGCCGCCGCTCGAGAGAGTGGCGGCGGTTTTTGGAATCGCTACGACGGTTTGGTCTCGGTGACCTCGTTCGCGTGCCCGAAGCACGGATCGATCCCGCGGAGGCCTTCGGGAGCAATATCCGAGGTCCTGATGAGAATTAGGCTCGCCTGAAGCCCCGTGTTTTTTGTGAACTCCTCACCCATTTCCAGGTATTTTTTCTCGATCCACTCCTGCGCGTCGCGGGCCGTCCACTCGTTGAAGTGGTGGTAGTTGTCGAGGGAGGTGGCGCATTGGTCTGCCATGGACCCGAGCCGGTCCATCACCTGCCCGAGGTACAGGCCCTCCTGGCGGTGCTTGTTGTCGGTGGCCCCGATAATTCCAACGACGATGTCGCTCGTGGCTTTCGAGACAGAGGCGATCCTCCGGTCGAACAGCCGTGAGGCGCGGTGCCACGGCATCAGCATTTGGGGTGCCTTTTGCCCGGAAAACAGGATTAGCTCGCCGGTCGCGTAGCCGCTCACCGCGACGGCGCTGACGTTGGCCTTCGGTATTCCAACCGTCGAGCTCGTCAGGAACGATACGCAGGCGACGGCGGTGGCTGCAATGGCGACTAGGGCGCCCATGTTCGCTCCGATCTGGCTGTCCGAACGCGTCAGCGCCGCCGAGACTCCCGCCATGGTCGCGCCGACGATGAAGAGTCGAAACCACAGGTGCTCGCAGCGGGCCTGCCCGAAGGCGTTCACGGGGCAGAGGCAGAGCTCATCGCGGAGCCACAGCGAGCGGAGGCCAACCAGCGCGGCCGCGAGCGTCGCGCCGAGGGCGAACGCCCAGGGGCGGAACCAGTACCCTCCGAGGAGGCCGAGGACGAGCAGGGCGATGAAGGGAATGCCCCACAAGCCCGAACTCGACGGCGCCTTCTGGCCCACGAGCACGATTTCTTTGATCTCTGTGTCTTCCAGGCAACCTAGGTCGCCCGCGGGAATTACGGTCTGTGTAGTTTTGGTGTTCATGTCGGGTACCGCTCTACCGACTCATCGGCTTATTGTCAAAGGCCGCCCCGCCGTCGCGGCGGGGCGGCCTCCGGTCTCGGGGCGGGGGAGGCCGAGCCCTTCACTTTATAGATTGAGCGTGGTAGCTTGCCCCGGCCCCCGACCGGGCACTTTATTTAGGGAAACCCGCCGTGCTGGCCGGGAGACCCACCAAGGAAACCACGACCACCAAACGCCCGATGCCTACCATCTCCCAGCTCATCAAGCGCAAGCGCTCGACGCCCCGCCGCAAGACGAAAGTCCCGGCGCTGGCGCGCAGCTTCAACGTTCTCAAGAACCGCCCGGTCTTCCACGACTCCCCGTTCAAGCGCGGCGTCTGCACGAAGGTCACCACCAAGACCCCGCGCAAGCCGAACTCCGCTATCCGCAAGATTGCCCGCGTGCGCCTCACCAACGGCCAGGAGGTGACCGCCTACGTGCCGGGCATGGGCCACAACCTGCAGGAGCACTCCGTCGTCATCATCCGCGGCGGCCGCGTGAAGGACGTCAACCTCCGCTACACCATCGTCCGTGGCCGCCTCGACGCCGAGGGCGTGAAGGGCCGCAAGAAGGGCCGCTCCCGCTACGGCGCGAAGGTGGACAAGAAGGGCGCTAAGAAGTAATCCCATGCGTCACAAACTCACCAAGAAGCCCGAGATTGCGGCCGACCCGAAGTACGGCTCCCAGAAGCTCGCGAAGTTCATCAACCACCTGATGGAGCGCGGCAAGAAGTCGATCGCCCGCGAGCTCGTCTACGGCGCGCTCGAGATCGTGAAGACTCAGGCGAAGGTTGAGGACCCGATGGAGACCTTCGACCTCGCCCTCAAGAACGTCGCCCCGCAGGTGGAGGTCCGCTCCCGCCGCGTCGGCGGCGCCAACTACCAGGTCCCGCGCGAGACGCGCCCCGAGCGCCGCAACTTCCTCGCGATGACCTGGATGATCGCCGCGGCCCGCTCCAAGAAGGGCAAGCCGATGGCCCAGAAGCTCGCCGAGGAAATCCTCCTCGCCGCGAAGAACGAGGGCGAGGCGGCGAAGAAGCGCGAGAACGTGCACCGCATGGC
>CAZNOT010000003.1:2015-4389 GCA_964574865.1 uncultured Candidatus Saccharibacteria bacterium | reverse complement strand
CGCGTTGCGCGGCGGGGGTTCGCTTGGTAGATTGCCCGCGCCCTTTGCGCGGGCGTTTTTAGTTACCCAACCCTTAGAAACTTAGCCCCAGGCCATTCGGCCGCCACACACCTTAATGAACCGCGACTACCCCCTCGAGCGAACCCGAAACTTCGGAATCATCGCGCACATCGACGCCGGCAAGACCACCACGTCCGAGCGCGTCCTCTTCTACACCGGCCAGTCCCACAAGATCGGCGAGGTGCACGAGGGCGAGGCCACGACCGACTGGATGGAGCAGGAGAAGGAGCGCGGCATCACCATCACGGCGGCCGCGATCACCTGCTTCTGGAACCCGACCTACATGCCGAAGGAGGACCTCTCCAGGAAGCACCGCTTCAACATCATCGACACCCCGGGGCACATCGACTTCACGATCGAGGTGCAGCGCTCGCTCCGCGTGCTCGACGGCGGCGTCGTCGTGTTCGACGGCGTGGCGGGCGTCGAGCCCCAGTCCGAGACCGTGTGGCGCCAGGCTGACAAGTACCACGTCCCGCGCATCTGCTTCATCAACAAGCTCGACCGCACCGGCGCGTCGTTCGAGCGCTCCTACGCCTCGATCCTCGAGCGCCTCAACAAGAAGGCGGTCCGCATGCAGATTCCGATTGGCGCCGAAGACGCCATGGAGGGCGTGATTGACCTCATCCGCATGAAAGCCTACCGCTTCGAGGGCAACATGGGCTCGAGCGTCGTCGAGGGCGAGATTCCCGATGAGCTCAAGGCCGATGCCGAGAAGTACCGCGCCGAGCTCGTCGAGAAGGCTGCCGAGTTTGACGACTCGATCATGGTCGACTACCTCGACGGCAAGGAGATTTCCAACGACCGCATCAAGGCTGCAATCCGCAAGGGCACCATCGCCAACGAGTGCTTCCCGGTCTTCACCGGCACCGCGCTCAAGAACAAGGGCGTGCAGCTCGTGCTCGACGCCGTCGTCGACTACCTCCCGTCGCCGCTCGACATTCCGCCGGTTCACGGCACGCACCCGGACACCGACGAGGAGCTCCACCGCGAGGCTTCGGACACGGCGCCGTTCTCCGCGCTCGTCTTCAAGCTCCAGACCGACCCGTTCGTCGGCCAGCTCTCGTTCTTCCGCGTGTACTCGGGCACCGTCGAGGCGGGCTCGTACGTCTACAACGTCGCGACCGGCGAGAAGGAGCGCCTCTCCCGCATCGTCCGCCTCCAGGCTAACCAGCGCGAGGAGGTGAAGAAGGTGTTCGCCGGCGAGATCGCTGCGGCCGTGGGTCTCAAGTCTGCCAAGACCTCGCACACGCTCTGCGACGAGGCCAACCCGATCGTGCTCGACAAGATCGACATTCCGGAGCCGGTCATCTCGCTCCGCATCGAGCCGAAGACCAAAGCCGATCAGGAGAAGCTCGGCAACGCGCTGCGCCGCCTCTCGGACGAGGATCCGACCTTCCGCGTCATGACGGACACCGAGACCGGCGAGACCGTCATCGCGGGCATGGGCGAACTGCACCTCGAAATTCTCGTGGACCGCATGAAGCGGGAGTTCAACGTCGAGGCGAACGTCGGCGCGCCGCAGGTGGCGTACCGCGAGGCGATCCTCGGGAACGCCGAGGCCGAGGGCAAGTACATCAAGCAGACGGGCGGTCGCGGCCAGTACGGTCACGTGAAGATCCGCATCAAGCCGATCGACTACACCGTGAAGGAGGAGGACCTCCCGAAGCAGACCTCGCGCGAGGACGGCTTCGAGTTCTCGAACATGATCAAGGGCGGCGTTATCCCGCAGGAGTACATCCCGGCCGTCGAGAAGGGAATCCGCGAGGCGATGGACCGCGGCGTCGTCGCGGGCTTCCGCATGACGGACGTCTCCGCCGAGCTCTACGACGGCTCGTTCCACGACGTCGACTCGTCCGAAATCGCGTTCAAGATCGCCGCGTCGATGGCCTTCCAGGAGGCTGTGCAGAAGGCGAAGCCGGTGCTGATGGAGCCGGTCATGCGCGTCGAGGTCGTCACCCCGGACAAGTTCATGGGCGACGTCACCGGCAACCTCTCGGGCAAGCGCGCCGCGATCGAGGGTATGGAGGAGCGCTTCGGCATGCAGGTCGTGAAGGCCAAGGTGCCGCTCGCCGAGATGTTCGGCTACACGACCACGCTCCGCTCGATGACCGAGGGTCGCGCATCGATGACCATGGAGTTCGATCACTACGAGGTGGTGCCGAACAATGTGGCGGAGGCGATCAAGGCTGGCCGCGTGAAGAACGCGTAGGTTTCTGCCGACACAGAAGAGCGGGGCGCCCCCAGGGGGCCCCCCGCGTCAGGGGGCCAAAAAAAAAACCCCCCGGTGGCGGGGGGGGCAATAACACCCGCACCC
>CAZNOT010000003.1:0-2005 GCA_964574865.1 uncultured Candidatus Saccharibacteria bacterium | reverse complement strand
GCGGGGGGCCCCCCGCGGGGGCGCCGCGCAAACCGCGTTGGTGCCCCCCCCAACACACCGGGGGGGGCCCCCCGGGGGCCCCCGCGCTCTTCTGTGCGCAAAAAGAAAAGCCAGCGGTTAGCTGGCTGGAATTTCACACGCTCACCGCGGCGTGCCCGCCCGCGTTGGCGAGTTCGGCGGCCGCCCCGATCAGTCTGTCGTGAGCGTCACGCCACTTCTCGTTTCTCACGACGCTATCGAAGTGTTCTCGTTCATCGATTGGCCACCACGCTTGGAGTCCTGGCACTGGTATGCGCGTCGGGGGAGATTGCAGCGATAGGCGCTCGGGTTCGGCGGGTAGCCGCTCGAGGGTCTTGGCGAACGCCAGTGCCAGAAAGTCCTCTGCGTGGGACGGGTATAGCGGACCGCCGTCCGCGAGCGCGAACTGGGCGTACAGATTTCCCGCGCGGATGATCCCGTTGCAGGCGCGGCACGGGAGAACTGTTTTTGCCTTGATCCTGAACGTGGCGTTCACGTGCGTCAGGTTGGCGACGCGCGAGCACAGGCGATTGAGCTCGCCCGCGTCTCCCGGCTCGTTGAACAGGAAGGCGGTTGCCCGCGGGGCGGGGATGGTTCCGTCGGCGAGAGGGTCGAGCACAGAAACCGCAACGCTGAGGTGCGCGCCGAACAGGGGACGGGTGAGTTTTCGGGCGAGTTCGGCGAACGTGGCGGCTATCGATGTGTATTTGGTTTTCATGGTGTTCGCGGCCACCCTACTTGTCGCTGTTCTGGTTCGCAAGTTGCTGAATTGTTGGAGTTGCGCCGCCACGCTCTCTGGGGTAGAAAGCCCCGCGTAAGGCCGAAGACAGGAGGCACCCCGAGAGAAACCGGGGAGAAGCCCTCCCGAGGTATTCTGGAACCGCGAGAGCGGGGAAGGATGATTCGGACGGCCTTGCGGCCGTTTCTCATTTATCCGAAGTCTCAAAGCTCTATGGCATCAAGCAAAGAGAAGAAGGCCGAGTCGCTCGCCGAGCTCTCCGCCGCCGCCAAGCGCCCGGCCATCGTCTTCGCCTCCTTCAAGGGGCTGAAGGCGAACGACACGGCGCGCCTGCGCAAGGTGCTCCGCGAGGCTGGCGTGACCTACCGCGTCGCCAAGAAGACGCTCGTCCGCAAGGCGTTCGCCGACTCCGCGCTCGCGGGCGACATGCCCTCGGTCGACGGCGAGCTCGCGCTCGCGTGGTCCGACGAGGCGCTCGCTCCGGCCCGCGAACTCCGCAAGTTCGAGAAGGAGCTCCAGGGCGCCGTCGCCATTCAGGGCGGCGTGTTCGAGGGGGTCTACAAGACCAAGGCTGAGATGGTGGCGATCGCCGATATCCCGTCCCGCGAGATCCTGCTCTCCATGCTCGCGAACCTGCTCAACTCGCCCATGCAGCGCTTCGCCGTCGGCATCAAGGCCGTCGCCGATTCGCGCGCTTAGTCCGAAATACCTAGCTAACCAAACTACCCATGTCTGATTCCACTTTCGAGGTCCCGGCTAAGTTCGCCGACCTCATCAAGAAGATTGAGGAGATGTCCGTCGTCGACCTCAACGAGCTCGTGAAGACCATCGAGGGTCGCTTCGGCGTCTCCGCCGCTGCCGCTGTCGCGGCTCCGGCCGCCGCGGCCGCCGCTGGCGACGAGAAGTCCTCGTTCACCGTCCACCTCGCGGACGGCGGCGCTACCAAGATCGCGGTCATCAAGGTCGTGAAGGAGGTGCTCGCGCTCGGCCTCAAGGAGGCGAAGGATCTCGTCGAGGGCGCCCCGACCGACCTCAAGGCCAACGTCAAGAAGGAGGAGGCCGAGGCCATCAAGGCTCAGATCGAGGCCGCTGGCGGCAAGGTCGAGCTCAAGTAGCCCGACCCTCGTCCCGAACTTCCGTGAGCAGCGGCGGGGGCCCCCCGGGCGGCGCCGCGCGGGGTGTTGGGCCGCGCGCCCCGTTTTTTGGGGGCGCCCGCCGCGCCCGGGGGGCGAAAAGGACCCAGACCAA
>CAZNOT010000002.1:51051-54421 GCA_964574865.1 uncultured Candidatus Saccharibacteria bacterium | reverse complement strand
CGCCGCTTGAAAGAGCGGCTTTTCTGTTCCAGTGTTCCCGCCGTGATCTCCCCCCTCCCGAAGCTCGTCCTCGTCGTTGGTCCCACCGCCTCCGGTAAATCAGCGCTGGCGGTCGAGATCGCGCGCGCCGTGGGCGGCGAGATCGTGTCGTGCGACTCGCGGCAGGTGTTCGAAGGTCTCGACATTGGCACGGGTAAAATCACGCGCCACGAGACGCGCGGGGTCCCGCACCACCTGCTCGACGTAACCAGCCCGCGGCGAATTTTCTCGGTCGCCAGATACGAGCCGCTAGCGCTCCGCGCCGTCCGCGGCATTCTGAAGCGCGGCAAAGTCCCCATCCTGTGCGGCGGCACCGGCCAGTACGCCGACGCGATCGTCTTCGGGCAGACGTACCCGAACGTGCCTCCGAACAAAAAGCTGCGGCGAGAGCTCGCGCCGATCTCGACCGGCGAGCTGCTCGCGCGCCTAACCGCCCTCGACCCCGAGCGCGCGAGCACGATCGACGGCAAGAACCGCCCACGCCTCGAGCGCGCAATCGAAATCGCGACCGCCCTCGGCGCCGTCCCCGCGCTCCCACCCCGCGCGCCACGATTCGACGCGCTCTGGATCGGCGTCGCCCCCGCGCGCGACGAGCTCCACCAGAAAATTGAGACGCGCCTCGACGCCCGCCTCCGCCGGGGCATGGCGGCGGAGGCGAAACGCCTCCGCGCCGCCGGCCTCCCCTGGTCCCGCTTCGAATCCCTCGGCCTCGAGTACCGGTGGCTCGGCCGGTACCTGCGCGGCGAAATTTCTCGCCCCGAGATGCGCGCGGCGCTCCTGTCTGAAATATGCCGCTACGCCAAGCGCCAGATGACCTGGTTCCGGCGCAACAACTCAATCGCCTGGTATCACCCCAGCAAAGCGACAGAGGCAATCGCCCGCGCTCAGGAATTCCTCACGGGACGCTAATTGATAAAACCGCCCCCAGCGGCTACTATGCCGCAGTCCCGATTGCGGACCAATCAGCTCCAGGTAACGGGTGATTAGTTTAGTGGCAGAACAGCGGTCTCCAAAACCGCTAGCGGGGGTTCGATTCCCTCATCACCCGCACGCGAAACCCCGGCGCCCAGCCGGGGTTTCTGCGTTTGCGGGTGATAGCGAGGCGACTGCTCTCCTCGCGTGAGGGAATCGAAAGCCGCAGCGATGTTCGGCGCCGCGCCGAACCGCGAGGCGGGGCCGACCGGCCCGAGCGCGGCGGCGCGAGGGAACGGGTGGCCGATTCTCGAATCGAACCAGGCGCAGGCCACCCGAGCGAAGCGGGAGTCCGGAGGCTCTGCGACGGAGGCTGAGCCGGGGTCGCGAGCACTGCGGAGCGAGGTTTAACCTCGCTCAGGTAGCCAAAGAAAAACCCCGCTCTCGCGGGGTTTTTCTTCTACTTCTTCACCTCCTTAAACACCACGTGCTTCCGCAGCTTCTTGCTGAACTTCTTGAGCTCGATTTTGACACCCGCGAGCTTCTTCTTGTTCTTCGTGGTGTACAGAATCTCGCCGGTCTTGGCGTTCTTGATCTTGATGAGGTTGTCCTGTGACATGGCGCTGTTTTAGCCCGATGAAGCTAGCACGGCCGATGGGGGCGCCGCAAGCGCGGAGCCGGCCGAGCCGGCGGGAAAAATGAAACGGCCGGCCCACAAGTCTGGGGCCGGCCGTCGGGGTGCCGCGCAGCGGCTATGTGCCCCTCGGGTGCTGGTTCCAAAAACCAGCCCCTAGGCGAAGCCGCCGCGCGCCAATGTTTCGCCGGCGCGGGCGAGCGACATCGCCGCCCGTGTCCCAGACGAAGCTCCGCGGAGGAGCGAAATTCGGCTGGATCAGGGCGATGACGCAGAGCGCGCAGGTCACGAAGAGGCCCTGAATGAACGCGATCATCGTTTTTAATAATACCAGAGATAAGACATATGTCAAATAACGGGCCCGCCGGGGGGCGCCCGATATTTGACATGACAATATTAAACTGATACTATATGTGGGTTACAAAAACTAGCCTTTACCTACCCCCATGGCCGGAGACAACCCGTCGCTCGTCCGCACCCTTCTCGGCAAGCTCCTCTTCGTGTTGGGCGTGCTGATCCTGCTCGCGTTCCTCGCCTGGGCGATCCTCAAGATCGTCCCGAAGATCGTTTCCTCGATCGCGGGCGTCGGCGGCTCCGTTTCGGGGCTCTTCTCGTCCTCCGACGTCGCGGCGAGCTTCTCGCCGCAGAACGTGAGTTCCGGCGAGACTTCCACGCTCAAGTGGGATTACGACGGCTCCGAGGCTGGCGAGTTCTCCCTCGCGTACGACTGCGTCGAGGGCGTCACCGTGTCCATGCAGAAGGGCGGCACGACCAAGACGCTCGAGTGCGACACTGACTACTCGCTCGGCACCAAGGACGGCAGCGCCAAAATCACCCCGAAGCTCGCCGAGAAGGACGCCCTCGCGGACGTCGACTTCCGCGTGATTTTTGAGGCCGAGGACAGCAAGAAGCTCGGCGAGGACCGCGCGCTCCTGACCGTCACCTCCGGCGACGCCGACCTCGGCGACGTCGAAGACGGCGAGGAGGCCGCGACCGAGGGCACCGTCGACGCCGGCTCGAAGTCGACCGGCTCGACCTCCTACGTCTCGAGCGCCCCGGCCGATCTCGTAATCTCCAACCCCCAGGAGTCGAACGGTCGCCTCACCTTCACCGTCGCCAACCAGGGCGGCAAGACCTCGGGCGTCTGGTACTTCTCGTACTCCACCCCGACCAGCCCGCAGGACGTATTCCTCTCGCCGGCGATGATGTCGCTCGCGCCGGGCGACGCGCTGGGCGTCACCGTGCGCTTCGGCGAGGTCGAGGACGGCCGCCACACGGTCACCGTCTCGGTCGACCCGCACAACCAGATTTCCGAGGCTAGCGAGTCCAACAACTCGATCGCGGTCCGCGTCGATGGCGAGGGCAACGACGATAGCAACGACTCCCACGGCGACGACGACGCCAACCTCGAGATTCGGAACCTCGAGTCCGGCCGCATGGACGGCAGCAAGTTCCGCGAGGACGACTCTATCGACGAGGACGACGAGGCGGCGATCCGTTTCACCGTCGAGAACACGGGCGACGAGGACACCGGCACGTGGCGCTACGAGGTCACCCTCCCGGGCGACGACTACCGCTCCGGCAAGCAGTCGTCGCTCGACCCGGGCGAGGAGCAGGAAATCGTCGTCGAGTTCGACGAGCTAGATTCCGGCGCCTACACCATCAAGGTCGAACTCGACCCCGACGACGACGTCGACGAGGAGGACGAGAAGGACAACGACGATTCGGTGAAACTGAAGGTCACGGACTAGCCCGACCTCCCGCTAGTTTCACGAAACAGCCGCG
>CAZNOT010000002.1:47144-50951 GCA_964574865.1 uncultured Candidatus Saccharibacteria bacterium | reverse complement strand
AGAGGCGGCCGCCTGACAGGCGCCGCGAGCGCGCGAACCCTCTCGGTTCGCGCTTTTCTTTTCCCGCGCGCGGCGCCGGTTTGCCCGGCCTGGGCGAGCTAGAGATCCACCGTCGCGTACTTGGCGTTCGACTGGATGAACGACTTTCGCGCCGCCACGTCCTCCCCCATCAGCATGTCGAACACGTGGTCCGCCTCCATGGCGTCCTCGATGCGGACCTGGCGCAGGATGCGGTTCTGCTTGTCCATCGTGGTCTCTTTGAGCTCTTCGGCGTTCATCTCGCCGAGACCTTTGTAGCGCTGCACGCGAACCTTCGGCTGGCGCTTCTTGAGCAGCGTGCCGTCCCCCTCGTCGATCTCGGGCTCGTCGCCGTCGAGCGAGACGTCCGAGCCGAAGTGCGCCGCCTTCTCCTCCTCGGAGTAGAAGTACAGCACCTCCTTACCCTTCGTGACCTTGTAGAGCGGCGACTGCGCGATGTAGACGTGGCCGTTCTCGATGAGCGGGCGGAAGTAGCGGTAGAAGAGCGTCAGCAGCAGCGTCGCGATGTGCGCGCCGTCGACGTCGGCATCGGTCGCGATGATGATCTTGCCGTAGCGCAGCTTCGCGAGGTCGAACGTGTCGCCAATCGTGGTGCCGAGCGCAATCACGAGGTTGCGGATTTGCTCCGAGCCGAGCATGCGATCGAGGCGCGCGCGCTCGACGTTCAGGATTTTGCCGCGCAGCGGCAGCACGGCCTGCGTGCGGCGGTCGCGGCCAGATTTGGCGGTGCCACCGGCGGAGTCTCCCTCCACAATGAACAGCTCGGTGTCTTCGGCGGTCCGAAGCTGGCAGTCGGCGAGCTTGCCCGGCAAGGTCACGCCCTCGAGCGCACCCTTGCGCAGCACAGTGTCCTTCGCGGCCTTCGCGGCCTTGCGGGCGCGCATGGCGAGGAACGCCTTCGCGACGATCATCTTGCCGTCGTCCGGGTGCTCCTCGAGCCACGTCGAGAAAGCCTCGCCGAAGACCGAGTTCACGGCCGGCGTCGCCTCGATCGAGCCGAGCTTCGCTTTGGTTTGACCCTCGAACTGGATCTCGGGCATCTTCACGGACACCACCGCGGTGAGACCCTCGAGCACGTCGTCGCCGGTGAACGATTCCTCGCCCTCCTTCGCGATCTTCGCCTTCTTGGCGTAGCTGTTGAGGTTCCTGGTCAGCGCGGACTTGAAGCCGGTGACGTGCGCGCCGCCCTCGGGCGTGCGGATGTTGTTCGCGAACGCGTTGATGCGCGGCGAAATGTCGTCGACGTACTGCAGCGCGACCTCCACCTGGATATCGCCCTGCGCCTGATCGACGTAGAAAATGTTCGGGTGCACCGCCTTCTGCAGGTGGTTCTGGTACGCGACGAGCGAGCGCAGGCCGCCCTCGAAGAAGAACGTGTACGCCGGGCAGTCTACCCGCAGGTCCTCGACCCAGACGGTCTCGGTCCGGTCGAGGTCGAGCATCGCCTCGCGCGCGTCGATAATCGCGATACGCAGGCCCTTCACGAGGTACGCCTGCTCGCGGAAGTGGGTCACGACGCGCTTCCAGTCGTAGGAGATCTCCTTGAAAATTTCGATATCCGCCTCGAACTCGACGATCGTGCCCTGATGGTCGGTCTTGCCGATCTTCTTCACGTCGGCCTTCTTCTTGCCGCGCGAGTACTCCTGGACGTAGTGGCCGCCGTCCTTGTGCACGTCGACGCGCAAGTACACGGAGAGCGCGTTCACGACGGACGCGCCCACGCCGTGGAGGCCGCCCGAAACCTTGTAGCCCGAACCCTCGCCGCCGAACTTGCCGCCCGCGTGGAGCGTGGTCATGATCGTCTCGAGCGCCGAGACCTTGGTGGTCTTGTGCAGGTCGACCGGAATGCCGCGGCCGTTGTCGACGACGCGCACGCGGTTGCCGGGGAGGAGCGCCACCTCGATGCGATCGGCGTAGCCGCCCATCGCCTCGTCGCGGGAGTTGTCAAAAATCTCCGTGATGAGGTGGTGGAGACCGTCCGGGCCGGTGGACCCGATGTACATGCCCGGGCGCTTGCGAACAGGGTCGAGCCCCTCGAGGACGGTGATTTGGTCGGCGCCGTAGGACGGGATCTTTGCGGGTTTAGCCATACGGGAAATGGTTTTTGGCCGGTAAATCTTACCATTTTGCCGACACCGGCGACACCTTGACCGACACCTTTACTGTGCTATAGTTTCACCGAAGGTTGATGGCCTCCTGCGAAGTACCGTTCGCGCGCTTCTGGCCCAAGGCCACCGCTCTGTCGTTGCGGTGGCTCCAGGGCAGAAGTTCTCGCGTGAGGGAAAACTGGGATCAATACTTCGAGACGCCACCCGGCGTGCCTGGAGACTGAGGGTACAGACCAAGCTCCAGGCTTAATTTTCTGACCGTCCGCGCGCTGCGCCGGACGGTCTTTTCCTTTTTGAGGCAACCGCGCCCCGGCGCAAGCTCAGCCCGCTCGGGCTGAGCTTGCGCCGGGGCACCTCTCGAGAACTTTCTGTTTTTTATTTTTTCCTTTCTGCCCCTCCTTTCCCCGCGAAGACCGCGAAGCGGCGGAAGTATTCCTCGAAACGGTCGTCGGGCACGAAGATAGCCTCCCCCGTCCCGGAGCGGTCGTCCGGGTCATTGACCGTGAGCCCGCCCTCGGTGACGTCCGTCACCACCACCAGGTGCCCCTCCTCGTTCGTGCGGAACTTGGCGGACACCGAGGCGATGACCGGCTCGCCGCGCGAGACCGCCGCGCGAATCTTGGCGAGGCCGTAGTCGAGGTGCGCGCGGTCGAGGTGGAGGTCATCGCGCCACTCCCCCGAGACGTGGTCGAACCGGCGGCCGCGAAACTCTTCGTGGTAGCCGTGGAGGCCGCGGTTGCGGAGAATGGCGCAGAGCGCCGCGTGGGGCATGCCGGCTTCCGTCCAGGCTAGGTGGCCGGTCATGGCGCGGGCCTCGGCGAGGAGCTCGTCCGGCGCCGCGCTGAGACCGTGCGCGCCGAGCACCATCGCGGCGCAGGCCAAGCCGCACGCGCGCGGGCGCCACGCCTCGTCCGAAACGTGCCGCCACTGCGAGAAGTACGGGCCTTTCATGTCGGGTGATTCTGGCGCGACCGCGCCCGACCCGCAAGACGATTGACACAATCAGACGATAGGCGTACAAAAGCGTCAAAGGAGAACAATCCCATGGTGCTACTACTGACCGCACTCTTCTGGGTGCTCAAAATCCTCGGCGTGTGGGCCGTGCTCGGCGGCGCCTTCGCCTACGCCGAGTACACCCTTGGCCGCTGGGCCCAAATGGACCAGGCGGCATTCAAGCGCCGCATGTTCCTCTACGGGCCTGCCTCGTGGATCCTCAACGGCGGCGTCTGGCTTTTCGACCGAAGGTTCGGCAGCCGAACAGCCAAGCCTGGGGCGAAGTAGGAAAAGTCGGCCGCGCCCCCTCTCTCGGGACGCGGCTTTTCTTTTTGCGCGACAGCCGCGCCTAGCGAATCTCCCAGCCCTGCGCGCGCAGCGCCGCGTAGGCCGCGTCGGTCGCCGCGGCGATCTCGACGTCCGAGAGCGTGCGATCGGAAGCCTGAAGGATGAGGCGGAAACCGTAGGAGGTGCGGGTCGGCACGTCGTCCTTCCCGGGCTTGGTGAACTCGTCGAACTTGTAGAGCTTCACGAGGAGCGGGCCAGCCGCGGCGCGAATCACGCCCGCAACTTCAGCCTCCTTGCCACCCTCCCCCGGCACCCAAACCGCGACGTCGCGGGCGGAGTACGGGTAGGGCGAGAGCGGGGTGAAGCGGTGGGAGGCCGG
>CAZNOT010000002.1:0-47044 GCA_964574865.1 uncultured Candidatus Saccharibacteria bacterium | reverse complement strand
ATCAAATCTTCCGGCGCGCGCAGGTCGAGGCGCTCGGGCGGCACGGTCGCCACCAGCCGCGGCTCGTCGCGGAGCGCGGCGCGGCGGTAGCCGACAACCTTCTTGAACTGCCCGCTCTCGGCGAGTTTCTCGCGCTTCACAATGTCGCCACCGTTCGAAGTAGCGTGAATCACCTCGCCGTCGCCGGCGTAAACGCCGCAGTGGTCTACGCCGCAGTCGTCCGGCGTCGCAACTTTCGAGCCGCGCGCGTACTCCAAGGTCGCACGCTGCGGCGCGCGCCGCACCGCGCCGCCGACGCACGAGAAGACGAGGTCGCCCGGCTGGAGCTCGGCTTCAGAAACCTCGCGGCCCCACGCGAACTGGTCGACCGTGATGCGCGGCGCGGAGAGCCCCGCCTCGGCGCACGCGTAGGCCGCGAGCGACGAGCAGTCGAACGCGCTCGGCGCGTCGTAGAGCACCGAGGCGCCGTACCTGTACGGCTTGCCGACCGCCGCGGCGGCGACCTCGAGGATGCGGGCGGCCGGGTTCGCGAGCTCGCGGGTCTCGCAGCCCAAAGATTCGAGCGCGCGCTTCGCCTCGGCCAAGGTGACCGGGCGGCCGAGGAGCGCGGAGGCCTCCGAGGCCGAAACGCCCGTCCGGTACGGATGCGCGCGGCGCGGGTAGTGATCGAGGGCGCCGGAGACGGCGAACCCGTCCCCCGCCGCCACCTCGCGCAGCGTGTCCACCAGGCGGGCCATGCCGCGCGCGGCGAGCTCGGGCGTAATCTCGACCTCGAAGCGCTTCGAGGAATCGGTGCGCAGGTCGTAGCGCTGGCCGGCCTTGCGGACGGTGACCGGATCGAAGTTCGCGGACTCGAGGTAGACGCGCGTCGTCGAGGCCGAGACGCCCGAGCGGTTGCCGCCCTTCACGCCGGCGATCGCGAGCGGCCCCTCGTCGTCGGCGATGACGAGCGTGCCCGGATCGAGCGCGAGGTCGCGGCCGTCGAGCGTCGTCATCCGCTCGCCCTCCGCCGAGGCACGCACGCGGATCGCCCCCTTCACCTTGTCCGCGTCGAACGCGTGCGTCGGCTGGTTCTCGAGGAAGAGCACCAAGTTCGAGGCGTCCACGACCGAGTTGATCGAGCGCTGCCCCATCGCGGCGATTTTCTCCTTGAGCCACACCGGGGACTCGGACACGGAGACGCCGGAGACCTCAACCATCACGTAGCGGCGGCAGCGCGCGTCTTCGACGGAGATAGAAACGGACGGCGCGGCGCCCTCGGGCAGCGCCGGCTCCGGCTCGTTCTTGAGGGCCACGCCGGTAATCGCGGACACCTCGCGCGCGACGTAGCGGAGGCCCAGACAGTCGTGCGCGCGGTTCGGCAGCACGTCGGCTTCGATGACTGAGGCATCACCCTCGCCCTCGATGCCCTCAATCTCGAAAGAGCGCATCGTGAGGAGGTGCGCCAAGTCCTTCGGAGCCGGGAGCGGCGCCGCGAACATTTCTGAGAGCCAGGAGTACGGGATTCTCATAAATTAAAACTGGTCGACCACGCGCAGATCGCCCGAGTAGAAGTGGCGCACGTCGTCGACGCCGTACCGCATCATCGCCACACGGTCGACGCCCATGCCGAACGCGAAGCCCGAGCACTTCCGCGGGTCGATGCCAACCGCCGAGAGCACCTTCGGGTGCACCATGCCGGCGCCCAGAATCTCGACCCAGCCGGTACCCTTGCAGGTCGGGCAGCCCGCCTGGGCGCAGGCAACGCACGAGGCGTCTACCTCCACACCCGGCTCGACGAACGGGAAGAACGCCGGGCGCAGGCGCACCGCGGTGCCCGAGCCGAAGAGCCCCTCGGCGAACCGGGCCAAAGTCCACTTCAGGTTCGCGAGCGAGACGCCGGGGCCGACGCACAGACCCTCTAGCTGGTGGAACTGCACCTCGTGCGTCCGGTCGGTGGCCTCGTTGCGGTACACCTTGCCGGGCGCCACGATACGGAACGGTGGCACCTCCTTCCCCGCCGCGCGGCACTCGGCGACGAGCTGCCGCATGTAGCGAACCTGCACGCTCGAGGTGTGCGTGCGGAGGAGCTCGGCGGGCGCGTCGGCTGGGTCGCCCGAGAACGGCGACGCCCCCTCGGGCTTCTTGAGCCAGAAGGTGTCCTGCATGTCGCGGGACGGGTGGTCCTTCGGCACGTTGAGCGCGTCAAAGTTGTGGAAGCCGTTCTCGAGCTCCGGCCCCGAGGCGACCGAGAAGCCGAGGCTCTCGAAAATGGAGACGAGCTCGTCCAGGACGCGCGAGACGGGGTGCGGGTGCCCGGGGTGAGTCGTCTCGCTCATGCGCGGCGAATACTAGCCCCCGCGCGGCTAAATTTCCACCTCCCAGTAGCGGCCGCCCTGGCGCAGCACGACGGCGGAACCCGAGACGCGCGCCTCGATGCCGTCGCCCGACTTGAGGAGCGCGGCGTTGCGGCCGCCGCGGCCGTCGGCCTCGACGAGCCACAGGCCGGTCTTCGTGACGACGAGGAAGAGGTCGTCGCGACCGGGCGCGAAGTCGAACCAGAGGACGGGATTCGGGAGCGAGACGATCGACTCGTCGACGCAGCTCTCGGCCGAGGCCGCCTCGGGGCCGTCGCCCGTCTCGGGCGAGCAGAGGTAGTACGGCGTCGCGTCGGCGTCGCCGAGCCACGCGAAGCGCAGGCTCCCGCCGCGCAGCCACGCGCCCGTCTCGCCCGAAACCTTGAGCGTCGGCTCCTTCTCGAGGTCGCGTCGGCCCGCCTCGGCGAGCGTCGCGATGACGGCGAGGCGCTCGGGCGTGGTGGTCGCCTTCCCCGCCGGCTTGGTCGTCGCGGCGGGCGCGAAGAGCGCGGCCGCCGGCGCGTACGCGGGGTTCGTGGCCGGCTTGGCTGGAACGGTGCCCGTGGCGCGGGTCGACGTGGCGACCGGGAGCGTCTTCGCGATCTCGACGAGCGGCACCGGGTCCGGCACGAGCGCCGGGCGCCACTCGGTCACGAGCTCGGGGTACACCTGGAGCTCCTTCTCCCACGTCTGGTAGCCGGGCTTCGAGACGGCGACGCGGTAGCTACCCGCGAAGAGGTTCTGCACGAGCGCGTTCCGAGAGATGAACGAGGTCGTCTCGCGCTCGTCGCCGTCGACCGAGACGGTGACGCCAGACTCGCCGAGCGAGACGTAGACGCCGCCGGTCTTGATGAGGCGCAGCACGTCGCCGAGGTCCGAGAAACGGTAGCCCTGCGCGTAGCCGATGAGGACCGGGGTGAGCGCGGCGAAAATCGCCACGAGCGCGGCGAGGTAGAGGTTGCGGCGGGCGCGGGAGAGCGGGGTCATTGGCGAAGTAAAAAGTAACAGGTAAAAACTGACAAGTAAAACCAGGCCCGAACTTTTTACCTGCTACTTTTTACCTATCGCTCCGCGTCTTCGGCGTCACCCAGAACCCCATGTACCGCCCCAGCATAAGGCGGGTCTGCGCGTCGAGCCCCGGGACAGACCCGAAGATGACAATGTGGAGCGGCACGAGAATCCACTGCACCGTCATCATCGCGTAGCGCCGCAACTTGCCGGGCATGTTCGCCGGGTACGGCGGCAGGAGCGAGAGGCCGATAACCGCCGACAGCACGAGGCCGCCCATCGCGACGGTCATAATCGCGCTCGTCACGAACGGCAGATTGTACGCGAGCACCGAATCGTTGAAGCGCCGTCCGCCGAGGATTACAGGCAGCCAGCCGAGGAGCATGATGATGAGCGGGTTCGTGGCGAGCGACCAGTACCCCTCGAGCTGCGTGAGCGCGGTGCGCAAACGCCGGCGGAGCGGTATCGTCGGGTGGCGCAGCAGGTGGTACAGGAGGTACGGCACGTTCTCCGATCCCCAGCACCACCGGCGGTGCTGCTTGTAGGTGTTCACCGCCGTCTGCCAAATGTTGGCGCCCAGGTTCGCGTCCATCGAGACCGGGTACGCGATCGGCACGACGCGGTAGTTCCCGCCGTGCGCGAAGAAGAGGTTCCAGAAAATACGCGAATCCTCGGACACCATGTTGCGCTGCCAGTAGTTCACCTTCCGCAGCGTCGCGAACGGCACCGCGTGCGACGAGAACGTCACGAGGCGCTCGGGACGTTCCTGCTCGATCATCTGCCAGTACGTCGACGAGAGCGCCGCCACCCGAGAGAAGGACGGTACGTGCCAGATGTTGTTGTTGTAGAGCGGCACCGGCTGGAACGAGGCCGTGCTCGGGTCCGGGTCGCCCAGGTAGTGCCAGGTGAGGCAGCTGAAGTAGTCGGGGCCGGCGACGGTATCGACGTCGAAGGCCGAGACCAGAACCTTCGCCTCGTCGAGGCCGCGCGGCGAGAGAATTTCCGCGCGCGCCCGCTCGGCGGCGTACGAGATGTTCGAGCCCTTGCCCGGCATCTCGCCGGCTCGATCGGCCGGGTGTACCGAGAGCAAGAAGCCGCCGAAGCAGCCGCCGAAATCGGCCGCCATCTTCCGGCCAAGAGCTTCGGCCGCCGCGCCGGCGCGCGCCTCGGCCGCCAGGACGACGAGAATTTTTGAAAGGTCGTAGCGCGCCCCAGCCAGAGCCTCGAGCGTGCCGCGCACGACGACCTCGTCTTCCCGGTAGTACGGCAGGAGGACGAGGTGCCACACGTCGGCCGCGCGCGCGCCAAAATCAGCGGCAAGCTTAGCCTGCCAATCGAGCGCCACGTTCGACCTCATGCGCCGCCAGTTGTGGTAGTGGTGCAGCGACAGGTTGACCGTCTTCAGCAGCCAGTAGAGGTCGAAGGCGATGATGAGGTAGCTCGCGAGGACCGGCGCCCACGCCGAGACCACGACCGCCCCGACGAGCGTCCCCCAGGAGAGCGCCCCCGGCAGAATCTCGAGCGCGCGGTACAGCCGGCGTTCTTTCCCGGCCGGCAGGTCGGAGGCGCGCCCGGCCTTGAGGGATTCCGGGAGGTAGAGCGGCTCCGCGCGGGAGCCTGCGGCTGCGCCGTTTTCGGCGTTTTCGGGCATAGCCCAACGAATCTAGCAGAGGGTCAGGGCGCGTGCTAGCTTCGCCAGTGGAACAACCCTTCCCAACACATGAGCACAAAAATACACCGAATTGTCCTCACCGGAGGACCCTGCGGCGGCAAAACGACCGCCCTCATCGCCATCGCCGAACGCCTGGAAGAAGCTGGGTTCAAGGTGATCATCGGTTTCGAAGGCGCTACCGCGCTCATCCTGAACCGAATGTCGCCGCCCAAGCTGGGCACCTCGCTCTTCCAGCGGAGCCTTTTCGACTTCGAGGTCGTTAAGTCTCTCTGGCTCGAGCGGACCGCCGAGTCACTCGCCGAAGAGGCCGGGCAGCCGGTCGTGATCATTTACGACCGTACCTGGCTCGACGCGAAGGCCTACACAGACCCAGCCGACTGGGCCAAGCTTATGGCCGCGCTCAGTCCAGCTGAGAGCACCAAGATGGACGACTGGGGCGTCATCCACCTGACGACCGCCGCCGACGGCGCCGAAGCGTTCTACACCCTAGAGAACAACCAGGCACGCTTCGAGACAGCAGAGGAAGCGCGCCGCCGGGACAAACTGCTCGTCGACGCCTACCAGCACATCGAGCACCGCTACCCAATCGACAACCGGGGCACCTTCGCCGAGAAGGTGCGGCGGGCGGTCGAAGCGGCGTGCCGGTTCACGGGAACCCCTGAGCCGCTCGAAATCGAGCGCTGGTTCGAGGTTACGTCCTACGACGAGGCGGCGCTCGCCGAGCGGCGCCCCGTCAAGGTAGAGATCTTCCAGTTCTACCTCCCGGACGGCAGCCGCTACCGCCGTCGGAGGCTCCCGGACGGCAGCCTCACGCACAGCCGCACGTGGAAGCGCGAGGTCGGCGAGAGCGGCGTCCGCGCCGAGGTGTCGGCCGTGGTCACCCCGTTCGAGTTCGGAGAGGCCAGAGACGCCCACCGAGACGCGCCGTTCGTGAAAAAGGTTCGGTTCGTGTTCGACGAGGGCGGCCAGCGGTGGGAGCTCGACCGGTTCCTCAAGCCGACCGGGATCATCAAGCTCGAGGCCGAGACGCCCGCCCGCGGCGACGAGGTCGTCACGCCGAGCTTCATCACGGTCAAGCGCGAGGTCACCGAGGATGCCCGCTGGAGCAACGCGTTCCTGGCGCGGTACCCATGACCGCGCGTCCGGCGCCTCTCGGCGCCGGTTTTTCTTTTCCTGAGCCGCCTCTCGGGCTCGAACCGAGGACCTGCTGTTTACAAAACAGCTGCTCTACCAACTGAGCTAAGGCGGCGTAACCTAAGATTGCCTAGAGGGCGCTAAAACCCACGATCGGCGAGGCGCCGAGGAGCGAAAACCTGATGCGTACGCTGTACGGTGAGGGTTTGCGCGACGATGGCAACGAAGCCGGCGAGAATTTTAGCGTCCTCTACTAGAAGCTACCACGCGACGTGGACTCTGGGCGCGCCTCCCCGAGGGCGGAGACGAAGAAGGAGACGGAACCTTTCGAGCTGTCGCCGGCGGGCGCGTGGCCGCGAGCGCGGCGCTCGTGGATCCAGCGGAGCATGCGGAGCGCGCGGGTGGCGACGATGCGGAGCGCGAAGGCGGCCAGGTCGGCGAGACGGTGCGGGGTCGCGCGTAGCCACGCCGCGAGACGGTGCTCGACCGCGAGGAAGCGCGCGCCCACGCCGCGCGCCCAACCTTCGACCCGAGCGTCGGCCGAACAGCGAGCCGCCGCGAGCACGAAGCGGCGCTCGGCGCGAATCTCGGCGGCGCGTAGCCAGAAGAAACCGAGCGCCAAGATGGTAGACGTGCCAAAAATGACGGCGAGGGTGAGCATGGGGTTAGACCGAGAGGCGCTCGAAGCGGCCAATCTCGACCTTCTCGCCGAACTTCTGAATCGCCTGCTCGACGAGCTGGCCGACGGTGCGCTCGGGGCTCTTGAAGAACGGCTGCGCGGTGAGGCAGCGCTCGGCGTAAAAGGTGGCTAGCTTCTCCTCGAGGAGCGGCGCGGCAATCTCCGCAGGCTTACCCGCGAGGTCAGCGGAGAGCTCGGCCTTGGCGGCGGCGAGGTCGGCCTCGGGGATCGACTCGGGCGAGAGGTAGCTCGGTGACATCGCGGCGGCGTGCATCGCGATCTCGTAGGCCAACTTGCGGAAGTCCTCGTTCTTGGAGACGAAGTCGGTCTCGGAGCGGAGCTCGACCATGGCGCCGACGGTGCCGGTCGCGTGAACGTAGGCGGCGATGGCGCCCGCGCCGAGGGTGCGGTCGGCCTTCTTGGCGGCGGAGGCGGCGCTCTTCTCGCGGAGGAGCTCGCGGGCCTTACCCATGTCGCCGGCCGCGTCGGTGAGCGCCTGCTTGCACTGGCCGATCGAGACGCCGGTCTCGTCGCGGAGCTGCTTGATCTGGTCGGTGGTGATTTCCATGGTAGTCGTAAAGTTTGAGGTGCGTGTAGAACCTACCGCAAAAATGGCAGCGTAGCGAGCGACCGCCGGGCCGAGCGAGCGTCCGATGCGGCGGCCGACGGCGTGCCCGCGGCACGGTGAGGCCGCCGCAGAAGGCGCGCAGCCGGCCCGGCGGCTGCGCAGCCACTGAGCGAAAAACCAAAGAGCACGTACCTAGGTGCGTCCATTTTTGCGGTAGGTTCTGAGCTTAGCGAAAAGAATTCGGCCGCGCCCTTCGGGGCGCGGCCTCCAGGCACTTAGGCCTGCGCGACGACCGGAATGACCTCGGCCGGCTTCGCGGCGGCGGTTTTGGCGGCAAGAGCGCGGCCGGCAACAGCGGCGTCCGCGAGAAACTTGAGCACCAGCTCGGCCGACGCGACGGAAGCATCGTTGCCGGGGATCGGGTGCGAGACGAGGGTCATGTCGCAGTCCGCGTTCGCGAGGGCGACGACCGGAACCTTGGTCGCGGCAGCCTCGGCGACGGCGATGTGCTCGCGCTTCGGATCGATGACGACGATGGCGCCCGGGCGGCTGCGCATGGTGACGATACCCCCGAAACGGCTCTCGAGCGCGTCAATCTCACGGTCGATGGTGAGGCGCTCGCGCTTGGTGTACTTGGCGAGCTCGCCCTTCTCGCGCTCGTCGCGGAGCTGAATGAGGCGAGAGATGCGAGCCTGCACCTGCTCGAAGTTCGTGAGGGTGCCACCGATCCAGCGACCGACGACGAACGGCATCTCGGCGCGCTCGGCGGCCTCGCGTACGAGGCGGGCAATTTCGGTCTTACCCGAGACGAAGAGGACCTGTTTGCCGGCGGCGGTGACAGAGGAAACGAACGCAGCGGCAGCCTCGAGCGCCTTCCGGGTCGCCTCGAGGTCGAAAATGTCGCCACCGTCCTTCATGCCGAAGAGGTACGGGCGAGAGGACGGGTGGCGGCGAGAACGGCTGTAGCCGTAGTGGAGGCCAACCTCGAAAAGCTGCTCAATGGCCGGGGTGGCCGGGGTGTGGGCGGTGTTAGTCATGCGGGGGCGAAATCTACCAGAGGGCCGGAGATTCGGCAAGCTTACTCTTCCCCCTCTTCTTCCCCGACCTCCCCGCTCGCCAGCGCCTCCAGGACCGACCCAATTTTGCCGGCCATGATCCCCTCGAGCCCGTACCAGGACTTCTTAATGCGGTGGTCGGTGAGGCGATCCTGCGGGAAGTTGTAGGTGCGGATCTTCTCGGACCGATCGCCGGTGCCGATCTGCGCCTTGCGCTCCCCCGCCTCGCTCGCGTGCGCTTTCTGGTCCTCGAGCTCCTCCAGCTTCGCGGTGAGAATCTGCATCGCCTTCTCGCGGTTGCGGGCCTGGCTACGTTCGGCGGTCGAGCGCACCTCGAGGCCGGTCGGCTGGTGGACGATACGCACGGCGGTCTCCACCTTGTTCACGTTCTGGCCACCGGCACCGCCCGAACGGGAAAACTCGACGAGCAGGTCTTCCGGGCGAATCTCGAGCTTGGTCTTCTTCTTGAGCGGCAGCACGGCGACGGTCGCGGTCGAGGTGTGGATGCGGCCCTGGCGCTCGGTGGCCGGCACGCGCTGCACGCGGTGGACGCCCGTCTCGTAGCGGAGCGCGGCGTAGCAGCCCTGGCCGTGAATCTCGGCCGAGGCGTCGCGGTAGCCGCCGGCGTCGTTCTCGGAGACGTCGACGATCGAGAAGGTCCAACCCTTCGCCTCGGCGAAACGCTGGTACATTTCCACGATCTCGCGCGCGAAGAGCGACGCCTCGTCGCCGCCCGCGCCCGAGCGTACCTCGAGGATGAGCTCGTTCGGCGATTCCTCCTCGGCGCGCTCGGCGGCCGCGAGGCGGCTCATTTCGGCGACGAGCTCGGCCTTCTGGCTCTCGATACCCTTGAGTTCCTCTTCGGCGAGATCGGCGACGGCTGGGTCGCTGAGCATCTCGCGGGTCTCCGCCTCGCCCGCGGCCAGACGGTCGTACGCCTCCGCGTAGTAGCGGGTGCGGGGGTTTTCACGGAAAGCCTTCAGGGTCGCCTCGTCCATAGGTGGTAGCAGTGTATAGCATCTGCCCCGCCGTTCCGGCGGGGCAGATTTCGGAGCCTAGGCCTTCTTGGCCGGCTTCTTGTCGTCCTTCTTGGCGGCGCGAGCCTTGAAGCGCTCGACGCGGCCGGCGGTGTCGACCGAGCGGTCGTTACCCGTCCAGAACGGGTGGCAGACGCTGCAGATTTCGATATCGATCGACTCTTTCGTGGACGGCACGACGAGAGAGTTCCCGCAGGCGCAGGTAACCTTGGCGTCGTAGACGGTCGGGTGGGTGTCGCTCTTCATAGGTGCGCGGCAGACTACCAGACCAAAATCACCTCGGCAAGGATCGTGGTCGCCAAGCCGGCGACCCTTCCGCCGGCGCCGTTATCCCCATTCATCGGCCAGTCCCTGGCTCCGCGCCTAACCCCGGCCACAACCCGTCCGACGAATTCGAGGCGGACGCCGCGAATTCGGCGGCGGGGCGGATTTTTAAGCCGGGGAGTCGGTAGAGAGACGCCGCCGAAGAATTTCGGGGCGGATCAATCGGCGTCCGCATCGTCGAGGAAGTCGAGCTGAGACTGGAAACCCTCCGCGTGCGCCATCACCGAGTTCCCGTAGAACGCGTTCTGCGGGAGGCTCCAGTTGCCACCGGCGTAGTAGCGCAGCGCCGCGGTGCGCTCGGCGGTGTAGGTCTGGGCGCCGGCGCCGAGGTCGGACATGTAAATCGCCGTCGCCATGAAGGCGTGCTGCGGGTTCCAGGGGTTCGCCGTCTTCACGCCGACCGCGGCCGCAATGCGGCCCGCGTAGGAAGCCCACGTGGTCGGAATGAACTGCGACGGCCCCATCGCCCCGCCCCAGCCGTTGCCCCACGGGCACGAGAGCGGCGTCGTGTCAGGATCGAGCCCGAGATCTTCGGTAATTTGAAGGAAAATGGTCTGGTCATCGCGGGACGAGTTATCGCCCGGGCCCGGCATAATGCTCCGCCAGCTCTTCTCTTCAGGATCGCCCTCGCGATTGCAGGTACCGACGTTCTTGCCGAGATCGGTCTCCTGCTTGAGGATCGCGAGGATGAAGGCGGGCCGCACGCCGGTAACCTCGGAAGCCGCCTCGGCGTACTCGACGGCGTCGCCGAACGAGATCCCCTTCGAGTCCCGCAGCTGGAAGAGCGCCGCGCGGATAGCCGCGGCCTCGCGCTGCTTTTCGGCCACAGCGCTCTGGTACGTGGCCTCGGTTGCCTTCGAGCCCGCGAGGAGCTGCCTCTTCTCAGCCTCCTTGCCGGCAATGACGCGACGCTCGGCCTCAATTTCGGCCTTCAGGTCGAGCTCCCTCTGCTGGCGCTCGGTGAGCGCAGCCTTCTCCTCTTCGGTCTCGCCGCGCACCGAGCGCACCTCGTCGATGAGCTCGCCGAGGGAGGACTGGATGGATACGTAGGAGTCGTACTCGCCGAGGAAATCGGAGACGGCGTCGTCCGAGGCAACCATCTCCGCGAGCGATAGGTCGTCCATTTGGCTCATCTTGCGCACGAGCTGCCCGATGTCGGCCTGACTCTGAGCGAGCTTCTGCGAGAGCTCGGCCACCGTCGCCGACTTGAGGTCGATATCCTTGCCGAGGCGCTTGATCTCGATGTTCTTCGCATCGATTTTCAGCTGCGCCTGCTTGATCTCGGCGGTCAGGATGTTGACGTCACGCTGGTACGACGCCGTCTCGCCGCGCTGCGCGTCGAGCTGAGCCTGGAGCTCCTTCTGCTCACGCTCGATTCGCTCGAGCTCCTGGCGAAGCTCCTTCTCGCGCGCCTCGAGATCGGTCGCGGCGAGCGCCCCCGGGAGCGGCGCCACGACCGCCGCGAGAACCAGCGCGGCAAAAAAGAAACCGAGGATGCGCATGCCGGGGCATTGTACCAAAGAGCGATCAGCGGATCCGATGTCGCTCTGCCCGAGCAAAAAAGAGGGCCGCGGCTCGCGCCGCGGCCCTCGAAAGAAAACGCAGATCGGCTTAGGCGGCCGGCTCGGCGGACGCGGCGCCCTCCTCCTCCTTTTTGCCCTTCTCTTCGACGGCGATGGCGGCGAGGTCCGGACCCTCGACCGGAACCGAGAGATCCTCCTCGACAGCCTCTTCGGCGGTTGCGACGACCTCGTCCGGATCGGTCTTGAGGACGACGCCGGCCGGGAGCGCGATGTCGCGAGCGTGGATCTGCGAGTTGAAATCGACGAGGAGCGAGAGGTCGACGTCGAGGTGCGCCGGCAAATCCTTCGGCATAGCCTCAATCTCGACCTCGTGCATGGTCTTAATGATGTTGCCGTGGAGGTCTTTCTCGGCCGGCGCGGAACCGATGAAATTGAGAGGCACGGACACCTCCACCTTGCGCCCCTTCTCGATGACGAGGAAGTCGACGTGGACAGGAAAATCGCGGACCGGGTCGAGCTGGAGCTCGTGAACGAGCGCCTCGTGCTCGCCCGAAGGACCCTCGAGCGAGACAATCTGAGACTCGCCCACCTTGGCGAAGACCTTGCCGAAGGCCTTCAGGTCAACCTGACCCATCTCGGCCTCGTGCTTGCGGCCGTATAGGACCACGGGAATCTTGCCACCCTTACGGAGGGCGGCAAGGGACGCCTTCGCGTCGCGGGCTTCGTATGCGAGTTTAACCATAGCGCGCGGGACATTAACACGTGCCCCAGAGGGGCGCAACATCCTCTCACCCCGCCGACATGCCGCGGAAGCGGTAGCCGCCAGACGAAAACCGCCCCGACCGCTCCCGACACCGCACGCCCCGCGCGGCGAAGGGCGGGAGGCGGTTTTTAGCGGCGAACAGAGACCGCTCCGGACGCGCCCTACGCTTTCGGCGACAGGTGGGCCTCCAGGTACTCCTTGGTGCCGCCAACTTTTTTACCCGGGTTGAAAATGTTGAGCGGGTCAAAAATCTCCTTCACCTCCTTGAACAGCGCGACGATTTCAGGCCCGAACTGCTGGGTCAGGTAGGGGGTGCGGAGAATGCCGTCGTTGTGCTCAGCGGTCATGGTGCCGCCGTGCGAGATCACTAGGCGGGTGTACTCGTCGAGCACCGGCACAATCTTGGCGCGCTCCTTCGGGTCGCGCAGGTCCATCAGCGGAATGACGTGGAAGTTGCCGTCGCCCGCGTGCCCGGCGATGTTCGCCGTGATGTGATTCTTCTTGAGGAGCGCGAGCAGTTCCGGTAGGAACTTCGGCAGCTCGGACGGCTTCACGCAGAAGTCGTCAACGAACGGCACGGTGCGCTTGTCCCCCACCGATTTCCGGAGGAGCGCGAAGCTCTCGCGGCGCACGGTGAAGTACTTCTCGGCCTCGGCGTCGCCCCTCAGGATGCGCGCGGTGAGCCCCATGCCGCGCGCGGCAGCCGCGACGCCCTCGGCCTTCCTAGCCGCGGTCGCGTCCTCGTCCTCGGCGAGCTCGACGAGCAGGATGAGCTTCGGCAGGCCGAGCATCTTCGCGCCGATGACGACCTCGGGCCAGAAGCGCAGCGCGAAGCGCCACAGCGGCTCGCCCACCTTCTTCGCGATTTCCGGCATGAAGCGCAGCCCCAGCTTGAGCGTCGTGTCGTCAAACGCCTCCATCGTCTCGGGTCCGAACGGCAGGATGCGCGCGACGGCGTCCGGCAGGTCGTCCCAGCTCTTGAAGAAGAGCGCGACCACGCGGCGGCGCGTGTGAATCGGCATGAGGCGCACCGTCGCGTCCGCGAGGAGGCCGAGCGTCCCCTGCGAGCCGACGAACAGGTGCGAGAGATCGAAAATACCCTTCTCGCGGTCGTACACGCGCCAGAGCGCGTAGCCAGACGAGTTCTTGGTGGTCTGCGGCTGCGCGGCCTTCACGAGGTCGTAGTTCCTGTCGAGGAGCTGGAACGTCTTCTCGTACACGTAGCCCTCGAAATTTTTCTGCGCGCGTTTCGCGGCGAGCTGCTCCATCGTGAGCGGCCCGAACTCGTACTGCCCGCCGTCCGCGAGCACCACGCGAATCGACTCGACCCACTCGCGGATCTGCCCGTAGCGCAGCGTCTTCTCGCCGCCGCAGTTGTTCATGAGCATGCCGCCGAACGCCGCGAGTGCCTTCGACGCCGGGTAAATCGGCATCAGCACGCCCTTCGTCTGGGCGGCCTTCTCGAAGTCACGGTAGTAGACGCCCGGCTCGACGCGCGCGGTTTTGCCGTCCGCGGCAATCTCGAAGGCGTTCAGGTGCGGCGCCGACGCGACGATCACGCCCTCGTTGAGCGGCCCACCGGACATGCAGGTGCCCGCAGCGCGGCCGGTGAGCGAGAGCCCCGGGCACTCGTCGCGCTTCTCCTGCACCCAGCGCACGATGCGCCTGAGATCGTCGGCGTCCTTCGGCGCGACGACCGCCCGCGGGCGCACGGCGAAGAGAGACGCGTCGCGCGTCGCCTCCGCGAGGGCGGCCTCGTCGGTGTGAACCTCACCCTTGATGACGCCCGTGAGAGCGCGAAGACAATCCATGCCTAAATTAATCCTGAGACGCGTCGTACTTTCCACCGTCAGCTGCCGCGAGAAGCTTCAGACGGTGGAGTAGCGCAGCCCGCGCCCCGTCGATGTTCTCCGGCCGGCCGGCCCACGCCTTGAGCGCTTCCTCCTGGATGGCGCGGGCGTAGGAGTAGGCGATCGGCCACGGCAGCGGCTCGTGCGCCGCGATCGCGTCGAGGTGCGCCGTGGCGAGACGTGGCCCCTGCCCGCCCGAGAGGAACACGACGCCGGCGAGCTCAGCCGGGCAGTGCGCCTTGAGCGCGCGGACCGTCACCGCGGCCACCTCGCGCGCGGGCTCGACCTCATCCGAATCCTTGCCGGGGAGCGCCATCGAGGTCTTGAGCACGACCTGCGCGAGGGGCACACCGGCCGCGGCGAGCTCGGCGAAGAGGGCATCCAGAGCCTGACCGATCGCGGCCTCGGCCTGCGCCGACGTGTGGTCGCCGTCCATCAAAACTTCCGGCTCACAGATAGCGACCATGCCGCGCTCCGTGACGAGCTTGGCGTACGCGGCCATGCGGCGGGCGTTCTCCTTCAGGCACTCCGCGGTCGGCGTCTGCCTGACCGAATCGACGACGATCGCCGCGCGCCACTTGGTGAAACGTGCGCCCCCTGCCGCGTAGCCGTCTAGGCGCTCGGCGAGCCCCTCGATGCCCAAAGTCACCGTCTCTCCGGAGCTCCCGAACGCCGAGAGGCCCTGGTCGACCTTGATGCCGGGGAGCACGCCGCGCGCGGCGAGGTACTCGGGGTACGTCTCGCCGGAGGACGCTTTCTGCCACCAGGTCTCGTCGAAGAAGATGACGCCCGAGACGTACTCGTTGAAGCCTGGGCACTCGAGGAAGAGCTCGCGGTACAGGCGGCGCGCCTCGACGGTCGACTCGACGCCGACCGACGCGAGCCGCTTGGTCGCGGTGTCGCTCGATTCGTCGGCGGCCAGAATTCCTTTCCCGGGCGCAAACAGCGCGGCAATGATTTCTTTTGGGTTCATGTGGGCGGATTATAGCAGCCGGGCAATCCGGCGCCCCGACCGAGCGGCTTTTCTTTTGGAAAGCTATAATCCGCGGGCAATGAAAGAACAACTGGACTTCCTCGCCATCGGCGACATCGTGACAGACGCGTTTATCAAGCTCGGCGACGCGTGGGTGGACAAGGACGGCACGTCGGCCACGAAGGGTCAGGGTCTCTGCGTCGTGTTCGGCGACAAGGTGCCGTTCGAGTCGGTGGAGGTCGTGCGCGCGGTCGGCAACAGCGCGAACGCGGCGGTGTCGGCGGCGCGCCTCGGCCTGAAAGCGGGGCTCGTGGCGTGGGTCGGGAACGACGAGGAGGGCGCGAAGTGCCGGGAGACGCTCAAAGGGAACGGCGTCTCGGACGAGCACGTCTCGACGGACGCGAACTTCCCCACCAACTACCACTACGTCCTGCAGTTCGGCGCCGAGCGCACCATCCTGGTGAAGCACGCGCCGTGGCCGTACAAGTTTCCCGAGGTAACGCCCGCGCCGAAGTGGCTCTACCTCTCGTCGCTGGCCGAAAACTCGGAGGCGTACCACGGCGAGATCGCCGACTACCTCGAGCGGCACCCCGAGACCAAGCTCGCCTTCCAGCCGGGAACCTTCCAGATGAAGCTCGGCAAGGAGAAGCTCTCGCGAATCTACGCCCGCAGCGATATCTTCTTCTGCAACAAGGAAGAAGCCGAGAGGATTCTGGGCATTGCGCCTCTTTCGATTCCCGAGCTCCTGCCGCAGGTGCGCGCGCTCGGTCCCAAGATTGCGGTCATCACCGACGGGCCGAACGGCGCGTACGCTCAAGGTGAGGACGGCCTCATCCTGCGCACCCCAATGTTCCCCGACCGCGTCCCGCCCGTCGATCGTACTGGCGCGGGCGATGCGACCGCCTCGACCATCACCGCCGCGCTCGCGCTGGGGCTCCCCCTGGCCGAGGCGCTCCGCTGGGGCCCGGTGAACTCGGCGTCCGTCGTCGAGAAGGTTGGCGCGCAGGCAGGCCTTTTGCCGCGGGCAGAGCTGGAGGCCCGGCTCGCGACAGCACCCGAAAGCTACGCCGTTTCCCAAGCGTAGCGGCGAAGGTTAGAATAAATTCCAAACTATGGAAAAAGAGGATTACGACGCGAAAAGGGTCTCGACCGTCTCACCGGGAACCGCGTTCACCCCGGAGAACGACGAGGCGATTAAGCTCGTGCGCCGCGAGAAGATTCAGCAGCTATCGGCCGCAATCATCGAGCTCCAGCAACTCGAGGGCAGAGACGCCGGTCCGGCCGAAACGAAGAACGTTGTGGAGCGAATCGCCCAGCTCACCGCCCAGCTAACAGAGTTCTTTGAGGGCTAACCGGCCCTCACCCCCCACAGAGCCCCTTTGGGGCTTTTCTGTTCCCCGCGCCCAGATTCAGGCCTAGATTTCAATTCCTGAGAATCCCGAGACCGGGCGGCGATAATTTTTCAGAGGCCAAGCGCTCGGCGTTCGCCGTTATTTGGAAACTATTTTCGGGCGATAGCGCGGGTGCAAGCTTCTAAAATTGAGTTCGTGCCCATCCCGTACGCCTCGATCAGCTCATCCGGCTTACCGGACTGGCCGAAGCGGTCTGCCACGCCGACGAATTCAATCGGCGTCGGGAGCTGCGCCGCGAGGAGCTCCGCAACGGCCGAGCCGAGGCCGCCCGCGACCTGATGCTCCTCGACCGTCACCAGGCAGCCGGCATCCTCCGCGAGCGAAAGCACCGCATCTTCGTCGAGCGGCTTGACGGTGTGCACGTTGAGCACGGTCGCCGCGATGCCGTCCTCCTCCAGCGAACGCGCCGCCTCGAGCGCCTTCGCCACGAGTGCGCCGGTCGCGATGATACCCACCTGCGGCTTCCCCTCTTCCGGCTGCCAGAAAATCTGCGCCTTCCCAATTTCGAACGGGGTCTCCTCGGTCGTGATGACCGGGGTCTTCTCGCGCGCGAGGCGCAGGTAGCTCGGCTGGCGCAGCGCCGCGAGCGCGAGCGTCGCCTTCTTGGCCTCGATCGCGTCACAAGGAGAGACGATGACCATACGCGGGATGACCCGCGTGATGGCGATGTCCTCGATCGCCTGGTGGGTGCCGCCGTCGGGGCCAACTGATACGCCCGCGTGCGAGCCGACAATGATCACCGGCTGATTGTTGTAGGCGACGGTAGTGCGAATCTGCTCCCAGCTGCGGCCGGGGCTAAACATTGCGTAGCTCGAGCAAAAAGGGGTCTTCCCCATCGCGGCCATGCCCGAAGCGACGCCGACGAGGTTCTGCTCGGCCACGCCAACCTGGACGAAGCGTTCGGGGAACGCGTCGCGGAACAGGTGCATCTGCGTCGACTCGGTGAGGTCGGCGCAGAGCGCTACCACCCGCTCGTCTTTCCCGCCCGCCGTGAGGAGACCTTCGCCGAACCCTTTGCGGATCGGCTGCTGCTCGCAGTCAACCTCGGCGAGGTTGGGGTTGAGTTTGGCGTCTTCGTTCATCATAAATTTACTCGTGATCGGCGCAGCAGACTCGGCCCTCGAGGGTGCGCAGCGCCTTCATGGCAGCCGCGACCTCCTCTTTAGACTTCGGCGGCTTGCCGTGCCACTCGGGGCGGCGCTCGAACTCGGGCACGCCCTTGCCGGGCACGGTCTTGGCGATGATGACGGACGGGCGGTTGAAGTCGGCCTTCGCCTCAGAGATTGCGGCGTCGATAGCCTCGAAGCTGTGGCCGTCGATTTCCTGAACGTGCCAGTTGAACGCGCGCCACTTGGCGGCGAGCTCGTCGAGCGGCATGACGTCTTCGGTGAAGCCGTCAATCTGAATGTGGTTACGGTCGACGATCGCGATGAGGCGGTGCAGCTTCTCTTTGGCGGCGAACATCGCCGCCTCCCAGTTCGAACCCTCGTCGAGCTCGCCGTCGCCGAGGAGGCAGTAGAACCAGCGCTCGGAAGAGGCGCCGCGGTCGAGGCGATCGGCGAGCGCCATGCCGGCCGCTTGCGCGAGGCCCGCACCGAGCGGGCCAGACGAGGTCTCGAGGCCCGGCAGGTACTCGCGGTGCGGGTGACCCTGGAGACGCGAGCCGAACTTCCGCAGAGTCTCGAGCTCGGCGTGCGGGAAGTAGCCGACTTCGGCCATCGCCGCGTACAGGACCGGGCAAATGTGGCCGTTGGACAGCACGAGGCGGTCGCGGTCTTCCCATTCGGGATCTTTCGGCTTGTGGCGCAAACCTTCCGCGTAGAGGTAGGTGAAAACATCGGACATGCCGAGCGGCCCGGCCGTGTGACCCGAACCGGCCTCGACGAGCATCTCGATTATCGAGCGACGAATGCTCGTCGCGTGCGCCTCGAGCCCGCAGATCCGTTCATCGGTGAGTGGCATGCCCGGCAATTGTATCAAGTTCGCGCCGCGGTATCAGGGCTCGACCTCACCGCAAGGCCGAGCCACGCTGCCACGGCGCGAAAGTTTTCCACCGCTCACCGGCGAAATTACGTGGCGCCCGGGCGGCGCGGTGCTACGATTCGCGCATGGCCCGCAGCAAAAAACAGACTGAGCAAGTCGATCTAAAAAAAGAAGCACCGATGGCTACCCAACCGCCTGTCGCCGAAACCGTGAAGTCGACCGTCGCCGCGCTGCCGCCGCGCCCGAAAAAGCGTCGCGGCCTCATGTTCTGGGTTCTACTCCTCGCGCTCGCCGGCGTGTCGTACTGGGCGTACACGCTCCACCAGGAAAACAAGGAGCTCCGCGATCCCGAGGCGCAGGCGCGACGCATCGTCGCGGCAATGAGGGACCACATCCTCCTACCGGAGGACGAGGTGCCGGGCGTCTTCCCCATCGACAAGACCCAGGCGACCGAGCCGTTCTTCAAGAACGCGCAGAACGGCGACCTCCTGGTCGTGTACCGCTCGACGCAGCAGGCCTTCATCTACAGCCCGAGCCGCAAGATTCTCGTGAACGCGGGCGTGCTCGTGGTGAATCCCGAGCAGGAGCAGGTCCCGACCGGCGCGGCGCAGGACGAATCCGAGCCGGAAGAGGAAACGGCAGCCGAAGAAGAAATTTAGTTCAGCCGAACCCGCGAGAGAAGCCGCGCCCTCCGGGCGCGGCTTCTCTTTTTGAAAACGCCCTCGGCTACATTTCCCCTCCCGCCGCTACCTCGATGTCTTCCGCAGCCTCCCGCGGGTTCTCCGCTCCCACGATCGCCGATCCGGCGATGAGCCGCGTCGCGCCTGCCCCCACGATTGCCGCCGCGGTCTCGGCCGATACGGCGCCATCGAACGCGATCGGCAGCTCGGGGAACGCCTCGCGGACAGCGCGGACGTTCTCGAGCGCCCGCGGCGAGAACGTCTGCCCCTGGAAGCCGATCTTCTCGATACCCATCTGCAGGAACCCGGCCGCGCGGCCAATTTTCTCGAGGTGCGGCGCGAGGTCGAGGCCCGCGCCGCCCGCGAGCCAAATCTCGGCGCGGCCGTCGGCGATCAGCGCCCCGAACGCGTCGGTCGCGCCCGGCGCTTCGAGGTGCAAGAAGACGCGCGCCGCGCCGGCCTCGATCGCCTCGTTCGCGAGCGCGAGCGGGTTCTCGGCCATGATGTCGAACTCGAACTCGAAGCTCTCCCACATCGGGAGACCCTCCTCCTGCGCCGCAATTGCCGCCCACTCGCCGCCGTCCCCCGACACCGGCCACGACCGGCTCGGCACGAACTTCCCGTCGCAGACGTCGACGTGAACGACCGGCGAGACGCCCCGCAGGCGCGCCAATTTTTCCGCGAGGTCATCACGGCTCTCGGGAATCACGGCCGGCACCACCTGTAGGCTCATGGGGTAGAACTTACTACGCGCCAGCCTCTTCTTCTAATCGCCCGATGCGGCGCGCGTGGCGCGACTCGCCCGAGAACGGCACCGCGAGCCACATTTCGACGGCCTGAATTGCCTCGGCCACACCCACGAACCGAGCGCCGAGCGAGAGCGCGTTCGCGTCGTTGTGCTCGCGCGAGAGGCGCACTAGCGCCGGGTCGCCGCCGTACCACACCGCGCAGCGGACGCCGCGGAAGCGGTTCGCGACCATCGCCTCACCCTGCCCCGAGCCGCCGATGACGACGGCGCGGTCCGCGTCGCCGCGCGACACCATCCGCGCGGCCGCGGCGCAGAAGCCGACGTAGTCGTCGTCCGGCTCGAAGGCGCGCGCGCCGCAGTCCTCGACCTCGTGGCCGAGCGACAGGAGGCGCGCTTCAATCGCCTCTTTTAGCTCGTACCCGGCGTGATCCGCGGCGATGGCGACGCGCATGGGAATCGCTAGCTCTTCGCCGCGAGCTTCACGTGCCGCAGCAGCGTGTGGGTGTACCCCATCTCGTTGTCGTACCAGGCGAGGACCTTCACGAGCACGCCGTCGACGACGCGGGTCATCTTGAGGTCGGCGATGGAAGCGTGGGGGGCGCCGACGATGTCGCGCGAGACGAGCTCCTCGTCGGTGGCGGCGAAAGTGCCGGCCCAGCGCGACTCGGCCGCGGCGGCGCGGAGAATCGAGTTCACCTCCTCGGCCGAGGTCGCGCGCTTCGCGACGAAGGTGATGTCCACGATCGAGCCGGTGACGACCGGCACGCGCACCGAGATGCCGTCGAACTTGCCCGAGAGCGACGGGTACGCCTGGGTCACCGCGATCGCGGCGCCGGTAGAGGACGGCACGATGTTCATCGCCGCCGCGCGGCCCTCGCGCCAGTCCTTCGCGTTGGGGCCGTCGACCAGGGACTGCGAGGCGGTGTAGCCGTGGACGGTGTTGAGAATCGCGCGCTCGATGCCGATGGCGGCGTCGAGAATGGCGATCAGCGGCGAGGCCGCGTTCGTCGTGCAGGAAGCGTTCGACGTGACCGGGCAGGTCGCGATCGCCTCCTCGTTCACGCCGATGAGCGCGGTCGCAGCTTTGGCGGCGCCCTCCGCATCCTTCGCCGGCGCGGAAATGACGACGCGCTTGGCACCCGCCTTGATGTGCGCCTCGGCCGCCGCGCGGCTGGTGAAGCGGCCGGTCGACTCGACGACGACGTCGACGCCGAGCGCGCCCCACGGCAGCTTCTCGGGCTCCTTCTCGGACAGGTACCTCACCGTCTTGCCGGCAATCGAGAGCGTGCCCGCAGCTTTATCCGCCGACGCGTTCAGGCCGCTCCGCCCGTAGGCTGAGTCGTAGTTGAGCAGGTACGCGATATTGCCGATGTCGGCGAGGTCGTTCACCGCCACCACCTCGACCTCCGGGTCCTGCGCCGCGAGCTTCGCGAACGCCCGCCCGATTCGGCCGCACCCGTTGATTCCCACCTTGATTGCCATACAGAAAATTAAGCCGGCTAACGCAGGAATCTTACCACCCCGCAAGAAGAGCCGCGCCCGGCAATCAGTCTCCGGGGGCGAGGAGCGCCGGTGCGTCCAAAAAGTCCTCCTCTCGCCTGGGTCGGAAGCCCGACAGCGCGGTCAGCGCCCCGTACACCAAGAACCCCGAGAAGAGGCCGAAGCCGAGCAGCCCCGACGGCGCGACCCGCTCGAACAGCGAGAGCCCGTACCCGGACGGCCCCGAAAACCGTAGCGTCCACGGGCGACCGAAGACATCGACCGTCTGGGTGATCGAGACACCCGAGGCGAGCGGGGCGCCGTCCTCGCTATCGAAGATTTTAGATGTTTCAGACGTCGCGTTGTCGCCGTCAAAAATTTCGAACCGGAGCTCGTAGTCGCCGGCGGAGATGACGTCCTCGCCGAAGTTGCGGCCGCGGAATATCGCGCAGACGTAGCCCGCGAGGGCGTCACGGCGACCCTCGACCGTCGACGTGTCGCCGGCTTCATACGTGGGAAGGCACGCGGCGAACCCGGGCTGCACGTCGCGCCCGTTCTCCGTGACGAGCTGGATCTTGGCCGAGAGCGCCACAGCGTCGGTGTCCCGCGCGCGCTCGAGGAACTCGCGCCGGACGGGATCGGAGAGGCCGTCGTACCCCAAACCCCGGAGGTTCCGCTCGTCCGCCGGTGCGGTGAAGACAATCGGCGCGTAAATTTCTCGCGCGGGTTTAGCCGGGGACACGGAGTAATCGGGAACACCCCCGGCGCGCACGGACGCCTCGAACGCGCCCAGGCGGCTCCCCGAGACAATTTGCAGGCAGTTGATCGCCTGCAGCCCCGGGTAGCTGCGCCGAATGTTCAGGCTCTCCGTGAAGGCGTGCCACTCCTCGCGGGTCACCTCCTCGGACGAGTAGAGCAGTCCGCGCGCCGAGAGCAGCGTGTTCGAGTAGACGGACATTCGGTTCGCGAGAGCATCCGAGATCCGCGCGGCGTCAGCCGCAAGGTGAATCTGAGAGCGCCGGTCGAGCGAACCCTGGAGGGCGATCCAGGAAAAGACGGTGCCGCCGAGGATAACCGCGACCACGCCCCGCGGGAGCCAGCGAGCCACCAGCGCCCGACGATCGGGGCGGCGCGAAACGACGTGGAGCGCGGCGAGGAGGAGCGCGGCGAGGAGGAGCGCGAGCGGGATGCCCCAGCAGAGCGCGGCGCGCCTGAGCGCCTCCAGCCTAGCTGCCTCTACGTGGCCCTCGACCGCGGTCGCGGTGTAGCGGTTCCGGAAGCGGTTCCACGGCGACTGCACCTCGCCGGTCTCGAGATCGTAGAACGACGCGAGGGCGTGATCCTCGTACTTGATGAGCCAGCCGGTCTGGGGCTCAATCCAAATTTCGAGGTGCGGCTCGAGCACGACGCCCCGAGTTTTTCCGACGCCGGAAACGTGCCCGAGAGCCGCGGTCTGATCGACCTTCCCGTCGGGGAAGGCCGCGACGTAGCGGTAGGTCTCGAGGCCCAGAACGTTCTCCGTGCCCGCGAAGTCCATCCGCGCGGGCGCGTCGTAGTTCGGGTGCCAGTAGGTGAAGCTCTCCCCCGCCCGGATGCCCGGCGGCGCGAAGAGGTGCCCGTCGCGGTTGCGGTCGGCCTCGACGGACGAGACGTGCCCCCACGTCTCAGGGTCGATGGCGTAGCGTCGCTCAATGACGAGCGACGGCTGCTTCGTGTCGGCGCTGAGGAGCCGGAAAACGGCGCGGACCGGGACGCCCTGCCCGGCGCCCGAACCGCCGGAACTCACCCGCTCAAAGACCAGCTCTCCGCTCGACTTAACTGGGCCGGCGAACGTGCCGCTCGCCTCGTCGAACCAGTCATCGTAGGAGACGGTGGTCGCGCTGTAGCGAAAATTTCCGGGCAGTTCGCCGACCCCCGCGGCAACGAGAATCCACCACCCGACCGCGAGCGCGGCGAGCGCGGCAGACGCGCGGAGCAGCCGCGACTTGAGTCGCGTTTTTATCGTCGCCGCCGATGCTGTCACCCGGTTCATGTCGGCGACATTCTAGTACGCGGCCACGCGAATCGCGCGGCCGCTCTCCCCACGTGCGCTACTCACCGGACGACGATCCGGAATCGCCGCCGCCGGAGTCGCCGCCGCCGGAGTCGCCCGATGATCCGCCGCCCGAATCGCCGGAGGAAGAATCTCCCCCGCCGCCGGAATCTCCCGCCGAGCTACCGCCGGAATCACTCCCGCCCGAATCGCCCGAAGAAGAGCCATCGTCGCCGCCACCGTCACCGGACGAAGATCCGTCGTCCGACGCGGCAGCCGATCCGGCGTCGGCCTCTCCGCCGGAGCTGTCACCGGCAGAATCTCCGGAACCAGCTTCCTCGCCAGAGCCGGCGGAATCAGATTCAGGCTCAGGTTCTGTCGCGCCCGATCCGGAGTCGCCCGTACTCCCTCCGGCAGAATCTTCGGCCGCGCCGCCCGTGGCCGGCGCGTCATTGGCGGGCTCGCCAGCAGGCTCATCCGCGGGCGCGACGACCACGTCCTCGCCGGCGTCGAGCACGGTGACGCCCTCTTCCGACGCGATCGACGTGCTCGCGAAGATCGGCGCGGCGACGGTTTCGGCTCCGCCCGCCGGACGGTACGTCTGCACGATGAGCCAATCGAACGAAACATCCGCCGGCTGCGGCGTCGCAATTTCTACGCGGAAGCCGATACCATCGGTCTTCTGCGTCACCACGAGCGGCGCGGAGAGCGAGGAAATCGGCGTCACAAAAACCTTCGAGGTGAGGCGCACGGCCTCGTTGCCCACGTCGAGCCCGATCGCACCCGCGGGCAGCACGGCGCTGCCAGAAATCTGATTCTCGCCACTCGGCACCGCGAGGCTACCGCCAGGCAGCACGGTCAGCGCCTCCACGAACATCTTTTTTACGCTCGCGGTCACGGCGACGAGCTTCTCGGCGATGACTTGACTCAGGTCGTCCGCCCCGGCGATCGAGGCGAGCGCGAGGTCTTCGGTCGCGGTCGATACGTCGGCGAAGAACCGCGAGACGGAATCGACGGCCGCGGCCTCGGCCGACTGCACCTCGGCGATAGCAATCTCGTCCCAGCCGATTGTCTCGGTGCCGACGAAGACGGTCACCTTCGCCTCTTCACCCTCGGCGCCACTGTAGCCGGAAATCGCGCGGCCGACGACGCGCCCTGGCCGCGACGCGCGCATCGCCGCGCCAGGTTCAGGCGACGCGGTGAGGTAGTCGCCGATCGCGATCGGCCCGCCGTCGAGCGTGACGCGCACCGGCACGCGGCCGGCGAGAGCGACCGGAATCGCCCGAGTGCCATCGATTGCCTCCCCGGGCTGCGCCAGCCGTAGGGCTGGGGCCTCGGAGTAGATGCCAATGACGCCCTTGTCCCCTCGCCCAGAAGAGCGGCGGACCATGCCCTGCTCGAGGGCGTCGAGGCTCACGAGGTCCATCGGCGCGAGCGCCTCGTCGCGCGTCGGGTAGTCCTCGGCGACGTCGTAAGCGCCAGAGGTCATCATGATTGAGTTACTCAAGAGGAAGCTGCCGCCACGGCCAGAATCGCCAGTCTGCACGTTCCCCACGAAGCTCATCGTGCCGTACGCGCCGTCGGTCGCCTCGAACTTCAGCCCGAACGAGTTTTGGAAGAGTTTGCCCCACGTGTAGACCGAGCCGACGCCCGCGGTGAGATCGTCGGTACCGACGTAGAGAGTGCCGTTGAAGTCCTGGAGGGCAGAAATACTGTCGACGGCAGTCTGGGACCCGAACGTGCCGCGCGCGCCGGTCGTCATGAGCGGCCAGTCCGCGAGCGGCACGCCCGAGTATTCGAAGAGCGCGCCCGCACCGTCGCCGGTCGCAGTCTGCGAGCCAGCGTAGAGGCGACCGCGGTACGTCTTCAGGATGAACTTGTCGATGACCGCCGAGTCGGCCGCCAGCATTTTGCCGACCGCCGGGTTCACGCGCACCCAGTTGGCCGCGACGTTCGCGACCGGCGCCGCTGACGCCTTGTAGTAGTAGACGGCCGCGGCGTTGCCGGCTGTCTTCGAGGCCGTCATGTACAGCGAGCCGTTGTAGCAGGCTAGGCTGTCGATGTCAGATATGGACGTCTCCGCGCCAAAACTGCCGCCCGTCGCCGTGACCGTGGTGTTGATCCAGGTGGTCCCGTTACCTTGGTAGCTCGCCACGATCGCGGTCGCCGCCCCGGAAATCGACCCCGACCACAGGACGTTGTTGCAGATGGCTAGGACGAACGCGTCCTTGTCGGCGGTGGTCTCGGCCGCTGATTTACCGACGGTCGCGTTGATGCGGGTGAACGTCGTGCCGCCCTCGTAGCGGGCAATTTCGGCCGCGTTCGCCTTCTGCGTCGCGACGATGAGCTGGCCGTTGTAGACAACCATGTCCGAAATGCCGGTCTGCGCAGCGGCGTTGATCGTGCCGCGCGCAGAGTTGACCAACGTGAAGTTGTCGCCCGCGGACGCCGTATCGACGGTCGAACTCTTGTACACGCCAGCCGTCGCGGCGCCGTTCTGGCTGCCGACCCACAGCTCGCCGTTGAAAACGGTCATCACGAACGCGTCAGCGTCCGTCGCGTCGCCCGAGATGACGCGCCCCAGCGTGCTCGAGGTCACCAAAGTCCAGGTCGTGCCCCCATCCCAGCGGTAGATGCCAGCTGCGTCCGTCTCGGCGACGGCGACGAAGAGCTTGCCCTCGTACACGGCGATCGACGAGATTTTGTCGCGCGCGGTCTGCGCGCCGAAGGTGCCCGCAGCCGAGTTCAAGATCGTGTACGCGGCATCGCCGGTCGACGCGGAGTCGGCCTGCGCTCCAATGAACAGGTGGTTGTCCGCGGTAATCTTCCCCGTATCGTCCACCGAGAACACCGTCGAGCCGTTGTCCTGGATCACGAAGTCGCCCGTCGAAGACAAGTTGTGCGTCTCGTTGCCGCTGCCGTCGTTCGTGAACGTGAGACCGTAGCTGCTCGCGCCGAAGCCGATCGACGTGCCGGCGTCGAGCGCCATCGTGTCGCTCATGTCCGTGAAGTTGAGCGAGTCTGCCGTCACGCTCCCGCCGCCGATGCCGAGGGAGGAGGTCGCGGTGAGCGTGTAGCCTCCCGAGGCGTTACCCACGAGCACCTGCCCGTAGGTCGGTGCCGTCGAGAGGCCGGTGCCGCCGTAGCCGACGGACATCGTGGACGTAGCCGATACGACGCCGGCAATCGCCTGCAGCGGCCCCGAGAGCGCGCCGACCGAGAGCGCGCCGACGGTCGCCGTGCCGGTCGCGGTCAGGTTCGCGAGACCGAGGTTGCCCGAGAGGAGCGCGCTCCCCTGCACGGCGAGCGCGGCGGCGGACGATGTGGTGGCGACGTTGAGCGAGGCTCCCGCGTAGATGCGCGTCGATGTGGCGTAGGTCGACGTGGCGTAGGTCGCGTCGAGGCCGTAGGCCACGCCGGCCACGAACGCGGCGGGCACCGAACCCATAGGCTTCCTCGGCGTCATCTCGCCGTCCCAGCTCGGGGTGCCGGTGCCGCCAATGTTCACCGAGAGCCACAACGGCTGATTGAAATTGACGCTCGAGAGCGCGGCGATCGAGCCGAGTTGCACGCTGAAAAGACCGTCGGTCACGGTCACCTTGTTCGCGCCGCTCCGCGTCTCGGTCCACAGGAGGTTGCCGTTCGAAACCGCGTCGTAGAGCTTGAACTCCATGTTGTAGTCGCCGTCGGCGACCGCGATGCCGCTCGAGTCGGCGAGCTTGCCTTGGTAGCTAATCGCCTGAGAGAACGCCGCGCGAGCGGGCGAGACAAAAGAGAGCGCGGCGAGGCACGCCGCGACGAGAACGCGCGCGCGCCTTCTCAGAAAAAACCCAAAATACGCCACGGTACAATTGTACCGTGGCCACCTGTTTTCTTTTCCCCAATTAGTTTTTCTTCCTCCCTAGAGCCGCGCGAGCGCGATGCGCACGAGCGGAACGAACCCGAACCCCGCGAGCGCGAGCGCGCCGGCGTACGCTTCCGGCGGCAGCTCGGCCGCGCGGTCGAAGAGAGAGATGACCGAGAACGCCGAGCCGGTCTCGGCGACGACGAGGTTGCGAACGCCGTAGGTGCCGCCGCCGGAATCGTAGAAAACCGCGTAGCGGTACGTTTGGTTCGGCTCTACCGTTCGATCCTCGAAACCTTTGGCGTCGCCCTCGTAGACCACCAGCCCGCCGTCGTAGGGCGAGGTTGGAAATGACTCGCCCTCGGCGCGCAGCACCCGCACGCTGCCGCCGAGCTGCGGCCACGAGAACTCGACCGCGCCGCGACCGTTGATCGAGACGGAAAAGCGCCCAGAGAACGCCGCGTCTTCCGGGCTAGACCAGACGCTCGAGGCGCTCCCCTGCTCGGGAGCGAAGACGACGTCAGGCGCCACGACGTCTCCCCCACCGCCCCCGCCGCCGCTCCGGCCGCTCGAGGAACGTCGCCTGCCCTCCTCGTCGCGCTCGGGTTCGGCCACCGGCTCGGGCGGCGCCTCGCAATCGCTCGGGCACACGATGTGGTTCTCGATCGAATCGCACACCAGGTCGAGGTTGCAGAATTCGGCCGAGACGCTGACGTTCACGCCGTCTCCCGCGGCGCCGACGACGAGCGGCGCGAGCGCAAGGATGACGGCCGCCGCGCTAGAGCGGAACAGCCGTGACCGTGATTGTCGCCTGGTAGCTGCCACTGTCCTGGATTCTAGCTGAACCGATGCCCGCGCGCAGCCGCAGCGTCGTCGCCGTGCCACCCGTACCCGAGCCGCTCGACGCCACCGCCACGTCAGACGTGGTGAAGCCAACGTAGCAGCGGTCCGACGTCTCGCCGCTGTTCACGTTGCACGCCGAGCCGTTGTCCTTGAACCGCTGCACCACGTGGCTGCCCTCCGGCGAGTACCCGAAGAGCGCGTCCGACGTCCCGTACGTGAAAACGAAATCGGGCGTGCCGGTCTGGTAGTCCGAGAAGAACGCGCCGCCGGGACCCGTGAGCGCGGGCGACGCGGACGCCTTAGCCGCGAGCTGGTAGCCACCGCTCGACGTCACCGTCCAGGAGACGGTCGTCGCCTCCGTGCCGCCCGTGAGCCCCGAGATGTTCGGGATGGCCCCGTTACCCGGCGCGGAAATGGAGAGCGAGCCGCCGGTGAGCTCCCGCTGGTAGCCGGCCGAGACCTGGTACGTCGCGGAGCTCGAGGTGCCGACCGCCGCCTCGCCGATCGTGTCCTCGAGCCCGTACGAGGTACTGGTCGAGAGGAGGCCTCCCGAGTTCACGCTGTCGTAGAGAATCTGGTAGGCCGTACCGGTTCGCGCGGCGGCGAGCGCCCCCACGGGGAGGGCGAGCGCGAGGGAGACGATTGCCGCGAACCGTGCCCGCATCAGCGTCGCTTCAGCTCGAAGTTACGTCGGACGTAGCGCGTGGCGAGCCACGAGAGGAGCAGCGCCACGGCGGCGATTCCGAGGTAGAGCCACGGGATTACCAGGAAGGACACCGTCGCCTTCGAGGTATCGCCCTCGTCGCCGTAACCCTTGTAGAGCTCAATTTCGGCGGTGTAGTAGCCGAGCATCATCGGCTTGCCCGGCCACTCGACGGTGCGGTAGCGCATCGATTTAGGCATCGCGTAGTACGCGTCGACGGGAATCTCGGCCACGGTCGAGCCGATCAGATTGCGAACGGTCACGCTGCCGTAGGGCGCGAGGTGCACGTTGCCGGTGTTCTGGAAGAGCGCCTCGAACTGGAACGGGCCGCCGCTCCGGAAGAAGCCGGGCGGCGAGAGGCGGAAGTCGAGCAGCGCGCCGCTCTCCTCGACCTCGCCGTCGACCCGCACGAAGAGGAGCTGCGCGACGCGCGACACCACCTTCGCGCCGCCGCCGTCGAGCGTGTCGCCGCGCGGGTCGCCGGCGACGACCACCGACGTGTAGTAGCCGCCGGGCGCGGCGGCAGCCGGCGCGGCGATCTCGATCGAGACGACCGCGCGCTCGCCGAAGCCGAGCGAGAAGCTGCTCGCGTCGGGGCGGATGGCCGACCGGAATGAGTAGGGGCTCACCTGGTCGCCGAGCAGCCGGACCGCGTAGCTGCCGTTATCCGTGCCGAGGAAGTCTTCGAGAGAGATGGAGAAATCGGTCTCGCCCGAGATGCGACTGGTCACCGTGACCGTCTTGGTGACCGTCTCGCCCGGCTCGAGCGTGAGCTCGATTTTCGCGGGCTCGACAACAAAATCGCCGACGGGCTCGACGGTGACCTGGGAGACGGAGAACGCGGACGCGAGGCTCGGGGAAAAGGCAGCGAAAAGGAACGTTGCTGCCGCGATTACTCGCCGGAGCTTCCCCGTTCGAACCCTAGGCATTGCCGGATACTACTGCGTCGCGGCCGTGGCGACAACCGTGGCGACGTAGGTGCCAGAGGGGACGTAGAAGCCGTCCTGCTCGACCGCGTAGCAGACGGTTGTATCGATTCCGGTAGTGGTGGTAGTGGCGGAACGCGAACCAATCTGAATGTCGCTGGTGTCAAAATCGCGATACTTGAGACCGGCGCTCGGCACGTTTGCGCCGGCGATGCAGTCGGAGTCGGTGCCCCAGGTGCCGGTAGAGATGTCGGTCCCGAAAGCCGAGAATCCGAACTCGGCGGTGTTGGAAACGTCCCACGTCTCAGGCGTGGCAGCGACGGCCGGCGTGTAGTCGGCAATGTTGTTCGTAGCATTGCGGAGCGCGGGAGAGGTGGTTGCCTTGACGGCGATGGTGTAGCCGGCCGCGTTGTTCGTCTTAACGTTCCAAACGGTCGACGCAACCGCTGTGTTGGCCGAGACGCCAAGGTTCTGGCTCATCGAAGCGTCAGCCGGGCTGGTGATGGAAATTCCCGCGTCGACATTGAGGGTTACGATGACCTCGTCGGTCACCGCCTGCGCCTGCGCCGCCTCCACGAGCGGGTACGCGACAGGCGATAGCAGGACGAGCGCCGAGAGCGCGAGCGGCAGAACGTACTGTTTGTTTCTCATGTGTGCGTCCGAATTGTAACTCGAATCGTTGCTCGTTGCCTGTGGATAAAGTTTACCTACTCGCCCGACGCGACGTCCGATGAGTCGCCTCCGCCGGAAGATTCGGACAGACTTTCTGACGATTCGCCCGAGGAATGGGCGCCCGAATTTTCGGAAGAGCTTTCGCTCGGCGCCGAAACGTCGGAGGTATCGCCGGTAGGTTCATCAGAATTTTCGCCTCCCTCGGCCGTGGGACTGTCTGGGGCGCCGTCAGCCGATTCGCCGACCGCCGCAACGTCGACAGGAACACCGTCCGACCCGTCGGCAGTGGGTGCGCCAGCGCCGCCAGCCTCGAAGTCCGCCGCGGTCTCGCCGACCGCGCCGTGAAGTTCGGCCGCAGAAGGAGCCGGGCCGTCGTCGGGGCCATTGCCCGGCACCGGGAGCGGCACGTCTGTGCCTAGCAGCTCCTCGAGCTGATCTCGGGTGATGCAGGTGGTCGAGCCGTTCGCGCCCGCGAGGCAGAGCTCGTTTGTTTGAACCTTCCCGGCGAAGACTGCGGCGAGGCCGTTCCCGGCGTCGCCGAGCCACGCGGCGATCCGCGCCACGACGCGCGCGGCAAACGAGTCTGGCTCGGCGTCACCTGACCACGGCTCCATTTCGGCCAAGCCTTCGATGCGCACGTCGAGCTCCTGAACAGATTTCGCGAGGATGGGTGTGAAGTCTTGGTAGAGCACGCCTTTGGGAGTCGTACCGTCAGACTCGTAGAACACGAGGCGCGGGTCGATGCGGTCGATGTCCTCGGCGATGAAGCCGAGGCGCGTCTGGCCGGTCTCGTTGTAGGCGAACGATACCGGGCGGAGCTGGCGCACGAGCGCGAGCCCGTCCGAATCCCCGAGGACCTCAATGTCGTGCTTGAAGCGCTCGGAGGACGCGGTGCAAACGGCGCCGAACGTAACCTCTTTCGTCGTTGGGTTGATACAGACGTACTGGTCCGAAGCGCCCATCGAGGAGAGCCCGTCGAAGGCAACGGCGCCCGTGACCGAAAAGGCTTTCCAGGGGGTCGACGTGCCGACGCCCACACTCCCCTGCACCAACAAACCGTTAGACGGCGCGGCGGTTGTAACGTACCCTGCGCCGATCGCAGCGCCACCGTTGACCGCAAGAGGTGAGGCGGCGTTTGAATGCCCGGCAACGGTCGTGTACCCATTTGCCGAAGAGAAATAAAGTGCGTCTTTAGAGGAAGCGTAGTTATAGAGCCAGAAATCTTGACCTCCGTTACCCACGTAATCCATTCCGTATCCCCATTGGTTTGTTCCATTTTTCTGCCATCGCATGAATCCTCCGTACGATGAGCCGGCATTGGTGTTATTGATGGCAATACCGGGATAAGAAGATTGGAATGTTCCAATACTTACATCGCCGTTTGTCGCCTGGACCACTAATTTATTTGTTGGGGTAGTGCTACCTATTCCCACATTACCCGCAGCGGTAAACCGTATTTTTTCACTCCAAACACTGCTATTTGGCGTCCAAAACGCAAGGTCAGCAGTACCGCCCGATGGAGCAATGATACCTGTTTGCGAACTAGTATCGTATCCAAATGCAAAACCCTTGTTGCCTCCAGCATTATGAACATACATGTTGTAATTGAAATTCCCCGATATATTTACCCCATTATTAGCTACTTCCAAACCTGTTACTGGGCTGCTTGCTCCTATCCCCACATTTCCCCCTGTACTAAGCACCAAAGTAGCTCCTGTGTAGTTTGTTGCACTAGTAATCGTGCCGCCGAGAGCGACTCCGCCAGTCGCACCTAGATGCATTCTGAGATTCGGAGACGGAGTAACTCCTTGGCCAGTGTAAAAACTAAGGGATCCAAATCCAGTATTGCTGGTATTAGTAGAAAGCGCCTTCAACCAAATCTCACCGCCCGAAGAAGCGCCGAATCGTCCGTCAAAGTCAGATCCCTGATAAAAAATAATTTTATCGCCATTAGAGTTTGTATTGAATACCCCTGGAGCTGCGTAGCCGCCAGCATTAAATCTCAGTGCCTTTCTGTTCCCCGAAGTTTCTGTTGCTGAACCAAGAGTCAGTAATTCTGAAGGTGCTGAATTACCGATTGCGACGTTCCCGCCCGAGTAGTTGATGCCGCCCGTCGCATCGTCCCACTTCGAACCGTCAATGCCGAGGGTGGAGGTGGCCATTTGGGACCACGCGGTCCCAGTCCAGTAGAGAACGTCACCGTAGGCAGAGCCGCCGATGTGCGGAATGGTCGAGGAGGCGGAAACGTAGGCCGCGACGCGCGCGTCGGTGTAGTAGAGGCTGCCGCTCTCCGCGAGGTCAGCCGTCGTTTTCGTCGTGAGCCAGTACGCAGATGACGTCGTGGCCCAGCGCGCCTGGGTCGACTCCCAGTAGTCGGATGACGTCGTGGCCCAGCGCGCCTGGGTCGACTCCCAGTACGCGGCCGAAGTAGTCGAGAAGGTTCCGTCCGCGGCGTCGCCGAGATCGAGGCACACGCCGTCGATCGCAAAGCAGCCGTCCGCGATGTCTAGCCCGTTGCCGAAGGTAGAGGTCGCCGCGCCGGAGACGGAGAGCGTGCCGAACGAGGCGTCGGACGAGCCGCCCGAGACGGCGGCGGCGATAGAGGCGCTCGTGTCTTCGCGCTCGGCCGCGCGCGAGCGGCGCGTCGACCTCGGCGAGTAGCCGTTGATCGCGTCGATGCGGCCGTCGAAGCGAGCGACCTGCGCCTCGAGGACGCCGAGGCGCTCCAGGAGCGCGCGGGCCCCCGAAGATTCAGTCTCGTCGCGAACGACGACGCGCTCAATGACGTTCTCGGTGACGTAGTAGTCGCCGGGGCGCGCGGCAGACGGAGCGGCTCCGCCCACGGCGCGGCTCACCGCGGGCGCGCCGGTCTCAGAGACCGCGGCCGAGGGCACGAGCTCGACCGGATCGGACGAGCAGCCAGAGACGAGCCAGTCCCACCAGCCGCATTCGGGCGACGTGACCGATCCGGCCGATGCGACGCCGCGCTCGGGCGAGCCAAAGATTGCCCCGCCAATGCGCGCGAGGTTTTCTCCCACAGAAATCTCGCTCTGGACGAAGTGCGGAAAGCCACGGCGGGCCTCAACGTCCACAGGCAAGAGCCCGATCAAACCGATCGCGGCGAGGGTGAGCGCTAAGATGATTCGTCTTTTCGACGCCTGGCTCATTCGGAGAAATCTTAACAAAAAAGACCGAATTTCGGCGGTGAGAATTCTCAGAACTGGGGAAAAGATTGCTACCCGAGGGCGGCGCGGAACAGGTCGCGCAGAACCGCCGCGTCGGCGCGCCCCTTCGTCTCCTTCATTGCTTGCCCCACGAGAAACTCGAGGAGCGCGACCTTGCCAGTTTTGTAGTCGGCGACGACCTGCGGCTGCGCGGCAACGACGGCCGAGACGATCGGCGCGAGCGCGGCCTCCCCCATCATGCCGAGCCCCTCGCGCTCGACCTTAGCCTTCGGCAGCTCGGCCGCGGCGGGGTCGGCCCAATAGAACGCGACGAGGTCTTTGGCGACGCGCGAGTTGATGGCCGCGGAGTCCACCATCCCGATGATTTCAACGAGCGCGGCGACCGGGATTTTAGACGCCGGTTCGCCCGCCTTCTTCGCGAGGCCGAGGATGTCGGAAAGGATGTAGTTCGCGGCCAGCTTCTTCGCCTTCTCGGACGGCAGCGCGCCGGCGACGGCCTCGTAGTAGACCGCGAGATCGAGGTCGCCGACGAGCACCTCGGCCTCTTTCTCGGAGAGCCCGAGCGCGCGGTAGCGCGCTCGCCTCGCCCACGGCAGCTCGGGGAGCTCGGCCCGGAGCGCGCCCAGATCGAACAGCTCGTGCGGGCGCAGCTTCGGCAGATCCGGCTCCGGGAAGTAGCGGTAGTCGTCCGCGGTCTCCTTGCGCCGCTGGGGCACGGTCCTCTCGCCCACCTCGTCCCAACCGCGCGTCTCCTGGACAATTTCGTCGCCCTTCCCCGATTCCAAAAGTTTCTCCATGCGCGCCGCCTCGTAGGCGATCGCGCCGGCAACCGCGCGGAACGAGTTGAGGTTTTTCACCTCGACCTTCGTGCCGAGCTTCCCCGCCGTATCCGAAATGGAAATGTTCGCCTCGACGCGCATCTCGCCGCGCTCCATGTTCGCCTCGGAGGCGCCGAGGTAGCGGAGGAGGAGCTGGAGATCGGACGCGAAGGCGACGGCCTCTTCCGCCGAGTGAATGCACGCCTCCGTGACGAGCTCCATGAGCGGCACGCCCGCGCGGTTGAAATCGACGAGCGAGAAATCGCCGCGGTCGTGCTTCGAGGTCGCGGTGTCCTCCTCGAGGTGGATACGCGTAATCTTGACCGCGCCAATTTGCCCGCCCGTCACCAGCGGGTGCTCGTACTGGCTGATCTGGTAGCCCTTCGGGATGTCCGGGTAGAAGTAGTGCTTGCGGTCGAACTCGGCGAACTCGGCGATTTTGCCGCCGATCGCGAGGCCGACGCGCACGACCTGGCGCACCGCCTCGGCGTTGAGCGCGGGCAGCGTTCCGGGGTGCCCCAGGTCGATCTCGTCGACGTTCGAATTCGGGAGCGCCGCGCCGAACGGGTCGTTCTTCGCGCGGCCGAACGCCTTCGTCGCCGTCTTGAGCTCGGCGTGAATTTCGAGGCCGACGGTCAGATGGTACTTGCCCGGCATAGGTGAGGCAGAGGTTAGCACAGTTTTCCGGACGTCTTTCTCTCCCAAAAAATCAAGGGCGAACCTGTATTTTGCCCCCCGCGGCACGGGGGGCGGCATCCGGGTGCGAAAAACCGGTTCTTTCTAGCCGACGGTGCACGCGTGTACCCCGAGGCGCAAAAGACCGTTTTGCGCGCCGAATGGAGTTTCCCGCCCTACAGCGCCGAAGACAGGTTGTAGATGGGGATAAGGACAGAGGCGAGCACGACGCCGACGCCCAAGCCGAGCAGGATGATCATCAGCGGCTCGATCATGCCGACGAGCGTGTCGACGGCGTTCCCCACCTCGCGGCGGTAGAAGGTCGCGAGCGTCGAGAGCACGCGGCCGAGGTTACCGGTCTCTTCGCCGACCTTGATCATCTGCACGAGGATGCCCGGAAACTCGGGGTTCCGCCCAAAGGAGTCCGAGAGCGCGACGCCCCCCTTCACCGCCTCGAGCGCGTCGAGCACGGCGTGCTCGTAGACGCGGTTCTCGACGACGGTCGCGGTGAGCTCCAGCGACTTCACCATCGGGATGCCCGCGGTGAGGAGCGTGTTCATGTTGTCCGAGATGCGAGACAGGTAGAGCTTGCGGTAGAGATCGCCGATGTACGGGGTAGAAATTTTGAAACGGTCGAACGAGTCAGCGCCCATAATCGACCGGCGGAACGCCCAGAGCCCGGCGGCGCCGAACGCGATGCCGGCCACGATGAAGTAGCGGAAGTCCACCAGGAACTCTGAGAAGCCGATGACCATGCGGGTGTAGAGCGGCAGCTCCTGGCCGGACTCGAGGAGCACCGCGGAGATCTTCGGGATCACCATGGTCATCATCAACGTCATCACCGCGAAGAACGTGAAGATGACGAACGCCGGGTACACGAGCGCGTTCTTCGCCTTCTGCGTCACCTCGTAGTTACGGTCGAGGTAGTCCGCGAGGAAAACGAACGTTTCCTGGAGCTTGCCGGACTCCTCGCCGGCGCGAACCATGTTCGCGTAGAAGGTCGAGAAGACCTCAGGGTGCTTCCCCATCGCGCCGCCGATCGACGAGCCGCCCTGGAGGTCCTCGACGACCTCGGCGAGGACGCGGCCGAGCTTCGGGTTCTCGGTCTCGCCCGCGAGCAGCTTGAAGACGCGCAGCGCCGAGACCTGCGCCTCGAAGAGCGTCGAGATTTGGCGCGAGAGAATGACGACGTCGCGGTTGCTGATGCGCTCGAGGAAGCCGAGGTTTCGTTCCCAGATAGAGCCAGCCTTGTCGGCTTCGTTGATTTCGACGATGACGAAGCCGCGCCGCTGGAGCGCGGAAATAGCCACGTCAACCGTGACGGCCTCGATGGTGCCCTCGCGCTCGGCGCCGCCGGTCTCGACTACTCGGTATCGGTACAGCATGGCTTAGTCTCGCATCGTGGTCACAGGAAACGCTCGAGCACCTGCGGCCGCAACGTGAACTGGTAGGCGGTCTCGATCGTGATCTCCCCCCTCTGCACGAGCTCGGCTAGGCAGCGGTTCATGTCGATCATGCCGATCTCTGAGCCGGTCTCGATGACAGTGTCGATCTCGTGCGTGCGGCGCTCGCGGATGAGGTTCGAGACCGCCGAGTTGTTGAGCAGGAGCTCGTAAGCCGGAATCTGGCCGCCGGAGATGCGCGGCACGAGGCGCTGCGAGAAGATGCCGATGAGCGAGCTCGCGAGCTGGAGGCGGATCTGGTCCTGCTGCGCCGCCGGGAAGGAGTCGATGATGCGATCGACCGTCTGGGACGCGTTGTTGGTGTGGAGCGTCGAGAGCACGAGGTGGCCGGTCTCGGCGGCGGTCACCGCGGCGGAAATCGTGTCAGGGTCGCGCATCTCGCCCACGAGGATTACGTCGACGTCCTGGCGGAACGCGGCCGTCAGCGCCTCGTGGAAGCTCGGCACGTCGATCTTCACCTCGCGCTGGTCGATGATGGCTTTGTCCTGCTCGTAGACGTACTCGATTGGGTCCTCGATGGTCACGATGTGCTCCGGACGCTCGTGGTTGATGAGGTCGATCATCGCGGCGAGCGTGGTCGTCTTGCCCTGGCCAACCGGGCCGACCACGAGGAAAAAGCCCTGCTGCTTGCGGGCGAAGGTCTCGAGGATCGGCGGAACGTTGAGCTCGGCGAGCGTGCGAATCTGGCGCGGGATGAGACGCATGACGATCGAGACGTGACCCTGCTGAATGAAGGCGTTTCCGCGGAAGCGGAACTTATCGCGGAACGAGTACGCGAAGTCGAACTGCGTCTTGCCGCGAAAGTCGGCGACGCGGGTCGCGCCGATCATCGCGGCCAGGAGACCGTCGAGGTCTTCCTTGGAGAGCACCGGGTGCGTAGAAATCGGAATGAGATCGCCCATGACGCGCAGCGTCGGGTGGCGACCCTGCGAGAGGTGCAGGTCGGAGGCGTCGCGGCTGACGACCGTTTCGATCAGGGAGTCGAGCATCTTCTGGTAGTCCATAGTTCGCTGTTCGTCCGCTACTTAGCGCCGCGCCGCTTGAAGACGGCCGCAGCCACGCGGGCCACAACCTCGGAGGGCGTGAGGAGCGCCTTGATAATGTAGTCGTCCACCTTGAACTCAGCCGCCTGCTCCTGGTCGGTTTCCTGCCCCTGGTTCGAGAGCACGATGACGGTGGCGTTCGGCGCGTAGCCCTTCCCGCGCATGGCGCGCAGGAAATCGAACCCGTCGAGCTTCGGCATAATAATGTCGCAGAGAACGACGTCCGGCGAGTAGCCCTCGGCGAGCTTGTCGAGCGCCTCCTCGGCGCCGCTCGCGGCGACCGGCTCCGCGCCGAAGCGCTTGAATTTGAGCGCGTACATATCCAAGAGAAAGGTGTCGTCATCGATGAGGAGCACCTTCAAACCGCTGAGGTCTAGGTCCTTCTTCTCCGCGGCGTTGTTTTCGTTTTCAGCCATGTTGCCCGTTCTTTAGCCTCAAAATTCTAGCACGCCGCGCCGGCCGCAATCGCGCGTCGCCGCTTCCCCGGCTGGGGATTCCGGCGCGGCCTAGAGCTTGCCGACCTCCTCCCACGGCACGCTGTGCTCGAGGGCCTTCACGATCGCGTGCTCGCGCATGGTGATCATCCCCTTCTTGCGGACGGTGTCGTACAGCGCGTTCTCGGTCGGGTTCGAGAGAATGACGGACTCGATGTCGCGGCTCATCTCGTACATCTCGAACACAGCCTCGCGGCCGCGGGTACCCATCGGGCACTCGGGCGAGGGTTTCAGCCGCATCACCGAGTTCATGGGCGGTAGCTGGGCGTGAAACTCCGTGGGCAGATCCGAGAACTGGTCGTCGATCATCGCCTTGAGCGCGCCCTCGACCTTCTCCTCCTCACCTGCGCCGGGGCAGCTCTTGCGCACGAGTCGCTGCGCGACGCCGAGCACCAGAGTCGGCGCAATCAGGTACGGGTCGACCCCCATGTCGATGAGGCGCGGCACAATGCCGCACGAGGTGTTGGTGTGAATCGTCGAGAACACGAGGTGACCGGTGAGCGCCGCCTGAATGGCGAGCTTGGCCGTCTCGCCGTCACGGATCTCGCCGACCATGATGATGTCCGGGTCCTGGCGCAGGGTCGTGCGGAGGCCGGTCGCGAAGGTGTAGCCGATCTCCGGGAACACCTGCGACTGCGACACGCCCTCGATGGCGTACTCCACCGGATCCTCGAGCGAGAGCACGTTGAACTTCTCCTTGTCGACGAGATCGAGCACGGAGTAGAGCGTCGTGGTTTTTCCGGACCCCGTCGGCCCCGAGATGAGGATCATGCCGTAGGGCCGACTGACCGCGCGCAGCAGCATCTCCTTCTGGTTCGCCATCAGGCCAATCTGGTCGACGTTACGGACGCCGCGCTCCTGGTCGAGGATGCGCATCACCACCTTCTCGCCGTAGTAGGTCGGGAAGGTCGACACGCGGAAGTCGACCTGGCGGCTCTGGATGCGCACCTGGAAGCGCCCGTCCTGCGGCTTGCGCTTCTCGTCGAGCTTCAGCTTCGCCTGAACCTTAATGCGCGCCACCAGCGCCGAGTGCACCTTCGACGGCAGCATGAGCGAGGTCTTGAGGTCGCCGTCGACGCGGAAGCGCACGCGAATGCGCTCGCGGATCGGCTCGACGTGAATGTCCGAAGCGTTGCCCTCGACCGCGTAGCGAATGATGGTCGAGACAATTTTGGTGACCGGCGCGTCCTCTATGATTCGGACGCTCCCCTTCTGCGTCGTGCTGACGACGGCGTCATCCTCGAGCGAGATGTCCTCCGTCTCGAGCTCCTCGAGCGCCTGGGTCACCTGCCCCGAGAGACCCTTATACGCGCCGAGGATGCGCTCGAAGTCTTTCTCCGAGAGCAGCGTGAGCTTGTACGGGATGTCCTCCTTCGCCGAGATGAAGTTGAGCGCTTCGCGAGCTTCGATGTCCTCAGGATTCAGCACGCCGACCACGAGGAACCCGTCCTGAATAGCGACCGGCGCGAAGCCGTAGTGGAGCGCGGACTCCTCCGGCACGTAGCGGAGCACCTCGAAGGGCACCGCGCCCGTGCCAGAGCCGATCTCGTGGATCGGAATCCCGTAGTACTCGCTCTTAGCCTCGAGAATTTTTTCCGGCGTGAGGCCGTGACGTTGGAGGTGCCTATCGAGCGGCTCGGCCGATGCCTCGGACTCGGCGAAAATACGCGGGAGCTGCTTCGCGTCGAGCAGCTTCTTGTCTGCCAGAAACTCGAGGAAGGTCATCCTAGAGATTCACTAACGGACAGGCAGCGCGGGAGGGGTACCGGCGGTGCCGCCGGTCGACGTTCGGTTCGCGTTGATCAGGCCGCCGCCGGTCGAGGGGGCACGCGTCCGAGTCCCGCCGGTCGAGGGGGCGGCGTCAGAATCGAGCGGCGCGAAAGGATTCTCGCGGCCAGGCTCCTGGGGCGCGATGGTCTGCGTGCGATCTTGGAGGATGCGGAAGGCCGCCGAGTTAAAGATGGAGGGATCGAGCTGGAGGCGGTCCATCTGGTAGATAGTGGCGGTAATCTCCGCGACGAGCGAGTCGGTCGATGACGCGGTGCGAGACGATGCCCGTCCGTCGTTGACCGTGCGCACCGACTCGGCGGCTCCGTCGGACGACCCGCGCGTGAGGTACGCCGCGGCGCCCCCGCCGACGACGGCGAGGAGGGCGACGATCAGGATTGCTCGTTTCTTTCCCATGTTTTTGTCGTCAGCGCAGCCAGTAGGTGTCGAGCTTGACCGTCCAGTCGTACTCGCCCGTCGCCCCCGACTTCAGCGAGAGCGATTGGACGTCGACGAGGCGGAGCGAGAGCTCGAGGTCGCGGAGGAACGATTCGAAGTTACCGTAGGACGCCTTCGCGCCGAAGGAAACCGGCAGGACGCCGTAGCTCCTCGACTGGCTCGCGACGTCGGCCGCCGCGGTTCGTCGCCCCTTATCCGCGTCGGTCGAAGCCTCGTCGCCGACCGAAACGTTGCCAATCTGAACGCCGTGCTTGCGCGCCATGGCGTACACCTCGTTGACCAAGCGAACGTTGTCGACCGTCGACGGCAGGAGCTTGGCGAGGAGCGCCCGCTCCTCGTCCTTAATCTTCGAGTAGCGCTTACGCAGATCGTCGCGCTTCTCGGCGAGCTGCGCGGCGAGATCGAGCGTCTGCTCGTTCTCCTCGAACTTCGCCTGGAGCGCCTTCACGCCCTCCTTCTCGTCGGTGTACGCGGGGTAGGTCACCGCGACGAAGAGCGCGATGGCGAGCACGAGCATCAGGAAGGGTACGGTTCGAGATTTCATATGTCAGATAGTCGTGGAGCCCGGCGGCGGCGTGCGCACTCCGCCCGGAGTAGACACGGCGGGCGCAGTCGACGTGGCCGCGAGCGAGGTTGAGGTCGAGGAAGCGGCCGCCCCGCGCTGCGCCGGGGCCTGGATCGGCGCGGGCACCTGCGTGATGGATCGGGTGAAGAGGATGCGCTCGGCGGGGATAGTCGCCGAGAAATTGAACGTCGCCTCGCGGCGGTCGGTCTCGCCGAGGCGCGAGAATACGACGTCCTTGAGCCGGGCTCCGTCGCCGTCGGGACCGTCGCCGAACCAGTCAGACTGGAGCACCACCGCCTCGAAGTTCTTGCCGACACCGGTCGCGGTGAGCGCCACCGAACCGTTCGCGCCGCGCACCGCGGTGAAAGATTGAAAAGCTACCGTGCGGAGGGTGAACTGTTCGAATATGTCGAACAGCTCGGTCGGCGCGAGGTGGCCATCGAGAATCTTGTTCGCCGCGACGATGCGGTCGTTGAGGAGCGACGCCTGCTCGATGAACTTTGGGTCGAAGGAGTCGCGCACTTTCTCGAGCTGGTCGGCCTGGCTCTCGATCTCACGGTTGAGGTTCCAACGCCACGCGTAGACGCCACCCGCGGCGGCGGCAGACGCGAAGAACAAAACCGTGGCGATGAGCACGATGAAATCTGGTCCGCGCGGGGCCGCGACGCGGGGCGTCGCGAGCTGCGGGCGGCGCGGGACGAAAGTTGTTTGCACCTCGCTCATTAGCTTGCACGAATTATACGCTCTCCCCGCCCGTTCGCCGCGCCAGAGCTATCCACAGGGAGCGGCCGCCGCGAACACGGGCGATCCCGCGCGGGATCGCGGGGACGCCGCGCGCCGACGAAACCTCAAAGCAGCTCTAGCTTGCGCAGCGCGATGCCAATCGCGCCGGCAAACGCCATGCCGTTCTCGCGCAGCACGCCCTGGAGGAACGCCGGCGCAGACACCTTCGCGAACGGGTCAGCGCGGATCACCTCGACGCCGAGCTTCTGCTGCGCCACGGCCGCGAGACCTGGGAACATCGCGCCGCCGCCGACGAGAATGACGCGCGAGACGACCGCCCGCGCGCGCTTCTGGTAGCTCAGGAGGAGCGTCATCGCCTCGCTCCAGATTGGCTGGAACACGAGATCGGCAATCTCCTTGAGTTTCTGGTCCTGCTGGAGCTCGTTTCGGCCAGCGTTCCGCTTGAGCTTCTCGGCGTAGTCGACCGTGACGCCGATCGCTTTCGAGAAACTGAGGGTGATTTCCTGCGAGCCGCGCGGGATAGAGTGCGACTCGCGGACGACGCCGCGCTCGACGATGTACGCCTTCGTGGCGCTCGCGCCGATGTCTAAAATCATCGTGGCGGCCGCCTCTGACGGGTCGATGATCGCGCGGATAGTCGAGAACATCTCGATCTCGAAGAAGGACGCGTTGAGCTGCGCGTCCTCGACGACGCGCGAGAGCGAGTCGAGCGCCTCGTTGTGAATGGCGACAACCATCACCTCGGTCTGGCCGCGCCGCGCCGCGTCGGCCTCCTCGATTTCGGGCTTCGGGATCTTGAACCAGTCGAGGGTCACCTGCGACATCGGCACGGGGATGTACTTGCGGGCCTCGAGCGGCACCATCATCTTGAGGCGATCGTCGTCGTAGGTCGGCACGGTAATGACCGTCGTCATCGACGAGCGCATTGGCACGGTGAGCGCGGAGTCGGCGGTCGAGACGCTGGCTTCCTTGAGCAAATCCTTGACCGCCTCGGCAACCTTCTCGGGCGAGAGCTTCACCGCGCGACCAACCTCGACCTGGCCGTAAGGTCCGAGGGCGAGCTCGCCGTAGGTTTCGAGGATTGCGCGGCCGCGCTCCTTGCGGAGCTGCACGACCTTCGCGGAGGACGATCCTATGTCCACGCCGAGAACGCTCTGACGTTTCTCGCCAAAGATTCCCTTCGCGAATTCGCTGATTCTCTCGAGCATCGGAGCGCCGCGAGTATATCACGCGAGGTTCCACGACGACCTTTATTCACAGCTCGCGGCGGGCTTACCGCGGCGTGATTCGCGGCGCGGTACGGTGCGCCGGTGAGAACGACGGCGGCGACAATCGGGCCGAAGAGAGGCGCGGGGCGCGCCGTCGCCGATGCGTTTTTTCCGCGCGCGGAGATCGACCGGCTGCTCGAGCGGTGCCCGCCCGAAGCGCTCCGCGCGGCAATTCGCGCGCCGCTCCCCGACCCAGCGCTCCCGATACACGCGCTCTTCGCGTACGACGACCCTCTGGCGGCCCGGCTCACGCTCCTCGTGAAGGAATCGCGGAGCCGCGGGGCGGCTGCCGGCGTCGGCGCGCTTCTAGCCGAAGGCGTTCTCGCCTGGATCGGAGAGCGGGAAGAAGCCGGGCGGCGCGCCGAGACATTAATCGTGCCGGTGCCGCTCTCCCCTGCCAGCCGGCGCGAGCGCGGGTACAGCCAGACGGAGCTCCTCTGCGAAGGGGTTCTCGCGGCGCTCGCGCCGAATGTCGCCCGGTACGCGCCAGGCGCCCTGCGCAAAGTACGCGAGACGCCGAAGCAGGCCAAGCTCGCCCGCGCGGCGCGGCTCGGTAACCTACGCGACGCGTTCGCGGCTGATGAATCGATCGTGCGCGGCCACGCCGTTGCGCTCGTCGACGACGTGGCGACGACGGGCGCCACGCTGCGCGCGTGCCGCGCGGCGCTGCGGAAGGCCGGCGCGGTGGCCGTCGGAATGTTCTCGATGGCGCGCGCGTGAAAGAGGAAAGCCGCAGGCGCGGCTAGAGCGCGCGGCTGGCGGCACATTTTCGGAACCCGCTAGACCGAGCGGGCAAATTCTCACAGCTCGCCCTACCCGGCCGCTACTCTTCGTCCTCCGTTTCCGGCGCGACGGTCAGGTTGACCTTCGCCTTATCCGCGAGCTTCCCCTTCTTGCCGTCCTTGTCCTGGTAGATCTTCAGAATCGTGTAGACCTTCACCGCCTTGTCGCCGGTGACCTGGAGCGCCACGTCGGCCGTCTGGCCAACCTCGGATTCGAACCGGTAGGCTGGGTGGAGCTTCCCGTCGCACTGCACGTAGGAGACGGTGCCGTCCTCGTGGTCGACGCTCATCCGCGCGCCGCCCCTGCAGCGGACCGAGAGTTCGAGCAGGCCAGCGCCGGCCGCCTCCCAGCTGAGGTCGTGGGAATCTTCAGCGGCGACGAACGAGACGATCTCGGGTTTAGCCGCGACGACGGACGAATCGATGAGCCGAAACGCCGGCGCGGCGAACGATACCGACGGGACGAGCAGCGCGGCGGCGGCGAGGGCGGAAAGGATTTTCTTCATGGCGGGACAAGTTTAGCAGAAAATTATTGGTTCCTTACCGTCAGCCCAGGTCGCAATTGCGAAAATTACGAGTGGGGCCGGAGGCCGTTTGATTGGTTTGGGAATCGGCCACGGATCATTGGGTCGATTTGGCGTGCTCCCAGCAGGAATCAGTCACGGGTTACTGAGCCGTTTGGAATCCTCTAACTCTCGAACGGATCCCAAACGGCAAAGTACCCGCGACCCCGCCTCGCGGTTCGTCCCGGCAGAGCCGCGGGCCGAACATCGCTGCGGCTTTCGATTCCTACCCGGAAGGTGCGCGGGCACCTTCCCTGGGAGCGCCAAAAAGAAACCGCCCGCTTGAGGCGGGGTTTCTTTTTTGTGCTCCCAGTAGGAATCGAACCTACATCTCCAGCTTCGGAGGCCAGTGTCCTATCCATTGAACGATGGGAGCGCGCGGGGCCTGCGTTTTCTACCAGAAACAGGCGCCGGCCGCTAAGCGCGAAAATCGCGCGGCGGCGAAAACAGCCTTTCGGACGCGAGTACCCGCGCCCGGAATTTTACGCCCGCCTCCAGCGGTCGCTAATCGATCCGCCGGCCAATCCGGAGAGCCGCGCGGAGCTCGCGGTAGTCCGGCAGCGCCCGCGCGACCTCGGCCCAGAACCGCGGGCCGTGGTTCATGTGCGCCAGGTGGCACAGCTCGTGCACGACGAGGTAGTCCGCGAGGCGCGGCGGCAGGTGCACAATGCGGTAGTTGAAGTTGAGGTTCCCCCGCCGCGAGCAGGAGCCCCAGCGGCTCTTCTGGTTGCGAATCGCGACGCGGCTCCACGTGAAGCCGTAAATTTTGTTCCACTCTGCGAGGAGCCGCGCCGCGAGCGCTCGCGCCTCTCCCTTTCGCGCCAGGTACTCGCGGCGCCCACCTTTCGGCACCAGGGGCGGCGGGAGCTTCGCGAGCCGCTCGATTGTCGCCTCGACCCAGGGAGACTTCGCCGCGAGAAATTTCTGCGCGGCGCGCTCGCTCGCGCGGCGCGGCACCGTCAGCACGACGCGCCCGTCCGGGTAGACGGTGAGGCGCAGGTTCCGCGCCCGCGCCGACCGGCGAACCGTGTGGGCAAATGGCACGCGGAGATTTTAGCGCGCCGAAAAGCGAAAACCGCCTCGCGGCGGTTTTCGTGAGTCGGGCGAATCGAGCTAGCGGGTCTTGGCGTAGGTCGCGAGCGAGAGCAGAGACGGAACCCAGAGGCCGATGAAGGTGGCGAGCTGGAGGTTCCCGGCGTTCCAGAAGTAGACCGAGATGCCGAGCGAGACGACGGCCGCGAAAAGGAGCCAGACGGAAGGTTTCATTGCGTGCGTTTTGTTTTAGAAATACGGTCGTCGGAAATTCTAGCACCGGCCCACGCTCGCCTCGCGAGCTCGGGCGCCACCCCTGTGGAAACCGGCGCCGTCACCACGCCGACCACGCCCGGCGGAAGTTCCGGCGAGCGTCTCATTTTTTCTCGCCTCGAGATTTGGCGATCAGCGCGAGCTTCTCGGCCCGCGACAGTTTTTTCATCGCCGCCTCCACCCGCATCGCCGCCGACTTCGTCCTGAACCGCTTCGACCACACCAACTCTACCGGCCGCCGGCTCCGCGTGTACTTCGCCCCGCGCTTCGATCCTACGTCTCCGTTGTGCTCCCCCACCCGTTTCTTTAAATCCTGCGCGATGCCGCAGTAGAGGGAATCATCAGCACAGCGGAGAAGATAGACGTCCACCAGAGCAATAACTTACCCCCGCGGCGGCAGCGGGAAGAACGCGCTGGTTCTCTTCTTGTACTCCTCGAAGGCGGGGTTGCCGGCGAAGGCGCGCTCGAGCATCGGGATGCCGGAGACCTTGAGGATGAGGAACGAGATGGCGAGCGGCCCGAGGACGCCCAGCCAGCCGCCGGGCACGGCGAGCGCCACGAGCCAGACCCCCCACCACTGCGTCACCTCGCCGAAGTAGTTCGGGTGGCGGGTGTAGCGCCAGAGGCCGCGGTCGAGGACGGGCGGCCGGGTGGCCGGATCCTGCCGCAGGTACGCGCGGAGCTGCGCGTCGCCGACAGACTCGAACAGGAACCCGACGAGCCACACGAGGGCGCCGGCCGCGTCGAGCCAGCCGAGCGCGCCGCCGCGGGCGGCGGCGACGACGATCACCGGCGAGACCACCGCGAGGAGGAGCGCGCCCTGCAGCGTGAAAATCTGGAGCAGCGAGCGCCACCAGAACGTCTTGCCCCACGACTCGCGCCAGGCGCGGTAGCGGGCGTCCTCGGGCTTGCGCCGGTTACGGGACGAGATGTGCCACGAGAGGCGCAGGCCCCAGACCGCGACGAGCGCGAAGAGGAGCGACGCGCGGTCCGGCGCGAAGCCGCCCGTCGCGAGGATCGCCGCGCCGGCGGCGAGCGCGAACCCGAGGCCCCACGCGGTGTCGGCCACGTCGGCGCGGCGGATCGCGAGCGAGACGGCGTACCAGGCGAGCATGTACGCCCCGACCGCGAGCGCGGCGGCGGAGAAGGCCGGCAGGAGGAGGCTCAGCATACGGCTAGCGGCCGAGGCGGCGGGCGACCCAGACGGCGGCGGTGGCGGCGAGGCCGGTCAGGAGCGCGCCCCAGGCGAGGTCGATGACGGTGACGATCGCCGGCCAGGCCTTCATCGTCGCCTGGTTGGTGAGGTCGTAGGTGCCGTAGGCGACGAGCCCGAGCGCGGCGCCGAGGAGGAACGCGCGCTGGAGCGGCGCGTTCTCGCGGAGCGCGGGCATCGCGGCGAAGAGCGTCACGCCGCCGGCGTAGAGGAGGTAGAAGAGGACGATCGGCAGCCACGACGGCGCGGCGGCGAAGAGGTGCCCCAGGCGCGGCTGGTAGAGGGCGCGGTAGGCGAGCTTGAGCCAGACGGAGTCGACGGCGACGAGCGAGGCGAGCGAGGCGAGGTAGGCGAGAATTGTTTGCGTCATGGGGGGAATTGTAGCGCGGGGCGGGAGGGATTCGGTCACAACTCTCGGCTCGCCGTCGCTCGCCTCGGTCGCGACCCCGCCTCGCG
>CAZNOT010000001.1:0-61611 GCA_964574865.1 uncultured Candidatus Saccharibacteria bacterium | reverse complement strand
GTCAGAAGTCTGGCCCTTGGCCGTGCTAGTCCCACGGGCCCCAGGTCCCCGCTCTGATCGGAGCCACGACCCGTTCGGGCCCGTTAGATAGATCAAGCACGACCCAAATGTCCCAGCGCCTCTTTGTCGGGAACCTCCCGTTCTCGTCGACCGATGACTCGCTCCGCCAGGCCTTCTCGGCCTGCGGCGAGGTTGTTTCCGCTTCTGTCGTCATGGACCGCGACACCGGCCGCTCCCGCGGTTTCGGTTTCGTTGAAATGGCCGACGAGGCTGGCGCCAACGCCGCGATCGACGCCTGGAACGGCAAGCCGCTCGACGGCCGCGCCCTCACGGTGAACATCGCGAAGCCTCGCGAGGATCGCCCGCGCTTCACCCGCGCGTAAGCGTCTCCGCGAACTTCGGTTCGGAAAAGCCTCCCGAAAGGGCGGCTTTTCTTTTTGGTACAATGCCGGCACCTATGGGAATGGAATCGATGAGTCCGAACGTGACGCCCGAGCAGGATCCTGTGCCCGAGGTGGACGACGTCGTTAAGATTAGGGAGCTAATTAGCCTTTTCGAGGCGCGCCGGGCTCAGGAAGGGAGGAGCGACCCGTTGGACGACGAGGCGACCCTCGCCGCCGCGGCCAGAGAGATAGAGGCGGAACGTGCGAAGTTTGGCATCAGCCCGCCAGGTCGCCGACAGGACGGGTACCGGGATGTCGCTTAGCTTCGCCGACCGCGCCCGCGCCGTCGTCGCTAAAATTCCGAAAGGGGAAACGCTCTCCTACGGGGAAGTGGCGCGCCGCGCCGGGAACGCGAGAGCCGCCCGCGCCGTTGGCGCCGCCATGTCGAAAAACTTCGACCCGAAAATTCCGTGCCACCGAGTGGTCCGCGCCGACGGTGCCCCCGGCGGCTACAACCGCGGCGGCCCCTCCGCCAAACGCCGCATCCTCGCGCGCGAGGCGCGCTCCTGCTAGATTTCTCGCTACCTATGGCCGTTTCGACCGACCCGCAGAAAATTGAGGAGCTGCTCTCGCGCGGCGTCGCGGAGGTCATCGATCGCGAGTCCCTCGAGGCGAAGCTCAAATCGGGCAAGCAGCTGCGGGTAAAGCTCGGCATTGACCCCACGAGCGCGCACATCCACCTCGGCCGCGCCGTCGCGCTCTGGAAGCTGCGCGATTTCCAGGAGCTCGGCCACCAGGTCGTGCTCATCATTGGCGACTTCACCGGCACGATCGGCGACGCGTCCGATAAGGACGCCGAGCGCCCGATGCTCGACCGGGCCGCCGTCGACGCGAACCTCGCGACCTACGCCGAGCAGGCGGGGAAGATTCTCGACATGCCTAAGGTCGAGCTGCGCCGCAACTCCGAGTGGCTCGACAAACTCTCGTACCGCGAGGTGCTCGCGCAGGCCAGCTCGTTCTCGGTGAACGAGTTCACCTCGCGCGAGCTCATCGCGAGGCGCATGGCGGAGGGGAAGCGCGTCGGCCTCCACGAGACGCTCTACCCGCTGCTCCAAGGCTACGACTCCGTCGCCGTTTCAGCCGACGTCGAGCTCGGCGGCACCGACCAGAAGTTTAATTTGCTCGCGGGCCGCACGATGCAGCGCCGCTACGACCAGACGCCGCAGGATATTCTGATGAACCCTCTCGTCGAGGGTACCGACGGCCGCAAGATGAGCTCGAGCTGGGGCAACACGATCGCGCTCGACGATGAGCCGCGCGCGCAGTTCCAGAAGGCGATGGGCATCGGAGATAAATCGATCGCGACCTACGCCGCAGCGATGACGCGCCTGCCGCTCTCGGAAATTGCCGCGCTCGAAGCGCGCCTCGCGTCCGGCGAGAATCCCCGCGACGTGAAAAAGGCGCTCGCCCGCGAAATCGTCCGCTACTGCCACGGTGACTCGGCCGCCGCCGCCGCGCAGGCCTACTTCGAGGAGCTCTTGGGGCAGGGGAACGTGCCAGCTTCGGCGCCTGAGGCGAAGGTTGCCGGCCTGCCGCTCGTGGAGGCGCTCGTGGCAGCCGGCCTCGCCGAGTCTAAATCTGACGCGCGCCGCGTGATCGAGCAGGGCGGCGCAAAAATTAACGGCGAGGCCTGCGCCGACGCCGCGCGCCTCGTGGCGGCGGGCGACACGCTCGAGCGCGGCAAGGGCCGCGCGGTTCGGGCCTCCTAGTTTTTCCCTAAGTGAGACCGGCGCGCGCGAAGCCGCCTCTCCCTACCCGGAAGATTATCCTCGCCGCGCTCGCCCCGACCTGCTACCCGCGCTCGCCGCGCGGGTATTTTCGCCGCGCGGCGGGCCAAATTTCGCGCGCCCGGCGCGCCTGTGGATAACTTCCCACGTCTCGCGAAGGACCTTAGTTACCAAAGCGAACACGGCCGCCGGGGGAGGGGTACAATGGCCTCTACCGCGGTAACTTCCGGCGGCCAATTACCCCCCCAAAGCTAACGACAGAAAAGATGGCGATTACCGTGACCAAGCGCGACGGGACCCGGGTGCCCTTCGACGCCAACGAAATCAACCGGTCGATCGAGCGCGCCTGCCGCGGCCTCGAGAACCAGATCGGCATGGTCACGCAGATCGCGACCGAGTCCGAGCTGTCGCTCTACGACGGCGTCACCACCGAGGAGCTCGACCAGGCGACCATCAACGCCGCGCTCCAGAACGTGCAGGAGGATCCCGCCTACGACCGCGCGGCGACGCGCCTCCTCCTCAAGGTCACCTACAAGAAGGTGCTCGGCGGCTACGACTCGGACGACGATGGCGCGGTCCTGAACCTCCACCGCGCGAAGTTTCCAGCCTACGTCGCCTCGCAGGTCGAGAAGGGCCTGTTCGATCGGCGCATGGTTGAGAAGTTCGATCTGGAGAGCCTCGCCGCCCACCTCGACCCCGAGCGCGACGAGAAGCTGAACTACGCCGGACTGTCGGGCCTCCTCAACCGCTACGCGATGAAGGGCCAGAACCAGGAGGTGACCGAGACGCCGCAGTTCTTCTTCATGCGCGTCGCGATGGGTCTCTCGTACGACGAGGCCGACCCGACCGCGCAGGCCAAGAAGTTCTACGACCTGATGTCCAACCTGCGCTACGTCGCGGGCGGCTCGACGAACGTCGGCGCGGGCACCTCGCGCCCGTCGCTGTCCAACTGCTTCCTGCTCCAGGTCGAGGACGACATGGCGCACATCGCGAAGTCGGTCGCCGACACCATGCTCATCGCGAAGGCGACGGGCGGGCAGGGCGTCTCGATTACGAAGCTCCGCGCCACGGGGTCGCCCCTCAGGTCGACCTCCGGCGTCTCGTCCGGCCCCGCGCCGTTCGCCAAGATCATGGACACCGCCGTGCGCGCCATCCAGCGCGCGGGCAAGAAGGTCGGCGCGCTGTGCCTCTACATGGAGAACTGGCACCTCGACTTCCCGGAATTCATCGACTGGCGCCACAACGCCGGCGACGACTACCTCCGCATGCGGACCGCGAACACGGCGGCGCTCATTTCGGACGAATTCGTGAAGCGCGTGAAGGCCGGCGGCGACTGGTACCTCTTCGACCCGGCCGAGGTGCCCGACCTCGTGGAGCTCTACGGCGACGCGTTCTCCCGCCGCTACAACGAGTACGCGGCGAAGGCCGACCGCGGCGAGATGCGCATGTACAAGAAGGTTCCGGCGCGCGAGCTCTGGCGCCAGATGCTCGTGTCGCTCATGGGTACCAGCCACCCGTGGATCACGTTCAAGGACCCGATGAACCTGCGCGCGCTCAACGACAACACCGGCACGATCCACATGTCGAACCTCTGCACGGAGATCTGCCTGCCGCAGGATCGCGACAACATCGCCGTCTGCAACCTCGCGTCGCTCAACCTCTCGGCGCACCTCGACGTCGCCGCCAGGTCTGTCGAGTGGCAGAAGCTCGAGGAGACCGTCCGCGCCGCGATTCGCCACCTCGACAACCTCATCGACATCAACGACCTGCCGATCGAGGAGGCGCGCCGGTCCGACCGCGAGAATCGCGCGGTAGGCCTCGGCGTCATGGGCTTCGCCGACGCCGTCGAGAAGATGGGCTGGAGCTACGACGACGCGCGCTCGTACGACTTCGCCGACCAGATCTTCGAGTTCGTTTCCTACATGGCGATCGACGAGTCCGCGAACCTCGCGGCCGAGCGGGGGAGCTACCAGAACTTCCCGGGCTCAGGCTGGTCGCGCGGCATGGTGCCCGTCGACTCGATGGAGCGCCTCGAGCGCGAGCGCGGCGTGGCGCTCACCGTCGACCGCACCTCGAAGCACAAGGGCCTCGACTGGGACGCGCTGCGCGCCAAGGTGAAGGGCGGCATGCGGAACGCCACGCTCCTCGCCGTCGCGCCGAACGCGAACATCGGCCTCGTCGCGGCGACGACCCCCGGCATCGACGCGCGTTTCGCGCAGGTGTTCTCGCGCAACAAGATCTCGGGCAAGTACCTCGACATCAACACCAACCTCGTCAACGACCTCAAGCGCCTCGGCATCTGGGAGAACGTGCGCGGCAAGATCATCGAGTCGCAGGGCGATATCGCCGGCCTCGAGGAAATCCCGCAGGAGCTCCGCGACGTCTACAAGACCTCGTTCACGACCTCGCCGTACGCCTACATCGAGGTCGCGGCGCGCGCGCAGAAGTGGATCGACCAGGCGCTCTCGCGCAACATGTACCTCGAGACGCGCGACATCGACGAGGTGATGGCGATCTACGAGGCCGCGTGGGAGAAGGGCCTCAAGACGACCTACTACCTGCACATGAAGCCGCGTCACACGGCCGAGCAGTCGACCGTGAAGGTCAACAAGGCGTCCGTGCTCGGCAAGACCGGCTTCGGCGCGATCAAGGCTAAGCTCGCCGCGTCCGACGCCGCGGAGGCTGCTGCCGCCGCGCCCGCGCCGCAGCCCGTCGAGAGCCCGATTTCGCCCGACTCGCTCTCGCGCCCGGCGACGGTCGAGGTTCCGGTGGCCGTCGCGTCCGCCGAGGCCGAGAAGCCGAAGTACCGCGTGCACAATCGTGCGGCGCAGAAGGGGCCGGACGGTGACCCGATGGAGGGCATGGTCTGCGACAGCTGCCAATAAAATGGACGATAAATCTTAAGTTTCGCCGTTAGCAGCGCCGCCCTCCGGGCGGCGCTGCTCTTTTTGGTAACTTGCACGTAAGGGCTCCTCGTTTCCTCGTGCTGTGGATTTTTAGGCGGGGCGGGGGAGGAGTACACTTGGCGACCCAGCCGGGTTTAGAAAGTCAACGCAAAATCACCATGCTCGTCGGCAAACCTTCCGCCTCGGACTTCAACCTCTACCCGTCGCAGTACCCGTGGGCGCGCGACCTGTACAACCAGGCGGTCCGCAACACCTGGTTCCCGCACGAGATCACGCTCAAGGAGGACATCGTCGACTTCGAGGCGATGACCGACGACGAGAAGCACGCGGTGAAGTACATCATGGCGTTCTTCAACCCGGCCGAGCTCATTGTGAACCGCTCGATCGCGCTCGGCGTCTACCCGTACCTCAAGTCCGCCGAGGCGCACCTCTTCCTCGCGCGCTGGATGTTCGAGGAGGCGAACCACTGCGTCTCGTTCGAGTACGTGCTCGAGACCTTCCCGTTCGAGCGCGACGACGTCTACAGCGTCCACCTCCAGAACGACGCGATGCAGGCGAAGGAGAACTTCGTGAAGAAGTACATGATGCGCATGACCGAGGAGCACCTCGACGTGACGACGCCGGAGGGGAAGAAGGACTTCGTGCGCAACCTCGTCGCAACCAACATCGTGATGGAGGGCATCTGGTTCTACTCGGGCTTCATGGTTATCCTCTCGTTCCGCCAGCGCAACAAGCTCCGCAACTTCGGCTCGATGGTCAGCTGGGTCGTGCGCGACGAGTCGCTGCACCTCAAGTTCGGCATCCAGCTCATCATGGGTATCCTCGAGGAGAACCCGGACATCGTGACGGAGGAGTTCGCGCGCGAAATCCGCGACCTGATCATCCAGGGCGTCGAGCTCGAGGTCGCCTACAACAAGGAGCTGTTCCCCAACGGCATCCTCGGCCTCAACGCCGACTACGTGAACCAGTACGTGCAGTACGTCGCCGACCGCCGACTCGAGGAGCTCGGCTTCGAGCCGCACTACAAGGTGGGCAACCCCGCGAAGTGGATGGCGACGGGGCTCGACGTGCTCGAATTGGTGAACTTCTTTGAAGCCCAAAATACAAATTACGAAGTTAACGCGAACGCTTCGGGTAAGAACGAGAAAAAGGCGGAGTAACCGTGATTGGGGTAGGAAAGAAACTAGTTCCGGCCGCCGCGATTCTCGCGGCGGCTTTGGCCGTCTGGGCAATCTCCGGCGGAAATTTTCGCGCGGCGCTCTCGGCCGCGTTTCCGGCGGCGCCGGCGTTCGAGGTAAACCCCGAGCCAGAACCGAAAACTGTTTTTCCGCCTGCGGTGGCCACAAGCACGGTCGCGACCGAGACGGCGCCGGGCGCGTGCTCGGTCGTCCGCGTCATCGACGGCGATACCGTCCGCGCGCGCTGCGCTGATTCCCCGGAGGAGCCGGTGCGGCTCGTCGGCGTGGACGCGCCCGAGGTCGCGCGGCAGGGGAATCCCGCCGAGTGCGGCGGCGACTCGGCGACCGTGGCGCTCCGCGCGGCGCTCGCGGGCGGTTCGATCTTCCTGTCGGCGGATCCCGAGCAGCCCGACCGCGACCGTTACGGCCGGCTGCTCCGCTTCGTCGCGACGTCGTCGGCGCCGGCAACCTCTGGCGCGCCGTGGGAGGGGAGCGTGAACGTGTGGCTCGTGCGCTCGGGCGCCGCGACGGCGTACCGCGACCTCAGCTACGGGGGTCGGCCAGCGTTTTTCGCCGCGGAGGCGGCCGCGCGCGCCGAGGTTTCCGGCCTGTGGGAATTTTGCCCGGAGACCTGAGGTACAATGCCCCGGCTTCGCGACCGCGGAGCGTAACAACAGCGAACCGAATGTCGAAGATCCACGAGAGCCCGTACGCGACCCCCGCGGCCATTGTCGCGGCCGCCCTGATGATTGTCGCCGCGCTCGTGACCAGGGGCGCGCCGACCTCGGCCGCCGCGCCGGCTCCCGCCGCGAAAGTCTCCGGCGCCGGCTGCGGCGCCTAGCCCCCCAAGTGGTAGGATGTTCGAGCTTTAATAGCATTTAGGAACACACAAATGTCAGAGACAGACAAGAACGCGCTCGGCGTCCCGGCGGCCATCGTCGGCGCCGGCGTCCTGGTTGCCGCCGCGATCCTCTGGATCGGGCAGGGCAGCGCGCCGGCGGCTCCGGTCGGCGGGGCTCCCGCTCCGGCCGCCCAGACCGGCAACCCGTCCGCGGTTACCCCGATCGGCGCCGGCGACTACGTCCGCGGTCCCCGCGACGCGAAGGTCACCATCGTCGAGTTCTCCGACATCGACTGCCCGTTCTGCCAGCGCTTTCACGCCGGCCTGAAGGAGATCATGGCGGACTCGAAGTACGCGGGTAAGGTCGCCTGGGCCTACCGCCACCTCCCGCTCCCGATGCACCCGCTCGCGCAGACCAAGGCGCTCGCCGCCGAGTGCGTCGGCAAGGAGAAGGGTAACGATGCGTTCTGGTCCTACCTCGACCTCATCGTCGAGGAGCAGGGCGCGCTCCGCACCGACACGGCCCGCCTCTCGACCCACGCGGTCGCGGTCGGCGCCGACAAGGCTACCTTCGAGAAGTGCCTCGCCGACAAGGCAACCCTCGCCGAAGTGACCGCCGACGCCGCGAACGCGAAGGCGACCGGCGGCTCGGGCACTCCCTGGTCCGTCATCATCGGCCCGGACAAGCAGTTCCAGACCGTCAGTGGCAACCGCCCGGACGCGGTTCGCGCGGCGCTCGACGAGATGCTGAAGTAGCTCGGCCGAACGTCTGTCTCCAGAGAGCCCGCGGCCTTCGGCCGCGGGCTCTCTCGTTCTCGCGACGGGCTCCCGGTGTCCGGACACCGGGAGCCCGTCGTTTGTAGTAGAAATAGCGGGTGAGCGTCGTCACTCCCAAGATTCTCGAAGGTCGCTCCGTCGCCGCGCGCGCGTGCGCCGAGCTGGCCGAGCGTGTCACCGCGCTCGGCCGTGGCCCCCGCCTCGCCATTGTCCGCGTCGGCGAGGACCCACGCTCGGCTGCGTACATCGAGCGCAAGCAGGCGTTCGCGGGGGAGATTGGCGCCGGGGTCGTGCTCCAAACGTTGCCGGAATCGGCCAGCCAGGCCGAGCTCGAAGCGGCGGTGATCGCCGCCGGAGCCGATGGCGCGAACGACGGCGTCATCCTCCAGCTCCCCGCGGCCAGCCTCGACGGCTACGCGGCCGCCGCGCTGGTGCCGCCCGCGAAAGATGTGGACGGCCTCGCCCCCGGCTCTCCGTTCGTCTCTGCGACCGCGCTCGCCGTAGCTGAACTCCTGGACGCGCACGGCGTCGATGTGGCGGGGAAGCGTCTTGCCGTTGTCGGCCAGTCGCGGCTCGCGGGCGCGCCGATCGCCGAGCTGATGCGTGGGCGCGGCGCGACCGTCTCGACCGCCGACGATCAGACGGCTGACTTATCGGCCGTGACGCTCCCCGCCGAAATTGTGATTTCCGCGGTAGGGAAGCCTGGCCTCCTGACCGCCGCGCACCTCTCGCCGGGCGCCACCGCCATCGACGTGGGCACGACCGCCGGCCCCGACGGCAAGCTCCTGGGCGACCTCAATCTCGCCGCCCGCTCCGCCCTCGCCGCCTACTCTCCCGTCCCCGGCGGCGTTGGCCCCCTAACCGTCGCGGCGCTCTTCTCGAACCTCCTCCTCGCCGCTGAGAGACGCGCCTAGCGTCAGAATTTTCTACCCTCGGGGGGCGCGTACCTCAGGACACCATTTTGGGGCAGTGGTATAGTAGATTGGTTACACGCGTAATTAGCCACAAATGATTAGCTACCAGCAGTTTTCGACGGATTGGAAGGGGCGCGCGGCGTACTGCGCCACGCTCAGTCTCGGCGCTATCGCCGTGTTCCTCTCGGCTTTTCTGATCGCCGAAACCTTTTACACCGTGGCGGCTACGGGGCAGCTCGACGAGCAGACGTACGGCCCGTCGATTTCCGTGAACGGCAAAGGGAAAGTCAGCGCGGACAAGGAGGACATTATCGCCACCTTCAGCTTCGGCGCGCAGGCGACCTCGGAGTCCGTCGAGTCGGCGCAGGAGCAGGCGACGAAAGTCATCAACGAATCGATCGCGTTCCTGGAGGAGCAGGGCGTCGATAGGGAGGACATCGAGACGCAGTCCTACAACATCTACCCGCACTACGAATGGATCGCCGAGGCGTGCCCGTACGGTAGCTCGTACTGCCCGGGCGGCCGCAACCTGCCTGTCGGCTTCGACGTGAGCCAGACCATCGTCGTGAAGGTGCGCGACACTAGCAAGGCGGGGGATATCTTCGCCGGCATCGGCAAGAAGAACGTCACGAATGTTTCGGGGCTCTCTTTCACCATCGATGGCATCGAGGAGCTGAAGGACAAGGCTCGCGCGCTCGCCATCGCCGACGCGAAGGCTCGCGCGAAGGTGAACGCCGACGCGCTCGGCCTCAGCCTCGGCGACATCATCGGCATGTACGAGTCCTCGCCGGGCTACTACCCTCCAATGTACGAGGGCATGGGCGGCGGCTACGACATGGCGGTGAAGACCTCGCCGGACGTGCCGACTGGAGAGCAGGAGGTGGAGGTGTCGGTGGACGTGCAATTCGAGATCGAGAACTAGCCCGACCCAAAGCTAAAGGGCCGCGCCGTTCCGGCGCGGCCCTTTAGCTTTGGGTCGGGCTAAGGAATAAGGAAGAATTAACAAGGAACAAGTTCCGAAATCCAGGCCGTGCTTACCAATTTATTCACTCTTCCTTGCTACCTCAGCTGATTGACTTCCTCGGTCAATCGGCTGTACTATAGACCTGTCCGCCCGCGAGGGCCTTTTTTATTAGCCTGACCACGCACCCATGATTCAGTTTGTACGCGAGTCGCTCGGCGAGGTCTCCCGCATCAGCTGGCCGTCGCGCCGGGAGGTCATCGGCCTCACCGCGCTCGTGCTCGTCGTGTCGTTCCTTGTGGCGGCCTACCTCGGCGCCCTCGACGTCGCCTTTACCTGGATCGTCGAGCGTTCGGTTATCGGCGGCTAACTTCCCGCACCACAACACATATGGCTAAACAGCAGGGGAGCGGCGATCGGCACTGGTACGCGATTCACACCTACGCGGGCTACGAGGACGCGGTTGCGCGCAACCTCCAGCAGCGCATCGAGTCGCTGGGCATGGAGGACAAAATTTTCGCCGTGATTGTCCCCAAGGAGAAGAAGGTCAAGATCAAGGGGCAGAAGCGCGTCGAGGTCGAGGAGAAGGTCTACCCGGGCTACGTGCTCGTGGACATGGCCGTCACCGACGAGTCCTGGTACGTCGTCCGTAACACGCCGCGCGTGACCGGCTTCGTCGGCTCTGGCGTCGTGCCCGTGCCGCTCTCAGAGGCCGAGGTGAAGGCCATCCTCTCCCGCTCGACGGGCGAGGCTCCGAAGCACACGATCGACGTGGACGAGGGCGACCCGGTCATCGTCACGGACGGTCCGTTCAAGGAGCTCGAGGGCAAGGTTGAGAAGGTGGACGCCGAGCGCGGCAAGTTGAGGGTTTTGGTATCGATGTTCGGTCGCGAGACTCCCATCGAGCTCGATTACCTCCAGGTAAAGAAGATTTAGGCGCGCTAAGCGTTAGCCGGGCGGCTGCCGGATGCCGGCTGCGAAAGGTTTTGCTCGCCCTCGGAGTACGTGCGTACACCGTCGGCCGGCCAAAACCTTTCTCGCTCGGCCCCGGCGAGCCGGGCGTTACTCAAAGGAGATGGGTTGGGGAGGGCGGTTGATTTATTAGACCGATTTAGGTAAGGTTCGCCGGCACAAACTTATGGCCAAGAAAATCACCAAGCTCGTCAAGCTCCAGATCCCGGCCGGGAAGGCCACCCCTGCGCCTCCTATCGGCCCCGCGCTCGGTCAGGCCGGCATCAACATCGGTGAATTCACTAAGAAGTTCAACGACGAGACCAAGGACAAGATGGGCGACATCGTGCCGGTGGTCATCACCGTCTTCGAGGACCGCACCTACGAGGTGAAGTACAAGACTCCGCCGGCGTCCCGCCTCGTCCTCAAGCTCGCCGGTCTCGAGAAGGGCTCGGGCAAGAACCTCGTCACCAAGGCTGGCTCCATCACCAAGGCGAAGATCCGCGAGATCGCTGAGAAGAAGGCTGTGGACCTCTCCGCCGCGTCCGTCGAGGCCGCCATGCGCACCATCGAGGGTACCTGCCGCTCCATGGGCGTGGAAGTGAAAGGTTAACCTTTCGGGGAAATCGCCGAGTGCCGGCTGCGGCAAAGGAAAAGCACCCTCGGGGTACATTCGTACACTGTCGGGTGTTTTTCTTTTGCGCCTTTGGAAAACCTATCCAAAACGGCTTAGCGGGGCGTGATATCCACCTTACTGCGGCGCGGGTTGCCGGGCGTACAATGCCCCGCGCGATGCTGAGCAAAAAAGACCTCGAGGCTATCGGCGCCCTCATCGACGAAAAGGTTGATTCTAAAATCGACCCGCTCGCCGCGGCTGTAGCGAGCGGGTTCGCCGACGTTTACCGCCGATTCGATCAAGTCGACTCGAAGTTTGATCAGATCGACTCGAAGTTCGGTCAGACTGATTCCAGGTTCGAGCAAATTGATCGCTGCCTCGATCGCATCGAAGATCGCGTCGATTCAATCGCGCTCGACGTCGTGGACGTCAAAACGCGGCTGGGGCGCGTGGAGAAGCGGATAGACGGCCTCGCGGTGACGGTCTTCGGCCGGGCCTAGCGGCCAGACTTTTTCTTCGCCTTCGGCGCGTTCGATTTCAGCGCGTCGCGGTCCTGGTCCAGGCGGGGGAGCATGGCGCTCGGCTTCCAGAGCTTCCGGAGCGTGGCGACCGAGCCCGCCGGGTTGTACTTTCCCTTGGCTGTGTAATCGTCGCCGATGATCGGCCCGGTCTCAAAGAAGATGAGCTGCGCGATGCGGCGGCCAACGATCAGCGGAATCGAGTAGTGCTTGGAGTTGTTCGTAATCTCCATTGTCCAGCGGTTGATGTAGCCCACGTCGCCCCAGCCGGCGCACTTGCAGACCTCGATGAACGAGCGGCCGAGCGACGAGCGTGCTTTCATCATTGTCGTGATGTGGTTCTTGCCGCCGATGAACTCCTCGGTGTGGGCCAGGATCGTCTCGCCCGGCTCGAGGAAGATCACGCGGTCCTCCGGCGAGATGCCCTGCCACTCGAGGTTGTACTTGCGGAAGGCGTCCTTCGCCAGCTCGGCGCGCTGCGCCTTTTTGCCCCACACGTGGTCGATGTGGTCCTTGTTGTAGATGTTGTAAATCTTGTGGTGGTACTTCGAGACCGGCTGCTCGCGGTAGTACCACTCGCCGAGCGTGAGGTCGTAGCTCGAGGTGGCGAGGTTCTCGCGCCTGAACGGCGAAATGACGATGTCGCCCTTCGCCATTTCTTCCAGGATGCGCCGGTCGGAGAGGGCCATAGGCGGGGGAATGGTACATCCCGGACGGCTGTTGACGCACGGGGTTTTGGCGTGGCCCACATTTGAGGCTTGCCTGGTTGGGCCGGTGGGGTAGGGTAGCCACGAACCTAAACCCAAGAACCTACAAAACAATGAAAAATCCAATTTGGAAACCCGCCGAAGGTGCGCCGTCTATCTTCACCCTGCCGACGCTCGAGAAAGAGTACGGAATTCGAATCTCGCCGCAGGACGGCGCGATGATCTGTGCCTTCTACTCGCGGAGCCAGGAAAGCGCTCGCGCGCACGCGGCGAAAGTTGCCGAAATCGGCTCCGCCAAGTTCATGGCGGGCACCTACGTGGGCTACGCCCACAAATCGATCGCCGACTGCGGATCGACCACAATCTTCTCCGAGCGCATCTCGATGCTCGCGGCGAAAGCGATCGAGGATTCGCCGATGTTCTCGGGCCAGGAGACTTCCACCCGCTACATTGATTTCGATGGCGCGCCAATTTGGGAGCCCACGGGCCACCCGATTGCGCGGGAAACGATTGAGGCGCTGATGGATTTCTACCGGAAGCTCGGCGATCCGCTCTTCGAAATGGTTGCCGCGCAGCACCCCATCGAGGAGGGGCAGAAGCTGTCGGTTTGGGAGACCGCCATTCGGGCTCGCGCTTTCGACATCCGTCGGGCGTTCCTGCCTGCAGGCGCGGCTACCCAGGTTGGCTGGCACGGCAACCTTCGCCAGCTCGCCGATCACCTCATCCTCCTGCGTCATCACCCACTCGAAGAGGTGCGGGGCATCGCCAACAAAATCTGGGGAGCGCTCCGCGAAGATTTCGCCTCGAGCTTCCCGGAGAACGCGGCGATGCTCGATGTCTCCGGTGAGCGATCCTTGGCCCAGATGCCCGAAGCGGAGGAATACCGCAGGCTCACCGCTGAGTGGGCGTGGGGCGATTTTGCTCCTGGCGAAGGAGAAGTCACCGAAGGCCTCACGGTCCTTCGCGACTCCATCGACGTCGGCGGCCTCTCTGACCTCGCGTACCGCTTGCTCAACGAGCGTCCGCGCGGTCTCGGGCTGCACCACAGCTTTGGCGAGTTCGGGACGGCCACTTTCCAGGCGCTCGTCGACTTTGGGTCGTACCGAGACCTCCACCGCCAGCGGCGCGGGTTCTGGCGGATGCCAGTGCTCACGGCTGAACTTGGATTTGAGCGATGGTACCTCGATAACCTTCCAGAGCGGTTCCGTTCAGAAACCGAGCTGGTGTTCGTGCCAAAACTGGTCGAACGCTGGCGCGAGGTGGCGGCGAAGCACGGCAAGGTCGAAGCGCAGCACATGGTCCCCATGGGGTTCCGCGTGCCCTGGCGGTACACCTGCGGTTTGCCGCAAATTCTCTACGTAGCCGAGCTTCGCGCCGCGCCGACGGTTCATCCGACGGCGCGCCGTATCGCCCAGGCGATGGCTCGCTACGTGAAAGAAAAATGGCCGTGGGTTGCCCTGCACGCCGATCTCGGCGATAAGGACTTCACGGTGAAGCGAGGGACGCAGACGATTCGTCCTGCCTGATAGCGCGCCGACCCGCAGGGTCGGCGCTTTTCTTTTTAGCCGCTGGCGCTCCGCGCCGATTCAAGCTAGCCTCCGAAAAGTAGATTCGGGAGACGCCCTCGCAGTTTGGTTGCCGCGAAAATTTTCGCGGCGGCCGGTTCGCCGCCCGACCACGACCTAAAACCATGAAGGACGCAGAAATCGAGAAGCTCATCGGCGACGAAATCGCGCGGCAGGGGAGCGTCGTCAATTTGATCGCGTCTGAGAACTACGTTTCGGACGACGTGCTCGCGGCGCTCGGCTCCGCGCTCACCAACAAGTACGCCGAAGGCTACCCGGCCGCGCGCTACTACGGCGGCAACGAGGTGGTGGACGAAATCGAAAAGCTGGCGCAGGCCCGCGCGCTCGCGCTCTTCGGCCTGTCTGCGGATGAGTGGGCGGTGAACGTGCAGGCGCTGTCGGGCTCGCCCGCGAACTTGGCTGCGCTCCTCGCCCTCGCGCCTTTAGGCTCCAAGGTTATGGGCATGAACCTCAGCGACGGCGGGCACCTCACGCACGGGTACAAGGTGTCCGCGACGGGGAAGCTGTGGGCGCAGGTGCCGTTCGGCGTCGACCCGAAAACCGAGACGATTGATCACGTGGCGCTCTTAGGCCTTGCCGCCGCCGAGAAGCCTTCCGTCGTCATTGCCGGTTTCACCGCGTACCCGCGCGCCGTCGACTGGGCCGCGTTTCGCAAGGTGGCCGACGTTGCCGGCGCGTTCCTCTTGGCCGACATGTCGCACACCGCGGGCCTGGTGGCCGGCGGCGCGGCGCCTTCGCCGTTTCTGTTCGCCGACGTCGTCACTACGACTGTCCACAAGACGCTGCGCGGCCCGCGCGCGGCGATTATCTTCAGCCGCAAGGATCGCTCGCGCGACGGGAAGTCTCTCCCCGAACTCATCGACAAAGCCGTTTTTCCAGGTTTCCAGGGCGGCCCGCACGTGAACCAGATTGCCGCGGTCGCCGTGGCGCTCGGCGAGGCCGTGCAGCCCGATTTCAAAACGTACGCCGCGCAGGTGGTGAAGAACGCGCAGGCGCTCGCCGCTGAATTGGCGCGGCTCGGCTGGCGCATCGTCTCGGGCGGCACCGACACCCACCTCGTTCTCGTCGACACGTGGGCGAACAGGGTGGGGGGTAAGGACGCGTCCGACCGCTTGGAACGCGCCGGCATCATCGTCAACAAGAACACGATTCCCGGCGAGGCGCGCTCGCCCGTGGACCCCTCCGGCATCCGCCTGGGCACCGCCGCCGAGACGACGCGCGGCAAGACCGAGGCCGATTTTGTCGAAATTTCCCGCCGAATCGACGCGGTGCTGTGCGCGTAGCTAAAGCAGGACACGGCGCTCGCGCGTCGGCCAGTTGCGGGGTCTCCGCCGCCGGACGTACCCTTGGAGTATGAGCTCTTCCTCAAACCCAGCACAACCAGAAATGAAAAATACCAAATTCTTCCTCGCCATCGAGGGCCCCGAAGGCGCCGGCAAAACGACGCTCCGCAACCACCTCGCGGCGGAACTCGCCAACTGTCTCCACCGGCCGATCACCTCGACCGCCGAACCCGGCGGCTCGCCGACGCTCTCTCCTTTCACCTACCGGTACCGGCAGGTGCTGCTCTCGGACGAGGCGAAGCGCTACCTGACGCCCATGGGCGAGCTCATGGGAATGCTCGCGGCTCGTACCTCGCACCTCGAGGAGCTGGTCAAGCCGGCGCTCGACCGAGGAGAGATCGTCGTCTGCGACCGCTTCTCGGCGAGCACCTATGCGTACCAGCTGCGCGGCCGCCGCGCGCGCTTCGGCGCGGACATCGCCGCCGCTGAAGCTGTTTTCGCGGCGGCGCTCGGGACGATTCGCCCGCAGCCGGACCTCTACCTCTGGCTCGACGTCAAACCGGACATCGGCATCCGCCGGCGCCTCGGAGAGTTCGGCGCGACGATCAACCACTTCGACCGCGAGCCGGCCGAGTTTCACGTTGCGGTCGCGGCCGGATTCGCCGAGTTCTTTTGCTCGGAGTGCGACGTCCCGTTCGCGCGAATTGACGCGAACCGCCCGTTCGATGAGGTCCTCGCGGCCGCCATCAGGGCCGCGCTTTCCGCGGTCGAGGCCGCGGCCAAGCCCCGAGCGGAGCAGGTCGAACTGGCCCTCGCCTGATTGCCTGAACGCGCCCCACTCGGGGCGCTTTTCTTTTCGCTCGCTACGCGTAGAGTGGCCGCGTTAACCTAAATCCTCTATGTCGTACGTAACCATTTTTGTCGCTGCCGTCGCGATCCTCTCGTTCCTCCGCCAGGTCAACCAGTACGAGCGCGGCGTCACGTTCCTGATGGGTCGCTTCCACAAGGTGAAACAGCCGGGCTGGCGCCTCGTCGTGCCGGTCTTCCAGTCTATGCGCAAAATCGACACGCGCCTCAAGGCTGTCGACGTGCCCGACCAGAAGGCCATCACCAAGGACAACGTCCAGGTGCACGTGAACGCGGTCATCTACTACAAGGTCGCCGACGCCGAGAAGGCGGTCCTCAACGTCGAGGACTACTACTACGCGATGCTGCAGTTCGCGCAGACGTCGATGAGGAACGCAATCGGCGAGGTCGAGCTCGACACGCTCCTGGCCGAGCGCGCGCACGTTTCCGACCGCATCAAGACCGTTGTGGATACCGCGACCCTAGACTGGGGCATCGACGTGACCTCCGTCGAGCTCAAGGACATCGCGCTCGACCAGTCGATGGAGCGCACGATCGCCAAGCAGGCCGAGGCCGAGCGCGAGCGCCGCGCGGTGATCATCAACTCCGAAGGCGAGGTCGCTGCGGCCGAGAACATCGCTAAGGCCGCCGGCATGCTCTCCGCCACGCCGGGCGCGCTCCACATCCGCACGCTCCAGGCCATCAACGACGTTTCATCCGACCAGTCCAACACCATCGTGTTCGCGGTGCCGGTGGAGGTGCTGTCGGCGTTCGCGAGCAAGGGGAAGGAGTAGGGCGAAGTAGCAAGGAAAAAGTAACAGGTAGCACGTGAGGCCGCGCCCGAAGGGCGCGGCCTCACGCCTCCTTGACATTTTTATTTTTATAAGACAAATTTTGGTTCGAATGCCACCCAGTAAAAACATGAATTCCAAGAAAATCATAGTCAGCTTCCTCATCATCATCTCGGGCGTCTCCTTCTTTGGAATCGCCCGAGGACTCCGAAACCCTCAGCCTTATGAGGGTGGTCGGTCGGTTACCTATCTCGCCGCGCCCATCAAGGCCGTCGCCCAAACCGAGGGCTGGCAGTGCGAGATTGTTGTCGAGGTAACGGTCGAGGCCAATCCTGCAGACATTGCCCGGATCGAGCGTGAGCTCGCCGACATTCGCGCGAACGCCAGTGCGGCCCTCGCGGTTGGGGCGAGCAAAATTACGCTCGGCCCAAATTTCGACCCCCGCAGCGACGATTCCCACCGAACCTCCGTGATGCTGCGGGGAGCTCTGCCGCCCGCGCCCCGCGGAGCTGCCTATCAGAACTACAGCGTCGGCTGGATCGAGCTTCTCAAGCCACGAGTTCCCGGCAGGTCTGCGTGAGCATCTCCTGCTTACTGCCGCTCTCTGAGCGGCTTTTCTTTTACTCCTCCCGTCGCTAGTATGCCCTTCGTGACCATTGCCGAAGACATTCTCGTCATCCTGCGCCGCGCCCTCGAGGCCGCGGGCGTTGGCGGTATTGAACCGTCCTTGGACAAGCCGTCGGTGCCCGAGCACGGCGACTACGCGAGCGCCGTGTGCCTGGTGGCGGGGAAGAAGCTGGGGCAGAACCCGAAAGAGCTGGCGGAGACAGTGGCGGACGTTATGCGCACCGACGCCGGCTTCGGCGCGATCCTCTCCTCGGCCGACGTCGCCGGCCCGGGCTTCATCAACTTCAAAATTGCGCCGGCGCGTGTCGCTACGGAAATTGCGGCGATTCTCGCGGCGGGCGAAAAGTACGGCGCGTTCGACGACCTCGCCGGCAAGCGCGCCCTCGTCGAGTACTCCTGCCCGAACCCGTTCAAGCCGCTCCACATTGGCCACCTGATGGCCAACTCGATCGGCGAGACGCTCTCGCGGCTCTACGCGAAGGCGGGCGCCGACGTCACCCGCGTCACCTACGGCGGCGACGTCGGCCTCCACGTGGCGAAGGCGATTTGGGGTATGGAGCAGATTGCAGCCGAGGCTCCGGCTGATGACGCGCCCACCGCCGACAAGGTTCGCTTCGTCGGCCGCGCCTACGCGCTCGGCTCCGAGGCCTACGAAGGCGAGGACATCGACGCCAAGGCGCGCATCGCCGACATCAACGCGCGCGTCTTCAGCGGCCAAACCACACCGAGCGAGAAGCGGTGGTACGACCGCGGCCGCGAGTGGTCCATCACGCACTTCCACGAGATGTACGAGGCGATCGGCTCGCGCTTCGACCACGAGGTTTGGGAGAAAGAGGTCGAGGCGCGCGGCAAGCAGATCGTCACCGAGAACATGGGCAAGGTGTTCGAGGAGAGCGACGGCGCGGTCGTGTACAAGGGCGAGAAGGTCGGCCTCCACACCCGCGTCTTCCTCACGTCGAAAGGCCTGCCCGCGTACGAGGCGAAGGAAATCGGCTGGGCATTCGAGAAGGAGGACCGCTACCACCCGGACCTCGCGGTTCTGGTGACCGCATCCGAGCAGCTGCAGTACTTCAAGGTGGTGCAGGCCGCGCTCGCGGAAATCGCGCCCGAGATTCCGGCGAAGACCTCGCACGTCACGCACGGCATGATGCGCCTTTCCGACGGCAAGATTTCGTCGCGCAAGGGGAACGCGATGATCGCGCTCGATTTGCTCGAGGCGGCGCGCGAGAAGTCGCGCGAGGTCATCGGCGGCCGCGGCTTTTCGCCGGAGGACGAGGTCGCCGTCGCGAACGCCGTCGCCGTCGCCGCGATCAAGTACCAAATTTTGAAGCAGTCACCGGGCAAGGACATCGTGTTCGACCTCGAGCAGGCGACGTCCCTGGTAGGGGAGTCTGGCCCGTACATTCAGTACGCCGCCACCCGCGCGCGCTCGGTCGCCGCAAAGGCGAAGGAGGCTGGCATCGCGCCGGCTGTTTCCGCCGCCGTTTCCGCTGCCGACGCCGAGCACCTCGAGCCGCTCCTCGGCCGCACACCCGAAGCCTACCGCCGCGCGTTCCGCGAGCGCGCGCCGCAGCACCTCGCGCAGCACCTCCTCGAAGTTTCCGCCGCCTGGAACGGTTTCTACGAGCGCCGCTCGATCGTCTCCGCCGAGACCCCCGAGGTCGCCGCGCACCGCCTGGCCGTCGCCGAGGCCACCTTTGCCGTCATCTCCGCCGGCCTCGACACCCTCGGCATCCCGCTCCCGTCCCGAATGTAGCTAACGCCCCAATAGGGCAAAGTAAAATTTTTAGGCGACGAACACCGGGAGTTCGTCTGGGGATACCGATTCCCGCTGGGGAAGGAGCGGGGGTAGGATTTTGGTGACGCCTCTTTTCGCGGCGTCACCCCCTAACCCCCCACCTATTCAAATGGCCGCTACCCTCTCTCGAGTCTTTGGCGCCGTCTTTGTCCTCATCGGCATCCTTGGCTTTTTCGATAACCCGATCGTCGGAGCCTCTGGCCTCTTCGAGGCAGACCTAGCCCACAACATCGTCCACATCGCGCTGGGCCTTATCCTGCTCCTCGCCTCCGGCAAGAGCAGCCTGCGCGCGGTCGGCGTCATCTACCTGATTGTCGCCGCCCTCGGCTTTGTGATGGGCGAGGGCAAGCTGCTCGGCCTCGTGCACGTGAACGACGCGGACAACTACCTGCACCTCGTGCTCGCGGTGGTGCTCCTGGGCGTGTCGCGCTCTGGCGGCTCGGTCGCTCCGTCGGCCCCGTCGAGTCCGTCGCCGATGGCCTAGGTCGGACCGTCAGATTTTTTGGGCGGCCCCGGCGCGAAGCGCCGGGGCCGCTCTGCCGCTACCCAGCTTTCAATTTCCCGGAAAATGCTATGCTCGCTCGCGTGAAAGGGGAGACACCAGAGGCCGCCCCGGCCGCGAAATCCGAGGTCGCCCTCCGCGAGGAGGCGACGCTGGCGTTCTGGGCCAAAGAGCGAATCTTCGAGGAAACCGTCTCGCGCGACGCCCCTAAGGGCGAAATCGTAACCTACGACGGCCCGCCGTTCGCGACCGGCCTGCCGCACTTCGGCCACCTCCTGCCGACCTCCATCAAAGACGCGATCCCGCGCTACCTCACCATGAAGGGCTACCGCGTGCGCCGCACCTGGGGCTGGGATTGCCACGGCCTGCCGATCGAGACGCTCATCCAGAAGGAGCTCGGCCTCGCCACGAAGGCGGACATCGAGCGCGTCGGCGTCGCGAGCTTCAATCGCGCCGCGCGCGAGTCGGTCATGCGCTACGACGCCGAGTGGAAGAAGGTTATCCCGCGCCTCGGCCGCTGGGTCGACATGGAGAGCTCGTACAAGACGATGGACGCGTCCTTCGGTGAGTCCGCGTGGTGGGCGTTCGCCGAGCTATCCAAGAAGGGCCTCACCTACGAGGGCTTCAAGAGCGTCCACGTTTCGCCCGCGCTGGAAACCGTCGTCTCGAACTTCGAGGTGGCGCAGGCGTACAAGGACATCGATGACCTGTCGGCGACGGTGAAGTTCCCGATCGTCGGGCAGCCGAACACGTTCCTCCTCGCCTGGACGACGACGCCGTGGACATTGCCGGGGAACGTCGCGATCGCGGCGAACCCGACGCTCGTCTACGCCTACGTCGAGCTCGACGGCGCGACCTACGTCGTCGCCGAAAATCTTGCCGCGACCGTCTTCGAAGGGAAGGAGCACCGCGTCGCGAAGACCGTCACGGGCGCCGAGCTCGCCGGAATCGCGTACGAGGCGCCGTTCCCGGAAGTCGCGCCGAAGGATCGCTCGAAGCTTTGGAAAGTGCTCGCCGCCGATTTCGTCACCGCCGAGGACGGCACCGGCCTCGTGCACATCGCGCCGGCGTTCGGCGAGGACGACCTGAGCCTCGGTCAGCGCGAGGGCCTGCCGCTCATCGCGCACGTCGGGATGGACGGCGTGATCCGCGGCACCGGTCTGCCCGAGCTCGACGGCCGCCAGGCGAAGCCCGCGAGCGACCCCTCCGAGACCGACGTCGAGGTCATCAAGCTCCTCGCGGCTCGCGGCCGCCTCTTCTCGAAGAAGAAGTACCGCCACAGCTACCCGCACTGCTGGCGCACCGGCGTGCCGCTCCTCAACTACGCGCTCTCGTCGTGGTTCGTGAAGGTCTCGGCTATTCGCGCCAAGCTCGCCAAGCTCAACGATGGCGTCCGCTGGGTGCCGGAATCGATCGGCAAGAACCGTTTCGGCAACTGGCTCGCGGAGGCTAAAGACTGGTCCGTGTCGCGCTCGCGATACTGGGGCACGCCGCTGCCGGTGTGGAAATCCAAAGACGGCGAGGCGATCGTGGTCGGCTCGCTCGCGGAGCTCCGCGCTAAATCGCGCTCGACGAACGCCTGGCTCGTCATGCGCCACGGCGAGGCCGAATCGAACGCGCGCGGCTTCGTTTCCCAGGACGACGGCGCGCCGGCACCCTTGACCGACGTCGGCCGCGCGCAGGCCGAAGCCGCCGCGAAGTCGCTCGCGAAGGAGGGCATCACAAAGATTTACTGCTCGCCCCTCCTGCGCACCCGCGAGACCGCCGAAATCGTGCGCCAGGCGCTCGGGCTTCCCGAATCTGCGGTCGTCGTCGACGAGCGGCTGAAGGAAATCCAGAGCGGCGTCTTCTCGGGCAGGCCGATCAACGAGTACCGCGCGTTCTTCGCCGACGCGAAAGACCAGACGCTCGCGCGCTTCGATCGTCGCCCCGAGGGAGGGGAGAACCTGCGCGACGTGCGCGCCCGCGTCGGCGACTTTATCTACGAGGCCGACGCCGCGAACGCTGGCGAGAAAATCCTGATCGTCGCGCACGAGTACGTCGTCTGGATGCTCGATGCCGTCCGCGAGGGCGCGACGGTTGAGCGCGCGGCCGCGCTCAAGGCCGCCGACGACTACCTGCCGACCGGCGGCTGGAAGCCGCTCGACTTCGCGCCGATTCCGCACGACGAGAGCTTCGAGCTCGACCTCCACCGCCCGTACGTCGACGCGGTCGTCCTGCGCGAGAGCGGCAAGGAGTTCCGCCGCGTCCCCGACGTGTTCGACACGTGGTTCGACTCGGGCTCGGTGCCGTTCGCGAGCAACGGGTTCCCGAAGGACAAGAGCCGCTTCGATGCGCCGATCGGTCCGCTCGCGCCGCTCAAGAGTCTTTTCTCCAAGCCGAAAGGTTTCCCGGCCGAGTTCATCGCCGAGGGCCTCGACCAGACGCGCGGCTGGTTCTACACGCTGCTCGTGCTCTCCGGCGCGATCTTCGGCAAGGCGCCGTACAAGAACGTCGTCGTGAACGGCCTCATCCTCGCCGAGGACGGCCGCAAGATGTCGAAGAGCCTGAAAAACTTCCCGCCGGTCATGGGCGTCGTCGACCGCTACGGCGCCGACGCGCTGCGCTTCTTCCTCCTATCGTCGCCCGCCGTGCGCGGCGAGGAGGTCGCGTTCTCCGAGAAGGGCGTCGACGAGGTGGGCAAGAAGCTCGTCTCGCGCCTCGAGAACTGCCTCGCGTTCTACGCGCTCGCCGCCGGCGATAGCGCGCCCGAGGCCGGCGCAGATTCTGTCGCGGCCCTCGACCGATGGCTCGTCGCGCGCGTCGCCGAAGCCGCCGCCGAGGTTGGCCGCGCGATGGACGCCTACGAGCTCGACCGCGCGGCGCGCCCAATCCTGCCGCTCATCGACGACCTCTCGAACTGGTTCCTGCGCCGCTCGCGCGACCGCATGCGCGAGGGCGCTGCCCTCGGCGAGAAATCGGCCGCGCTCCGCACCATGCGCTGGGCGCTCGTCGAAATTTCGAAAATTCTCGCGCCGCTCGCGCCGTTTTTGGCCGAGCACGTGTACCGGAGCGTGAGGGGGCCAATGCGCTCAGTGCACCTCGAGCCGTGGCCCTCGCGCGGCAAGCCCGACGAGGCGCTCTTGGCTCGAATGTCCGCCACCCGCGCCGCGGCCTCGCTCGGCCTCCAGCTCCGCGCGAAGAGCGGCTACAAGGTGCGCCAGCCGCTCGCGCGGCTCAAGGTTCGCGACGCCGCAATTTTTGAAGACGCCGAGCTCGTGGCGATTCTGCGCGACGAGGTGAACGTGAAGGCGGTCGAGCCCGACCCGTCGCTCCCCGAGGACGCGCCGGTCTGGCTCGACGACGCGCTCACGCTGGAGCTCCGCCGCGAAGGTGTCATCCGCGAGCTTGTTCGCTTCGTCCAGGACAAGCGCAAGGAGATTGGCCTCGCGCCGTCGGACCGCATCGCGCTCACGATCGACGCCGACGCTGACGGCCGCGCGCTCGTCGAGGAGTACCGCGCCGAGATCACCCAGAAGGTCAACGCGCACTCCATCCTCTGGAACGCCGTCCGCACCGGCGGGGATCCGGTCGGGGAGGAGCCGTACAGGTTTAAGGTGGGTGTGAGCCTCTAATTGACGTTTGCCAGCTGGCCCCGTAGTTTGGGATCAAGCATCTTTCCCTATGGACCTAATAGCCCAAATCCAAGAAGCGCTCGCGGAGCGCCTAATCAACCTCGTGATTGGCAGAATTGAGCTGACTCTCAGGACGCACCCGCTCGACGGTTTCCCAGAACGAATCTGCGAGATGGATGTGCGGCGAACCGTCAGGGACCGCTCGCCGCTTTTCTCTGCCGCAGAGATTGCCAGCGTGTTTCCGACCGAGTCGCGCCGGCGAATCGCGCTCACCTTGCTCGGGCCGTGCAGCGTGATGGCGCATATCCCGATCGGCGCGCTCCTGAGCGCGTGCGGCGGCAATCGCCTAGAAGGGCTCGTGGAAGCCTGCCGCCAAGCCGCGGTCTACATAGACCGGCGGCTCTCTCTGGCAGAGGAAATCGATCTGATGCTCCTTTACATGCTGCAAACCGGACAGCTTCGGCTCCTTCCTTGATGTCGCCCTTGTGGCGACTTTTCTTTTACGGGCCAGGGTACAATTTCCCCGTGCACCAAGTCCTCGAAACAGACGCCCTCATCCTCGGCGGCGCGGCCGTGGGGGAGCGCGACCGCGTGGTCGCGCTCCTGTCGCCCGAGCTCGGCCTCGTTCGCGCTCGGGTGCGCGGCGTGCGGCAGATTTCGTCGAAGCTGCGCGGCGCGCTCGAGGACTGGTCCTTGGTGAAGGCGTACCTCGTGCGCGGCAAGGGGGAGTGGCGGCTCACGAACGTCGTGCTCATCGAGCAGCACTTTCCGGCGCTCCTCGCGTCTGGCGGCCTGCCGTCGGTGACCCGCGCCGCGCGGCTCGTGGCGCGCCTCGCGAAAGGTGAGGGCGACGGTGGCGCGCTTTTCCCGGCGCTCCTCTCGCTCGCGCGTTTCGCCGCCACCGCCCGCCAGCCCCGTACGCTCGATGCCGCCGAGACCGTCTGCGCGCTGCGCGTCCTCCGCGGCCTCGGGTACCTGCGCGCCACCGCCGCGCTGGAACCCCTCGCCGAGCCCGGCACCCTCGACGAGGCCACCGCCGAAATCGCGCTCGGCCTCCGCTCCGAGGCGATCCTAGCCATCAACGAAGCCCTCGCCGCCAGCCACCTGTAGTAAAAGAAAATCCCGCCGGCGAACCAGCGGGACGGTGACCTCACAGGACCTGTTCGATTTTCGGCGCGCGGCGCGTCTGCGGGCAGTAGCTGCGCACTCGGATGCGCACGCCGTTCAGCGGAGCCCCACCCTCCATGCTCGCCGGGTACTCGCCGACCCCGTCGATGTCGACGCGGGGACCTTGCGGGGTGGCGCGCACCACGATGCTCGTCGGTCGCACGCGGTACGCCCGGTACCCGCCGACCACGAGCGTGGGTGGCGTCTGGTCGCCCATCAGCCTCTCGATCGCTGTCGCGATCAGCTCGCGTCCCGGACCGCCGTTCACGTGGTCCGTCATTGTTCTCGTTCTCTCGGCCATACGGCCTCCTTTTGTTTGTTTTTCTCGGAGCGCCAATCGGCGGGTGCTCCTGTCGCCCTCGCGCTGCATACGCAGGCGGCCGGCGGAGAGCCGGTTCCGCACCCTTCCTACGCGGCAGGCTCCGCGGTGTCAACGGCGCGCTGGGCGGGTGTCAGCGTTCCGCGCGTGGGGAAGAGCGCCGCGGCCCCGGCGGGGCCGCGGCGCAAAACTTCGGGCCGGATGTTCCGCAAGCCAAACCTCAACCGCCGCGCCGGCGCCGAAGAGAAGCTGTACTCGCCCCAGGCGAAGTTCGACGTGCGCCCTCGCCGTCAGCTAAGGGAGCACAAGACCGGCGCCGTGCCCGAATGGGCCGCGGGCGAGTCGGTCTCGGCCGACGACTACGCCGCGTCGTTACGCCGTAAGCCCCGGAGCCTCTTCGGCGCCATCTTCCTCGCGGCGCTCGGGTTCTTCCTCCTCGCCGCCGGCTACGGCTTTTGGAAGCTCGGCCCAGGGCTCCCGGGCGTCGAGCAGGGTACCGAGGATATCCGCTTGTCGGTGGTCGGGCCATCGAGCGCCTCGGGTGGGGAGGTTTACGCTTTCGACGTCGTTATCCAGAACTTGAGCCCGATCGGCGTGCGCCTCGCCGACCTCGTGGTCGAAATGCCGGCCGGCACCCGCGACGCGGAGACTTTGCGCGACGATCTGCCGCGCCTGCGCATCCCGATCGGCGACATCGCGCCGGGTGAGACGCGCCGCCAGGCCGTCGCGGTCGGGCTCTTCGGCGACGAGGGCGAGCGCCGCGAGTTCAAGATTGCGCTCGAGTACCGCTCGCCGAACTCTGCGACCATTTTCGAGAAGGAGCGATACTACGAGGTCGCGCTCTCCGCGGCGCCCGTGCGCCTCACGGTCGACGCGCTCTCGGAGATCACCCCAGGTCAGCCGCTCGCGCTCGTCGCGAAGGTTTCGTCGAACGCGACCGCGCCGCTCGGCCCCATCGGGCTCTCGGTCGAGCTGCCGTTCGGCTTCGCCGTCGACGAAATGAGCGAGGCGCCGCGCGAGCCGAACCTCTGGGTCTTCGAGACGCTCGCGCCGGGGCAGACCCGCGAGGTCACCATCACCGGTCGCCTCGACGGCGCCCACGGCGACCTGCGCGTGTTCCGCTTCTCCGCCGGCGCGCTCGAGTCGGCCACTTCGACCGAGGTCGCCGTACCGTACGGCACCCGCGCCGTCGAGGTCGCCGTCTCGCGCCCCTTCCTCGATCTCATCCTCGCGCTCGACGGCGCGGTCGCGCCCGAGGTCGTGCAGTGGAGCCAAGACCAAATCGCCGCGCGCCTCGCGCTGGTCAACAACACGACAGGCCCGATTCTCGACGCCGAGGTTTCGATGACGATGGCTGGTATCGCGCTCGACGAGCGCTCCGTCGAGGTTTCGAACGGCGTCTACCGTTCGGCCGACAACGTCGTCCACTGGGACAAGACGACGAACGCAGATCTCGCGGAAATCCCACCGGGCGACACGGTCTGGCTCGGCTTCGGGTTCCAATCTGAGCCGCTCGCTGGGGGGACCGCAGTCTTCGCTAACCCCGAAATCACCATCGACGCCGAGGCGAACGGACGCCGCGTCTTCGACGAGAACGTGCCCGAGCAGCTGGTGGCAAACCTGTTCAAACGCATCAAGCTCCTCACCGTCGTCGACGTCGCGCCGTCGATCGCGTACCGCACCGGCGCGAACCCGCCGAAGGTGGACGCGGCGACCGGGTACCGCCTCACGTGGGTCCTCCAGAACACTTCGAGCGACATCTCGTCGGGCTCGGCTTCGGCGGTACTCTCGCCGCTCGTCGAGTGGGTCGGCAACGTGTCGTCCGAAGACGTTTCCTACGACCCCGCTAGCCGCCGCGTCACGTGGCGCGTGGGTAACGTGGCCGGTGGAGCCGGGTACGGCAAGCCGGACCGCCGCGCCTCGTTCGATGTCACGCTCGTCCCCTCGATTACCTACGAGGGCAACTCGGTGCCGATCCACGGCGTCGTCACCTTCGTTGGCAACGACACGTTCGCCGGCGCCGAGGTTAACGTGCAGAGCGACGCGCTCTCGACCTCGGATTTGGCGGAGAATAACGGGAAGGTTGTTCCCTGAGCGAAGCAACAGGTAAAAAGTAATAGGTAACAAGTACCGGCCCTGGCCCGAACTTGTTACTTTTTACCCGTTGCTTGTTACTTCGCTCTCCTCGGGGCAGAATGCCGCCCATGGAAACCAATGGCCCCGAGAACGTGATGGAGAAGCTGGTGTCGCTCTGCAAGCGCAAGGGCTTCATTTACCAGGGCTCTGAAATCTACGGCGGACTCGCCGGAACCTGGGATTTTGGCCCGCTCGGCGTCGCGCTCAAGCAGAACATTAAATCGCTCTGGTGGGCGCGCTTCGTTCAGAACCGCGATGACATGTACGGCGTCGACGCGGCCATCCTCATGAACCCAGCCGCCTGGGAGGCGTCTGGCCACGTCGCCGGTTTCGCCGACCCGCTCGTCGAAGATCTCGAGACGAAAAAGCGCTACCGCGCCGACCACCTGCTCGAGGCTGCGGGCGTCGACCCGAAGGGTATGAAGGCGGCCGACATGGACGCGCTCATCAAGGAGAAGGGGGTCAAGAGCCCGGACGGGAACGCGCTCGGCGACGTGCGCCAGTTCAACATGATGCTCAAGACCCACGTCGGCGCAATCGAGGACGACACATCGGTCTCGTACCTCCGCCCCGAGACCGCCGGCGGCATGTTCGTGAACTTCAAGAACGTCGTCGATTCCTTCCACCCGAAGCTGCCGTTCGGCCTCGCGCAGATCGGCAAGGCTTTCCGCAACGAGATTGCCCCGCGCGACTTCATCTTCCGCCTGCGCGAGCTCGAGCAGATGGAGATCGAGTACTTCGTGAAGCCTGGGGAGTGGGAGGCTGCCTTCGAGGAGCTCCGCAAGGAAATGTGGGAGTACACGAGAGACATCGGCCTCGCGCAGGAGAAAGTGCACGAGCTCGAGGTCGCGGCCGAAGACCGCGCGCACTACTCGAAGCGCACCATCGACTTCGAGTTCGATTACCCGTTCGGCCGCAAGGAGCTCTACGGCCTCGCGTACCGCACCGACTTCGACCTCTCGGCGCACCAGGCGCGCTCGGGCAAGGATCTCTCGTACTTCGACGAGGAGACCAAAGAGCGCCTCGTGCCGCACGTCGTCGAGCCGTCCTTCGGCGTCGACCGCGCCGTGCTCGCCGTCCTCGCGGACGCCTACGCCGAGGACGAGCTCGGCGGCGAGCCGCGCGTGTTCCTAAGGCTCGCGCCAGCGGTCGCGCCGTTCCTCGTCTGCGTCTCACCCTTGCTCAAGAACAAGCCGCAGCTCGTCGAGAAGGCGAAAGAGGTTCGCGCTCAGCTCCGCGCCGCGTTCCCGGGCCGCGTCGCCTACGACGACAACGGCAACATCGGCAAGCGCTACCGCCGCCAGGATGAGATCGGCACGCCGTACTGCGTCACCGTCGACTTCGACACCGTGGAGGGCAAAGACAATCCGCTCGACACCGTCACGCTCCGCCACCGCGACTCGGGCGAGCAGGAGCGCGTCGCGATTGCGGATCTCGCCGCGAAGCTTCGGGCATAAAAAGAAAAGCCGCCCCGTTGCGGAGCGGCCGGCGCGATCACTGTCTCCCCGTGATCGCCTCGGGAGGCAGCAGCGGCTCGATGAGGGAGGTCACGTCGCCGACGTCCCACTCGTACGTGAGCTTGTTCCGAAAGCTGATCCGAAACCCGTAGCGCCTCCAGAATTCGATCTGGATAGCCCTCATCGGCTCGTACCCGCTGAAGCGGTCTCGACCCTCTGGCTTTAGCGTGACCACCACGTCCTCCGTCTCGAGCGAGACAAAGTAGAGGCGCTCCGCCGCGCCGTCTTCTGGTTCGTCCTCGGCTTTGACGCGCGTCAGCCAGCCGATGAGTCGGGCCACCCTCGGCGCGCTCTCCTTGCAGCCGTGCCCGAGGACCGGTACGGGCGGGCTCAGTAGGCCGAGATCGTCGTAGGGGAACAGCCCCTCGGTTGCCGCTAGCAGGAGGGCGGCGCGAATCGTTTCGTGTGTGCGTGTGCTCATTGGCACAGGCTTACCCGCGAACGGAGTTTTTGGCAAGAATCACGTAAATTTTATCGCCACTTTAGGTGGTTTTGGTCAAATTTGCCGCCCCCTCCCGTAGGGGGTAAATTCCGGCTCCCATGACCACCTCGTCGCCAGCAAATCGTAAATTCGTCAAGGTGCTGCCGTCGGGCCTGAAAGTCATTTGCGTGCCGCACCCGGGGCCGACCGCGACCGTGCTGGTGGCCGCCCGGGCCGGCTCGAACCTCGAGAAAAAGGCCGATTCTGGCCTGGCGCACTTCCTCGAGCATATGTGCTTCAAGGGCACCGAGGCTCGCTCGTACCGCGACTGGAACGTTGCGGTTGAGGCCTTGGGCGGCCAAGCGGACGCCGAGACTTCCAACGAGACGGTCGCGTTCTACGCCAAGGGTCCCGTCCGGGCGTGGCGCGAGCTCCTCGCGCTCGTGGGGGAGTCCTTCGCGCGCTCCACTTTCCCAGAGGAAGAAATCGGCAAGGAGCGCGGCGTCGTGACCGAGGAAATCAACGCCGACGCCGACCGGCCCGACATCCGCGCGCCCGAAATTGCCCGCGAGCTCCTCTTCCGCGGCCACGCGGCGGGCCGCCCGATTCTCGGCACGAAAGCGAACGTGCGCCGCTTCGGGCGCGCCGCGCTGCTCCGCTTCCGCGACCGCCACTACGTGGCCCGCAACTCGGTCGTCGTGGTCTCGGGTCCGGTCGAGGCCGCCGAGGTGTTCCGCGTGGCCGAGGAGGCGCTCCGCGGTCTGCCTCGTGGCCGGCGCGCCGAGCTGCCGCGCGCCGTCGTGCGCCAGTCGCGCCCGCGCGTCCGCGTCACCCGGCGTCAGACCGACCAGGCGCACCTCGCGCTCGCGTTCGCCGCGCCGGGCCTCGGCCACCGCACCGAGCCCGCGTGGGCGCTCCTCCAGACGGTCGCGGGGCAGGGGATGTCGTCCCGCCTCAACCTCGCGCTCCGCGCCGAGCGCGGCCTCTGCTACTACGCCGAGGCCGACTACCACCCGGAATCCTCCAGCGGCTCGTTCACCGTGTCCGTCGGTGTCGCGGCCGACCGCGTCGACGAAGCGGTAGCCGCGATCGGCGGAGAGCTCTCGCGCCTCGCGCGCGAGCCACTCTCGCGCGCCGAGCTCGCGAAGGCGAAGGAGTACTACGCTTCGACCTTCACGACTGGCCTCGAGACTTCCGAGGCGGTGGCGCTCCGATGGGCCGACGAAGCGCTCCTCGCCCGCGCGCCCGAGGCGCCGTCCGCGTGGCTCGCGCGCGTGCGCGCCGTGACCGCGGGCGACCTGAAGCGCGCCGCCGCCAAGACGTTCGTGCCGTCGCGCGCAAACCTCGCCCTCGTCGGGCCCGCCGGCGGCGAGTCTATGCTCGCCCGCGCGCTCGTGGAGAACCTCCGCTAGCGCCTCGCGGCCCGGTGCTAGAATTGTCGCGCATGGCCAAGAAAACAGAGAGCCCGTCGATCGTCGTGAACGTGAGTGGCGGCGCGCTTCTCAAGTTCTTCGTCGCGCTCGCGCTCGCCGCCGCGGCCGACGCGCTGCGCGACGTCGTCCTCGTCGTGCTCGCCGCCGTCGTCATCGCGGCGGCCATCGACCCGCTGACGCGCGCGCTCCAGCGCAGCCGCATGCGAATCCCGCGCACGCTCTCCGTCCTCGCCGTCTACCTCGCGGGCGCAGGATTCTTCGCGCTGCTCTCGACGCAATTCGCGCCGACCTTCATTTCCGAGGCGCGTACCCTCGCCGAGCGCCTGCCCGGCCTCCTCGAGTCGCTCGGCGAGACCGAGACGATCGGTAGCCTCCCGGCCGTGCCGTCTTTCCTCGATGGCCTCGGCGCCGAGCTCGCGAAGGGCAACCTCCTATCCTCGCTCGAGGGCCCTGTCTCCGGCGCGACCTACTCCGTCTTCGCGACCGCCTCGACCGTCTTCGGCGGCCTCCTCTCGTTCGCGCTCATCATCGTGCTCTCGTTCTACCTCGCGGCGCAGGAGCGCGGCGTCGAGAATTTCCTGCGCATCGTCGTGCCCGCGCAGCACGAGGTCTACGCGCTCGACCTCTGGGTGCGCGCGCAGCGTAAGATCGGCCTCTGGATGCAGGGGCAGCTCATCCTCGGCGTGCTCGTGGGGCTCATGACCTACCTCGCCCTCTCGCTCGTCGGCGCCCTCGTGGGCACTCCGGTGCCCTCGCCGCTCCTCCTCGCTCTCCTCGCGGGCGTGCTCGAGCTCGTGCCGGTCGTGGGGCCGATTCTCGCGGCTATCCCGGCGGTGACGCTCTCGTTCTCCGCGGGCGGCACCAGCCTCGGCCTCGCCGTCCTCGCGGTCTACGTGCTCGTGCAGCAGTTCGAGAACAACCTGCTCCAGCCGCTCGTGGTGAAGAAGATCGTCGGCATCCCGTCCGTGGTCGCCATCCTCGCGCTCGTCATCGGCGCCAAGCTCGCCGGCTTCATCGGCATGCTCCTCTCGGTGCCGCTCGCCGCCGTCGGCATGGAGCTCCTCCTCGACCTTGAGCGCCGCAAGCAGACGGAGATGGCGCGGGAGAAAGCGGGGGAGTAGAGCATGCCCAAAAGCCCCGCCAGCTTCGTTGCCGTCGTCACGCGAACCCTCACCGTACATCAGTACGCCTCGGTTTCTCGCTCCTCGGCGCCTCGCTGGGCGGGGCTTTTGGGCACGCTCTAGCCGCCCGGTACTCGACGCTGCGTCCGCCACAGCGTAATCTCTGGTTCTATGGAACATCGCCAGCCCCTCTACCTCACCACCACGCTCCCGTACGTCAACGGCGCGCCCCACATCGGCTTCGCCGTGGAGATTGTTCGCGCCGACGCGGCGGCGCGTTTCCACCGCGCTCGTGGCCGCGACGTCTTCTTCAACACCGGCACCGACGAGCACGGCACCAAAATCCTCCAGCGTGCGAAGGAGGAGGGGAAGGATCCGCAGGCGTTCGTCGACGAGATGTCCGCGCCCTTCCGCGCGCTCAAGGACTCCCTCGACCTCACCTGGGACGCCTTCACCCGCACCACCGACGCGCACCACAAAACGGCCGCCCAGGAGTTCTGGCGCCGCGTCGCGGCGAACGGCCACATCTACAAGAAAGCCTACCGCGGCCTCTACTGCGTCGGCTGCGAGATGTTCGTGACCGAGAAGGATCTGCTCCCGGACGGCAGCTGCCCGCACCACCCCGGCAAGGTGCCCGAGGAAATTGAAGAGGAAAACTACTTCTTCGCGTTCTCGAAGTTCGCGCAGCAGCTCTCGGATCTGCTCGCCGCGCACCACGACTTCGTCGTGCCCGACGAGCGCGCCCGCGAGGCGCGCGGGCTCATCGCGCAGGGCCTCGAGGACTTCAGCGTCTCGCGCCTCGCGGCCAAGATGCCGTGGGGGATTCCGGTCCCGGACGACGCCGACCACGTGATGTACGTCTGGTTCGACGCGCTCGTGAACTACATCTCGTGCCTCGGCTGGCCCGAGGACGAGGCGCGCTTCGGCCGCTACTGGGGGGAAGGGGAGCCGACGCAGTTCTGCGGCAAGGACAACCTCGCGCAGCAATCACTCCGCTGGCAGGCGATGCTCCTCGCCGCCGAGCTCCCGCCGTCCCGCCGCGTCGTGGTCAACGGATTCATCACCTCCGACGGCCAGAAAATGTCCAAGACGCTCGGCAACGTCGTCGACCCGCTCGCGCTCGTCGCGACGCACGGCTCCGACGCGCTCCGCTTCTTCGCCATCCGCGAGCTTAGCCCCTTCGAGGACTCCGACTTCACCGCCGCCCGCTTCGCCGAGAGCTACCGCTCGGGCCTCCAGAACGGCTTCGGCAACCTCGCGAGCCGCATTCTCACGCTGTCCGAAATGCACCTGCCGGAAGGTTCCGAGCTCGTCGAGACCAATCTGCCCGAGGTCTACCTCGCCGGCTTCCACTCGTGGAACCTCAAGGCCGCGGCCGATTTCGCCTGGGAGCAGATCGGCGCGCTCGACCGCAAGATTCAGGAGACCGAGCCGTTCAAGCTCGTGAAGACCGACCTCCCGCGCGCGAAGGTCCTCCTCGCCGAGATGCGCCAGTCCCTCTTCGAAATCGCCCGCATGGCCGAGCCTATCGTCCCCAAGGGCGCCGCCGCTGTGCTCGCCGCGCTGCGCGCCAACGCGAAGCCCGAGCCGATTTACCCCCGCGTCGAAGCGTAGGCAATGACGCAGCCTCTCCCGTCTTGGGTCCGCGCGACCGACTGCCACGGGCATCTCAACTTCGACGTTTACGACGCAGACCGCGACGAGGTTGTCGCGCGCGCCAAAGAGGCGGGCGTCGCGTCGATTGCCGTCGGCGTCTCCGCCGAATCGTCCGCCCGCGCGATTGAACTTTCCGGCGATGGCCGCTACGCCACCGTTGGCCTTCACCCGCTCTACGTGAAGGGCGGCTCGACGGAGGAGGAAGGGGAGGCTTGGGACGCCGCCGTCTTCGCGGGCCTCGCCGAGAACCCCGCCGCGGTCGCGATCGGCGAGTGTGGCCTCGACTACTCGCGTCTGCCCGCCGAGAACGAGGCCGCCGCGAAGGCGCTCCAGCGCGCCGCGTTCGAGGGTCAGATCGCCATCGCCGCGGCGGCGGGGAAGCCGCTCATGATTCACTGCCGCGACGCCTACGACGACGTGCTCGGCATCTTCGACGAGGCCGCGCGCGGCGGCCTCGCGCCCACCGCCAACTTCCACTTCTTCGCCGGCTCCGAGGACCACCTGCGCGCCATCCTCGATCGGGGCTTCACCGTCTCGTTCACGGGCGTCATCACCTTCGCCGAGAGCTACGCCCTGCTGGTCCGCTTCGCGCCCTGGGACCGCATCCTCTCCGAGACCGACTGCCCGTATGTCGCCCCCGTCCCGCACCGCGGTAAGCGCAACGAGCCCGCCTTCGTCTGGGAGGTTGTCCGCGCCCTGGCGGCCCTCAAGGGGGCGGGGGAGGCCGAAGCGGCCGAAACTCTCCTCCGGAACGCTCGCCGCGTTTTTAGCTTCTAGCGCGGACCCATAAGGGCCTTATTGCGGCTTCACCGTTCGCGTGGTAGTTTCCCGCCCGTATGACAAACAACGAAAAGTCCGAGCGAGTCCGCCTCTACGAGGTTGGCTTCCAGATCGCCCCGACGCTCGGCGAAGACGGTATCCGCGGGGCAGCGGAAAAGATTAAAAGCCTTATCCAGAAAGCGGGCGGGGAAGTCGTGTCTCACGGCGAGCCGCACCAGGTACGTCTGGCCTACACCATCCGCAAGGAGGTCGAGGGCAAGTACCAGAAGTACGACACGGCCTTCTTCGGCCACTTCAAGTTCGAGGCCGAGCCGGAGGCGCTCACCCTCATCAACGAGGAACTCGCGCGCGACGTCGCCGTGATCCGCCACATCGTCGTCCTGACGGTGCCGGATTCCGAGAAGACCACCGCCGCGCTCGCCGCCGAGCTCCGCGAGGCCGAGAAGAAGCGCCGCGAGTCCTCCCGCGAGGAGTCCGACGAGGCCGCGGCTCCGGCCGAGGCTGCCGCCGAGGCGGTCCCGGAGGCCGTCGTCGAGGCCCAGAAAGAGGAGAACAAGGCCGGCCGCGCCGAGGCGTAGCGCTGGTAAACTAGGCGCATGTACCTCAACCGCGCAATCCTGATCGGCAACCTTACCCGCGACCCGGTTCTCAAAGCCCTGCCCTCCGGCCAGAAAGCCTGCGAGTTCGGCGTCGCCACCAACCGCGTTTGGAAAGATGCGTCTGGCGCCAAGAAAGAGGCGACCGACTTCCACAACATCGTCGTCTTCGGCCGCGTCGCGGAAACCTCCGCGACCTACCTCAAGAAGGGCCAGAGCGTGCTCGTCGAGGGCCGCATCCAGACCCGCTCCTGGGACGGACCGGACGGCAAGAAGAACTACCGCACCGAGATTGTGGCCGACACCGTCCAGTTCGGACCCAAGGCAGGCGGCGCCGGCTCGAGCTCGTTCGCGAGCGAGGGCGGCGCTTCGACCGGCGGCGCGCACGCCGCTCCCGCCTCGGCCCCCGAGCCCGCTATCAACTACCCGACGGAGGACATCAACCCCGAGGACATCCCGTTCTAACTTTAAGACTCTAAGAAACCCAAGATGAACCGCAACGATTGCTTCTTCAAGCAGCACGGGATCACCTTCATCGACTACAAGGACGTCGAGGTGCTCCGCAAGTTTATTAACCCGCACGGCCGCATTCTCTCGGGCACCCGCACGGGCGTGTCCTCCAAGATGCAGCGCCAGCTCTCGGACGCGATCAAGCGCGCTCGCTTCATGGGTCTTTTGCCCTTCGTGGCGCGGTAGTTCCAGACTCCATTCGGGGCTGCGACGAACGAAAAAGCCCTCGGCGTACATGCGTACGCGGTCGGGCTTTTTTCGTTCCGTCTCGCCTCCGACTGTCGCCTTTGCAGCCTGGCCGAGCTTGCGGCTCGTTCCGCCTGTATTTAGCTAAAGCTGGCACGGAGGCGACAGTCGCCAGGAAAAAACCGCTCTCCCTAGCCGGACGGTGTACGCATGTACTCCGAGGCGTAGGAGGCGGTTTTTAACGGCGAATGGAGTTTCCCGCGGACGAAGGCTAAGCCCTTTCTACGTACTCCTCGGTCTCGGTGTTCACCCGAATCACGTCGCCCTCGGCGATGAAGAGGGGAACCTGGATGCTCGCGCCGGTCTCGAGGATCGCGGCCTTGGTGCCGCCGCCGCGGGCGGTGTCGCCCTTCACGGCCGCGGGGGCGTCGACGACCTTGAGGTCCATCTTCACCGGCAGGTTCACGCTGATGACGCGGTCCTCGTTGAAGAAGACGGCGTCGACGAGCGTGCCCTCCTTGAGGAACTTCGCCTTCTCCTCGATGACAGCGCCCGAGATCATGAAGCGGTTCGAGCGGTCCTTCTCGTCGTGGAACCAGTACTCGGTGGTGTTGGTCTGGCGGTTGTCTTTCTTGAACATGAAGACGGACTTGCGCTTGGTGACGTCGGCCTCCTCGGCGGTGTCGGTCATGCGGAAGACCTCCTGACGGGTCACGCCGGTGGTCAGGTTGCGGAGCTTAACCTGGTTGGTCGGCTTGCCCTGCTGCTTGCGGGCGATGTGCGACGAGAGCACCTCGTGCGGCTCGCCGTAGAGGACGATGATGCGTCGCTCCTTGATTTCGTTGTAGTCGAGGGTGTTGGCCATGGGGTCGGGTCGGTTTAATGGGCCAAAGAGGCCAAAAATAATAGACGCGGGCGATTCTGTCCTATGCGGGGTGGGGCAGTCAACGTCTGATATTTAGCGCTCCCGAAACAGAGAGAGGCCCGGCTCCGGAAGGAGCCGGGCCTCTCGTCGGTCGAGCTACTCCTCCGGGCTACCCTCGTCCGCCTCGACCGGCGACGGCTGGAACGAGATGGCCGCGTCGCTCGCGAGCTTCTCGCGGATCTGGGCGAGGAGCTTCTCGGAGACGTCCGCGTTCTCGCGCAGGAAGGTGCGCGCCGCGTCGTAGCCGCGACCCAGCTTCTCCTTGCCGTACGAGTACGCCGCGCCGGACTTCTGCACCAGGCCGAACTTCTCGCCGAGCGCGAGCATTTCGCCCTCGCGGGAGATACCCTCGTTGTACATGAGATCGAACTCGGTCTGGCGGAACGGCGCCGCAACCTTGTTCTTCACGACCTTCACGCGGGTGCGGCCGCCCATAACCTCGTCGCCCTTCTTGATCTGGGCGATGCGGCGAATATCCAGGCGAACCGACGTGTAGAACTTGAGCGCCTTGCCGCCCGGGGTGGTCTCGGGGTTACCGAACATCACGCCGATCTGCATGCGGATCTGGTTGATGAAGATGACGGTGGTCTTGGACTTCGCGGTAATGGCGGTCAGCTTGCGCAGGGCCTGGCTCATCAGTCGCGCCTGTTTGCCGACGTGGCTCTGGCCCATGTCGCCCTCGATCTCGTCGCGCGGGGTCAGCGCCGCGACGGAGTCGACGACCACGACGTCGAGCTTGCCCGAGCGCACCAAGGATTCGACAATCTCGAGCGCCTGTTCGCCGGTGTCCGGCTGCGAGACGAGCAGCTCGTCGATCTTCACGCCGATGCGCGCCGCGTACTGCGGGTCGAGCGCGTGCTCCGCGTCGATGAACGCGCAGATGCCGCCCTTCTTCTGCGCCTCCGCGATGATGTGGAGGGTGAGGGTGGTCTTGCCCGAGGACTCCGGCCCGAAGATTTCGACAATGCGGCCGCGGGGGATACCGCCGACGCCCAGCGCCGCATCGAGCCCAATCGAGCCTGTCGGGGTCACGTCGATGTCGACGCGCGGCGTCTCGCCGAGCGTCATGATGGATTCCTCGCCGAACTTCGTCCTAATTTCCGCGAGCGTCGCCGCCACCGACTTCCGCTCCGCGCCGCCCTCGCCGTAGCTGGTCGCCTTCGCCTCCTTCTGATTCTTTTTAGCCATAGGGTGGCATTGTACCTCGCCGCTCCCTCGCGTGCCCGTCACCCCGAGATCAGGTCGCGGTAACGTGAAAGAGCGGGACGGCGTCCCGTTCGGGTGGGGCGGGGGCTAGCCCTGCTCGGGCAGGTACCAGACCACCCGTTCGACTTTCTCCGTCTCGCCGAAGCGGTCCTTAGCTTCGGCCACGAACACGTTCCGCCCCGGGCGCAGGAGGTAGGAGTCGGCCCAGGCGCCAGCCTCGTCCGTGAAGGTGGGGAAGCCGTTGACCGTGAGGTGCGTGGTGGCGCGGCTGACCGACCCCGAGAGGGCCGCCACCGGCTCGCCGCCCTGGATCACCTCCGGCCCCGACACGGCGAGCGCTGAGCCTCCCAGGAGGTCTCGGGCGTTCCAGAGGGCGTACGCGCCGAAGAAACCCAGAATCGCCGCTCCGGCCAGAAAGTTCCAGGTGAATCGGCGGCTGACACCCATAGCTAGATGAGGCCGCCTCGGCTCGGCTCACCCTCGTCCTCGTCGTAGTCGACCGCGCCGTTACCGATGGCGTTGGCGGGGGTGTTCAAGGACTCTGGCCGCACCAGAATCTCGCGTGGTTTGGCGCCGTCGCCCGGCCCGATGATGCCGCGCTCCTCGAGGAGGTCCATGAGGCGCGCCGCGCGCGAGTAGCCGACCCGCAGGCGCCGCTGCAGGAACGAGGTCGAAGCGCGGCCGGCCTTCACGACGACCTCGCGGGCCTCCTCGTACATGGTGTCGTCGTCGCCGCCGTCCTCGTCGTCTCCGAAGCCGCTGTTGCCGCCGCCGAGCGAGCCACCACCTAGGTCGCCGGCCACCTTGCCGTCCAGGTCAATCGTGGGGAGCGCGCCGTCTGTCTCGAACGCGTTCGCGAGGTAGTCCACGACCTTCTTGAGCTCACCCTCGGTCACGAACGCCGACTGGAGGCGCTTCGGCTGGGGAAGATCGGCGGGGAGGTAGAGCATATCGCCGCGGCCGAGGAGCTTTTCGGCGCCCGGCATGTCGATGATGGTGCGCGAGTCGATCTGCGAGGCTACCTGTAGCGCCACGCGCGTCGGGATGTTCGCCTTGATGAGGCCGGTGATGACGTTGACCGACGGGCGCTGCGTCGAGAGCACGAGGTGGATGCCGACCGCGCGGCTCATCTGGGCCAGGCGCACGATGCCAGCCTCGAGCTCGCGCGGGTAGGCCTGCATGATGTCGGCCAGCTCGTCGATGAAGATGGCGATGTACGGCATCGGGGTCGGGTCCTTTGGCCCCGGCTCCTCGTCGGGAGTCTTCGCGCGCTTGGCTGCGAACGGGGCCCAGATCTCTTTGCGGTAGGTTGCGATGTCGCGCACGCGGTGCTTCTCGAGGGTGTCGTAGCGGTCGGCCATCTCTTTCGCGGCCCAGCGCAGCGCCAGGATCGCCTTCTTAGCGTCGGTGATGACGGGCGAGAGCAGGTGCGGGATGCCGTTGTAGAGGGTGAGCTCTACGCGCTTCGGGTCGACCATAATGAACTTGAGGTCGTCCGGGCCGTTGCGGTAGAGGAGGCTCGTGATGAGCGCGTGGATGGTCACCGATTTGCCGGACCCGGTGGTACCGGCGACGAGCATGTGCGGCGCCTTCGCTAGGTCGCCGAAGATCGGGTTGCCGGTCACGTCCTTGCCGAGCGCCATGAGGAGCGGCTTGTCGGAGCTCTGGAACTCGGGGTGCTTGAGGAGCGACCCCAGACCGACCATCGTCTTCGACACGTTCGGGATTTCGATGCCGACGAGCGACTTGCCCGGAATCGGCGCCTCAATGCGGATCGGGTGGGCGGCGAGCGCGAGGGCGAGGTCCTTGTGCAGACCCTCGATCTTGGAGAGCTTCACGCCCTGCGCGGGCTTCAGCGCGAAGCGGGTGACCGACGGACCAATCGAAACCTCGTCCATCTCCACCTGAATGCCGAAGTCGCCGAGCGTGCGGCGGATGATGTTCGCGTTCGCCTTGATGTCGCCGACGCCGGGCTTGCCGGAGTCCTCCTCGAGGAGCGAGAGCGGGGGAGCCTGGTAGGCGCCCGCCACTTTCTTGGGGGAGAAGAAAATGAGGCCGGTCCCCTTCTTGTTGGTGCTCGCGGGCGGCAGCTCGTCTTCTTTAGAGGTTTCGGCGGGCGCCGGATCTTCGGCCGGCTTCCTGGCTGCATCCTCGGAGACGGTCGAGCCACCCGAAGTGATCTTGAGGTCGGCTGCGTCGGCGACCTCCTCTTCGCGCCGCTTGAGGAAGGAGAGGCTCGGCAGCGAGATTGGCGCGTCGAAGACGAGGATCAGGCCGACCACCAGAACGCCGACCATCGCGACCGCGCCGAACTCGACGCCGAAGGCGGCGGTCGCCGCGCCCTCGAGAACGCCGCCGACCGCCCCGCCGCGGCCGGAGAACAGCATCTCGATGAGGACGAGGCCTGCCAGGAAAGAGAGGAGGCTGCCGATCATCTTAGGCACCGCGAGGTTCCTGGCGAGCGACTTCAGGTAGGAGACGCCCAGCGCAATCAGGATGAGCGGGGCCAGGTAGTACCCAATGCCGAAGAGCGACCCTAGGATTCGGTAGCTGGTGTCGCCCGTGACCCCTGCCTTCCCGAACGGGGCGAAGAAGAGGAACGCCGCCGCTAGAAAGAAAACGACCGCGAGAATTGCCTCCGAAACCTCGCGCTTGAAATCGCCGAAAGGTCCGCGCTTTTCGTCGCTTTTGTCGCCATTCTCTTTATCGTCTCGTTTGCGTCGCGCCATAACGGTAGTGACAAAAATAGTAGCACGCATATTTTCCAAGGGCCGACGGGGAATTAATCGCCCGCGCCGCGCGCCTGTTGCGGCGGTGTCCGTTAGGCGTATAGTGGCCGCACGTATGTCTCTGACACGACCCGAAGGCGGCAATATCGGTCACTCGGCGAGGCACGACCAACTCGCCTCTGTGCCAATCAAAACGCTTGAACGAATTAGTTTCTTCAAAAAGACAGACAATCTTGTCTTATACAAAAAGACCGAGAGAATCTGCGCCGCAATCTTCGTCGTATCAGACGGAGTTGTATCGGACACTCTGCGTGAGCGGGTCCGCGCCGAGGCGCTCGGCCTGTTCTCTGGCGTTCGGGACGCGATCGGCCGACGCGGCTCGGTCGCGCCGTCCGACGCGAACCTGTTCGCCCTCAGCGCGGCCTCGCTCGTGTCGATCCTCGAGCTCGCCTGCCGCGTCGGCGAGATAACGGAATCGAACTACGCCCTGCTTCGCCAGGAGTGCCTTCGCCTAGCCGAGGCATTCGCCGAGACCGCCTCTGGCGCCTCGGACGCGCTCGATCGCCGAATCTTTGATTCCGGCCTCCGCGAGCCGGAACTCGTGGCCGCCCCGCCTTTTCGCCGGGAGACGTCGCGCTCCCACAAGGACCCGAACGTGTCTTATAAAGGACACCAAAAAGACACTCTCGCGCCAGTAAAACCTGTAATGTCCTTTAAGGGGTCCGCTAAAGACTTCGTCGCATCTCTGAGCGACTCTATTGAAGATAGGGAGTCTAAGATAATCGATATTGTTAAGAATAAGTACAAGGTCTCCATTAAGGACATATCGGACGCTATGCCCGGCGTCGGCGAGAAGACGATCCAGAGGGCCCTCGTCTCCCTTGTAACCAGGGGCGTCCTAAAGAAGGAGGGAGAGCGCCGCTGGAGCCGGTACGCGCTCGCGCAGGCGACCCTCGCCGTCTAGCCAATCTCCCCGTAAACCGTAAGTTGGACTCTCTGGCCGCGTCTACTTACCGGTAGGGATGTCTGAGGCGAAGTCTTTACCAGAGAACGCTTTTCTGGTAGTCTGCGAAGTTGGGTAGCGTCTGCGGGGAAGTCCCCGGAGGTTATCCACATAGCCCTTGTGGCGCGCGGGTTTCGGCCTAGACGCTATAATGGGCAGCACGGCAGGTACGGCAGACACGGTTGCACGTCCGAACGTTGAGAACCGAATAGAAAGTTTAGGTCTCAATCGTCCTCAGATTGGAACCTGCCGGCATCTCCGCCGCGGCTCTTTGCGAGCTGTGTTGGATGCTTCAGCAGCTCAACCTTTCGCCGCGCCGGTCGAACCGCTTCATCGCGGTCGACGCGGCGTCTGGTCTCACGATCGAAGGTGTCGCCTCTAGGGCGGTGCCCGCTCCACCCCGGAAAGCGGTGGGGCGTTCCCGCAGTTCCGGTTTTACGGAAGTACGAAATGCCCGTCGCGTTTCCGGCGCGAGAGAAACCGGGCGGCGCGTCGCGGAGCCCCTCACGGGGCCGAGGCGGCGCGCGTAAGTCCCCCAAGACTTAGAAACGCCATTTACCAAACTCGCTCGCTCTGCCCCCACCCCTTACAAGCAACTCGGGGCGCAGAGAGACGATTATCACCAGTCAATGAAAAAGCTTATTGCAGTTGCGGTCGGCGTCGCGGTTGCCTTCTCGGCGACCGTCGCCTCCGCGGCGACCTACACCCGCGACCTGACCATCGGGTCCACGGGTGCTGATGTCTCCAGCCTTCAGACCACGCTCGAGGCCAAGGGTGCTCTCGTCATCCCGGCCGGCGTTGCGAAGGGTTACTTCGGTGCTCTTACCAAGTCCGCGCTCGCCAAGTACCAGGCTGCCAACGGCATCGCGCCGGCGGTCGGTTACTTCGGTCCGATCACCCGCGCTCACTTCAACGCCATGTCTGACGACAACGGCGACGACGACAACGGTGACGACAACGGCGACGACGAGCTCTCCGGCGGCGAGGGTGATATCAAGGACTACGACGTCCTCGGTAACCCTGGCGACGAGGACCTCGACGAGGGTGAGTCGAAGAACGTCATCGGCTTCGAATTCGAGGCTGACGGCTCCGACCTCCGCGTTGAGCGCCTCGAGGTCTTCGCTTCGGCGACGACCGCGACCATCGGCGATGCCAACGACTCTAACGACCCGTGGGACTACATCGAGTCCGCTGTCCTCTACATGGGGGACGACGAGGTCGCTTCTGTTGAGGGCCTCGACGACGAGGACGAGTGGAACGAAGAGGCTGACGATCTTTACTCCTTCCGCTTCGAGAACATCGACGCGGTTGTGGATGAGGACGACACCGCCAAGTTCTACGTTGAGCTCACCGCGGTCAACAGCCTCGACACCGAGGATGAGGGCGCGACGTTCGACGTCATGATCCCGAACGACGGCCTCCGCGTTGTTGACGCCGAGGGCATCGACATCTACGAGGGTGAGGACAACACGGACGTGGACGCTGCTGCCGACGAGCGCACCGTGACCTTCCAGGGTCCGGACGCTGGTGACCTTGACCTCTCGCTCGACAACGACGACAACGAGGACCGCACGGTCTTCGCTGACGAGGAGTCCGAGACCGAGGGTGTCGAGATCATGCGCTTCACCATTGAGGCGAACTCGTCTGACAACACGATCGACGAGCTCGACGTCAAGCTCGCTTCGACGACCATGTCTGCCACCAACACTCTCGCGGATGTCATCAAGACTCTCCGCCTCGAGGTTGACGGCGACGAGATCTCGTCCGAGTCTGTCCCGTCTGGCTACGCGACCGTGACCGTCTCCTTCGAGGACCTCGAGGACGACTTCGCGATCGAGGAGGACGAGGAGGTTGAGGTTGTTGTCTACGCGGACATCGAGTCCCAGGAGGACAACTTCACCAACGGCTTCGAGTTCTACGCTTACGTTCCGGGCTCCGGCATTGATGCCGAGGACTCCGAGGGCGACAGCGTGACCGTCTCCGACAACCTGTACGGTGGCGAGATTGAGGTTCGCGTCGACGGCGTCCAGGTTGAGCTCAACGGCAACCCGACCGCGACGAAGAGCTTCATCGCTGACGCTTCGGGCGAGGAGGACCAGGGTACCTTCACCATCGTGTTCGATGTCACCGCCAGCGGCGAGGACATGTACATCGATAAGACCGTCCAGCAGACCTCGAGCTCGACTCCGGGTACGCTCGGCGAAGGCTTCTTCTGGGCCACCACGTCTGAGGTGACCGGCACCTCGACCATCATCGGTGCCACTGTCGAGGCTTCTGGCTCGACCACCGGCGACAACTCGACGTACTACAAGATCTCCGAGGGCAACACCCGCACGTTCACTCTGCAGGTCGTTCTCGAGACTGGCGGTACGGCGGGCGATGGCTTCCAGCAGATTCAGCTCACTGGCTTCAACTGGGACGATGAGTCTAACGACGCCGCGGCTGACAACTTCTACACGATCGATCTCTCCGAGTTCAAGACTCCGAAGCTCCTCCTCCAGGCTCTCTAAGAGAACCTCGAATGAAGCTTCTGGCTCTGACCTAGAGACCGAAGTGTAGTTAAGCGAAAAGCACCCGAAAGGGTGCTTTTCGCTTTTTAGTTAAAACGCAGACGCAATCCACGATTTGCCGTTTCGCGGGGTAAGGTTAGCGGGAGGTTACTTCCACCTAACCGTCGGATGAGGTCTCGAGAGTTACCCTGCGCGCCATGCGTAAAAAACTTTTTGCCCGAACGGCCGTTTCCTTGCTTATTCAGGCACTCGTTCCCGTGCCTACTCTCGCGGCCGTGGTCGTCTCGGAAATCATGTACGACCCCGCCGGCACCGATACCGGTCGGGAGTGGGTCGAAATATGGAACGATACAGCTTCGGATTTCGATCTGGGCGCGGCGTTCCTGCTCGAGGGCGGAACGAACCACAAAATTACGCCGTTCGGCGGTGCTCCCGCGGTTGTCCCAGCTGGCGGCTACGCGATTGTGGCCGATAAGCCCGAGAGCTTCTCGGCAGATTACCCGAACGTCGCCCCGGTGTTCGATTCGGCGTTCTCGCTCTCGAACTCGGGCGAGCGGATCGCGCTCGTCGATTCCGATGGCGATGAGTTTTCCTCGGCGGAGTGGGCCTCGTCGGCTGGCGCTTCGGACGGAAAGTCTTGGCAGCGCTCGGGCGTTTCGTGGGTCGCCGCGTCGGCTACACCGGGCGCCCGTAACGCCGACAGGGAAGACCCGCCGGCGGTCGCCTCGTCCTCCTCGCCGACCGTCACGGCTATCTCGGCCCACAGCGGCACGGGTGGCCTCACGACCGTGCGGCGCAAGGTACCGCTCGAGGTCGACGCCGGCCGCGATCGCGTCGTGCCCGTCGGGGCAGAGCTGGCGATTGAGCCAGAGACGGAAGGGGCCGCCCGGGCTAGCTACTCGTGGTCCTGGGGTGATGGCGCCGCTTCCCGAGGCCGCCACGGCCGCCACTCGTACCGTTTCCCGGGCACCTACGCGGTGGTCCTCAACGCGAAGGGGGCCGGAGGCGCCGCGGCGACCTCCCGCGCCACCGTGGTCGTCGTGGAAGCCCAGGTGAGCCTCGCCGCCACCGAGGGCGAAGACGGCTCGGTGGCCATTCTCAGCCGCTCACCGCACGAGCTGAACCTCGGCGGCTTCCGCCTCGAAGCCGCCGGTGACTCCTTCGAGATTCCGCCTGACACCATCCTTTTTCCTGGCGGCCGCATCGATGTCCCGAACGCCCTCTCCGACCTGCTCTTAGCATCGCCCTCTTCCGCCACTACCGCTCCTGCATCTATTGCCACGTCGGCCTCTTTCGCAATACCTACCCACTTTGTCACGCTCCGCCGCCCAGACGGCAAACCAGTTCGCGCTGGCGCTTGATTTGCCGACGGTAAGTCTCCCGTGCCTGCTCGGGCACTCGGCTCTGGTACAATTCGGCGGATGCGGGCGATTGAGCGGGCTATGCCATTCGTGCTCGGCTTCGCGGCGATTGTAGCCGCCGGGGTCGCGCTGGCTGTCGTGGCTGCGAAGTTCGTCGGCAGCTGAAACTCCACCAACACCATGGAAGCATTCGAGAAACTCTTCGGCAGCGCGGCGCGGGTGAAGCTCATGAAGCTGTTCCTGTTCAGTCCCGTGGATGTGCTCACCCGAGGCGAGGTCGCCTCGCGCGCCCGGGTTTCCCAACGCGAAGCGCAGAAAGAGCTCCGGCTTCTGCGCGCCGTCGGCGTCATCAAGGAACGCGTCGTCACCCGTGAGAACGACGGCCGCAGGCGCCGCTCCTCGGGCTACGGCCTCCACCCAGATTTTCCGCACGCGGCGGCTTTCCGCGACCTGTTCCTCTCGGTCTCCGTCGATCGTCGCGCCGTCGCTAAGCGCATCGCGCGACACGGGAAGATTCAGCTCATCGTGGCGGCGGGGCTCTTCCAGAACGACCAGGACGGACGGCTCGACCTCCTCGTCGTGGGCGATGATCTCAAGGACCGCGGCCTCAAGACGGCCATCGCTGATCTCGAAGCCGAGATTGGGCGACAGCTCCGCTACGCTATTTTCCCGACGGCCGACTTCCGCTACCGCCTCGGCATGTGCGACCGGCTCGTCCGCGATATCTTTGAGTACCCGCACGAGGTTTTGATCGACAAGCAGGGGCTGGCCCAGTAAGGCGACGGCAGAAGGCGTAAGGCGGAGGGCAGAAGTGGGGGCTGAAAAAAAGAGACAGGCCGCAGGCCCGACCACCCTTCCGCCCTACGCCTTCTGCCCTCGTTCCCGTTCTTTATCCTTGACCCTTGTTACCCCTCTCCCGGGTGTAGAATAGACGGGAGCATCGGGGCTACCCGGGCTCTGGCGTCAAGCCAAAGTACGTTCGGCTCCGAAGCTAAGTTTAAGAACCGGTTAACCGTCACGATTTAAATAAGCGCTATGAATCCGTACCTCTCTCCGGTACAGTCGGCCCTCTCCCAGCTCGGGGCAGGCGTCGCGACCGTTGGCCCGCAGATCGTAATCGCCGTTATTGTGTTCGCCGTCGGCGCGCTCGTCGCGTCGATCCTCGCGAAGGCTATCGAGCAGATCTTCAAGGCCGCTAAGATTGACTCCGCGCTCGCGGCCATCGGCCTCGACCGCGTCGTCTCCCGCGCCGGCTACAACCTGAACGCCGGCAAGTTCGTCGGCGAGCTCGTTCGCTGGTTCGTCATCGTCGCCTTCCTCATCGCGACCTTGGACATCCTGGGTCTCGACGAGGTTAACGCCTTCCTCAAGGACGGCGTGCTCGCCTTCGTCGTCAACGTGATCACCGCGGCGCTGGTCCTCGTCGCCACGGTTATCATCGCGGACGCCGTCCGCAAGCTGGTCGTCGCCTCGGCGAAGGCCACGAGCGTCTCGGCCGCGAACGCGACCGGCGCGATCGCCAAGTGGGCTATCTGGATCTTCGGTGCTTCGATCGCCCTGGTCGAACTCGGGGTCGGTGCCATCTTGATCCAGACCGTCGTGACCGGCATCGTGGTCGCCTTTTCGCTCGCCGTGGGCCTCGCCTTCGGCCTTGGCGGCAAGGATGCTGCGGCTCGCCTGATCGAGAAGGTCCGCAGCGAGGTTTCCGAGCGCTAGTCGGCTCAGTTTTCTCCGGGAAGAGCCGCCCCCGCAGGGAGCGGCTCTTCTTTTGTCCCCAAAAATCAGCTTAAACCATAATAAACCCTTACGAATAAAGCGTTTGACACCGTCCTATCCGTGCGTATAATTCCGCGCGTTCTATACGGATGTTAAAGATTCGCAGCATTCCTTAGGGAGGTCTTGGTGGGCTATTTTTAGCTCGTCTCGCCGCCCGAAAGGGCGGCAGCGACGTTAGGGACCGAGGAGAGCGCCCGCTCGGGCTTTCTCCTCGGTCCCGGACGAGAACACGGTTGCCAGGATTGCTTTCTTGAAAAACCGATGCCCTCCGCCCGAATACCCGTTTTGGGTCTTTTCGCGGGCGAGGGGGATACCCGTAAACGCAATTGTGGTTTTCAGCTTTCCTAACGGGAAGCTAAGAGCGCACGGTGGATGCCTTGACTTGGATGGAGCGATGAAGGACGTGGCATAGCTGCGATAAGCTTCGGGGAGGTGCATAGCAACCTTTGATCCGGAGATCTCCGAATGAGGAAACTTGGCTGCCATTGGCAGTCGTCCGTAGAGTAACGTCTACGGCACGCAAACCTGGGGAAGTGAAACATCTCAGTACCCAGAGGAACAGAAGAAAATTCTCGCCGCAAGGCGAGAGACATTTCCTTAGTAGCGGCGAGCGAAACGGAAGAAGCCCAAACCGCTTGGCCCAACGTTACGCGTGCTGAACACGCGCGCCCGTCGACCCCCGCCTGGGATAAAACCTGGGAGGAGCGGACCGACGGCCGCGGCACGCGCGTAGCGTTGGGCCCGGCGGGGTTGTAAGGCCACAGCGCAGCTTAATAAGCTGGGAGAGTCAAAAATTGCTTCGATAGCCTAAGCGCCTGGAACGGCGCGCCCCAGACGGTGAAAGCCCGGTGGGCGAAATCGACGCAACTTTCTGGCTGTGGTTCTTGAGTAGCTCGGGACACGATTAGCCCGAGCGAATCCAGCGGTACTAACCGCTAAGGCTAAATATCCTCCAAGATCGATAGTGAACAAGTACCGTGAGGGAACGGTGAAAAGCAGTCCGAGAGGACAATGAAATAGTCTGAAACCGTGCGTTTACAAGGAGTCAGAGTCGCCCGCCGCAAGGCGGGAGGTGGACGATGGCGTGCCTATTGAAGAATGAGCCAACGAGTTAATTCCAACGGCAGGCTAAGCGCGCGAGCGCGGAGCCAGAGGGAAACCGAGTGTGAACAGCGCGCTCGTCGTTGGAATTAGACCCGAAGCTAGGTGAGCTTGCCATGGGCAGGGTGAACTCTGCCGAAAGGCAGAGGGAGGCCCGAACCGGTTGGTCGTGCGACTCCTTCGGATGACCTGTGGCAAGGAGTGAAAAGCTAATCGAACCTAGTAATAGCTGGTTCTCTCCGAAACAGCTTTTGGGCTGGCGTCGGGCGGACGGTGTGGGGGTAGAGCACTGGAAGGTCTCGACAGGGTGAAAACTCACGAGACCTATCAAACTCCGAATACCGCACCTTATTACCCGGCAGTTAGACCGTGGGGGCTAAGCTCCACTGGTCAAAAGGAAAACAGTCCAGATCTCAGATTAAGGTCCCTAAATCGACGCTAAGTGCAAGCTAAGGTGGTGGAATTTCATTGACAGCGAGGATGTTGGCTTAGAAGCAGCCACCATTCAAAGAAAGCGTAACAGCTCACTCGCTCAGAGATTCTGCGCCGCAAATGATCGGGGCTAAAGCGTCGTACCGAAGTCGGGGGCTCGTATTTTCCTCGGAAAGTACGAGCGGTAGGAGAGCGTTCGCGTCGCGCTGAAGCCGGAGGGGTGACCCCTGGTGGAGCGTCGCGAAGTGAGAATGTTGGCACAAGTAACCACAATTTCCGTGAGAGCCGGAAACGTCGAAAAGCCAAGGGTTCCTTCGCAACGGTGATCGGCGAAGGGTTAGTCGGCCCTAAGGGGATGGCGAAAGCCGAACCCGATGGATACACGGTTAATATTCCGTGACTATCTGCGCGTGCGATGGAGTGACGGGGTGTATTACGTGGAGCCCATTATTGGATTTGGGTCCGTTTCGGTAAGATGCTGCTTAGGTAAATCCGGGCAGCTGCCTTTAATGGCGAATCAAGCCGGTGCGGAAATTCTAGGGAAACCTGGGAGATTCCACGGAACGCGCCTTCAAGAAAAGCTCCTAAGCTCTAACGCGCAGAATCCGTACCGCAAACCGCCACAGGTGGCTAGGTCGAGAAGACTAAGACGAACGGGTGAGATGTCCTCAAGGAACTCGGCAAAAAAGCGGCCGTAAGTTAGCGATAAGGCCTGCCCCCGCAAGGGGGCCGCAGCTAAAGATTCCCTATCGACTGTTTACCAAAAACACAGCTCCCTGCGAACTCGAAAGAGGAAGTATAGGGGGTGACACCTGACCAATGCCAGAAGGTCAAACGTTGGCGTCCTAAGCCGCAAGGTTTAGGGTGACCGGCGTAAGCCCTGGTGAATGTCGGTCGTAACTATAACGATCCTAAGGTAGCGAAATTCCTTGTCTGGTAAGTTCAGACGCGCACGAATGGTGTAACGAATGGGGAACTGTCTCGAGGACTCGCCCGGTGAAAATACAGTAGCGGTGAAGATGCCGCTTACCTGCAGCTAGACGAAAAGACCCCAGAAGCTTTACTGCAGTTTGGCATTGGCCGTACGATCTTGGTGCGCAGCGTAGGTGGTAGAGGTTGAAGCGTCCCTTCCGGGGGACGTGGACTCGTCAATGAAACACCATCCTCCAAGCGCGTACGATCTAACCCCGCGGGACAAAACCCGTGGGAGACAGTGTCTGATGGGCAGTTTTGGTGGGGCGCTATCCTCCTAAAAAGTAACGGAGGAGCCTACCAAGGTTCTCTAGGCGCGAATGGAAACCGTGCCGATAGTGCAATGGCATAAGAGAGCTTGACTGTGAGGCGTACATGCCGAACAGACGCGAAAGCGGAGCATAGTGATCCGACCCTACGTGTTAGACGCGGGGGGAGCTCAACGGATAAAAGTTACTCTGGGGATAACAGGCTGGTACTGCCTAAGCGTCCATAGCGACGGCAGTGTTCGGCACCTCGATGTCGGCTCAACTTATCCTGGGGCTGGAGAAGGTCCCAAGGGTTTGGCTGTTCGCCAATTAAAAAGTTACGTGAGCTGGGTTCAGACCGTGGAGGGTCCGATTCGGAGGAATCGGGAGTTCCACAGTCTGAACCCCTAGGACAGAGAGAAGAGTTGGGGAACCGGACGAGAGTCCAATGGTTCCATGTAGAGATCAACCAAACACGGCGGCGTAGCATGGCAACACGTTACGACCAGCTGGCTAATTTCGGGGAAACCCACGGCTCAGTAGATAGAGGTCGTGGGCAACACCGAGGGAAGCGTCACTAAAAACGACGCGCCCGTAGAGACTGCAAGCCAGCCACCCTCACGATACGGGGGTGAAGATACAGTCCAATGCGCGCAGCAATGCGTGGAAAACATGCGTGAGACAGGTTGGTCTCCTATCTACTGCAGGCGTTGATTATTGAAGGGAGCTGCTTCTAGTACGAGAGGACCGAAGTGGACTGACCTCTGGTCTACCAGCTGTCACGCCAGTGGCACCGCTGGGTAGCTATGTCGGGAACGGATAACCGCTGAAAGCATCTAAGCGGGAAGCCGGCCCTAAGATGAATAATCGTTACGAGAACCCTGGGAGATGACCAGGTTGATAGGCACCAGGTGTAAACGCGGTAACGCGTGAGCCGAGGTGTACTAATAGTTCCATTCTCGTTAGGAAGTTGGAAATCACAATTGCGTTTATGGGTATCGCTCCGTCAGAAAAAATCTGACGGCGCGCGTCGGAATAAGTGTTGGTCGTGCCCAGGGCACGCGCCAAAAACTTTTCAAAAATATCGAATGTTGCGTTCTGGTGGCTCGGCGCGGTGGAAACACCCGTTCCCATTCCGAACACGGCAGTTAAGCACCGTAGCGGCGATGGTACTGAGCTTTGCTCGGGAGAGTAGCTAGCCGCCAGTACAGAACATTCGAGGTCGGGAACTCCATTCTCGGCTGCGACAAACGAAAAAGCCCCTCGGAGTACACGCGTACACCGTCGGGGCTTTTTCGTTTCGTCTCGCCCGAGACTGTCGTCCCCGACCGCTGCCGCGCGGTTGCCGCCTGAAAGAGCGACGCCCGGCGGGTGTTTTTCCTTGCTAGAATTGCCGTCGATTAGCCGGCGATGAGAACACCATGAGCAGCGAACTATCCCGCGGCGTCCCGACGGCCACGAGCGTGCTCGCGGAGAGCGTGCGCCGCTACCGCGCCGGTTTTTCGGGTGTGGCGCGGGCGTTCTTGCCGGTCTTCGCGGTCTTCGCGGTGGGGCAGATCGGCCTCGCGCTCGCGGGCGACCCGTCGGACTTTGGAGGCTACGTGACTCGGGCGCTCGCGCTCGCGGGCGTCGGCGTCGTGGAGCTGGTCTTGCAGTGTCTCGCTATGGGCGGCCTTGCGGCTTCCCGCGACGACCTGCCGAAGGTGTCCGTGGCCTCGATCTACGCGGCCGGCGCGAAGGTGTTCTGGCCGACGCTCTGGGTTGCCTCGCTCGTCGCCCTGGCGCTCTCGGTCGTTCCGGTCACGGCGCTCCTGGTGACGCCGCACGTGACGGCGGCTGTCTCGTTCGCGACCTCGGCCGTCTTTGGCCGCTCGATCGAAACGGTCGTCTCGACGGCTCTCGCGGTCGTCGCCGTCGCCGTGATTGCCGCCGTCGCGGCGAGCGCCGCTCTCTTCGGGAAGCTGGTCTTTGCTTTCCCGATTGCCACGTCCGGGGGCGCGCGAGGTTTGGCGAGCCTCGAGCGGAGCGCCGGGCTGTCGGAGGGCCGCGGCTGGATCGTCGGCTCACGTCTCGCCGCGGGCTTCGCCGCCCTCGCCGCCCTCGCCGCGCCGTTCGCGATCCTCGTCGCCGCGAGCGTCGGCCCGAACGGCTCGGCCGCTCCGTGGGCGTGGGGAATCTTCGTTGCCGGCTACCTCCTGGCGGGGTTGCCGCTCCTCGTGATTTTTTTAGTCGAGCTTTCCCGGGTCCTCGCCGACACGGCGGCCGAGCGCGCGCTGGCTCGCGAGCGTCGTCCTTGGGTGCGCGGCTTTGTCTGGGCCGGGCTCGCCGCTTGGGGGATCCTCGTCCTCAGCGGCCTGATTAGCTAGCTGCAACATTATGTCCTGGAGCTCCCGCCGCCAGTTTGGAATCCTCTCGGCCCTGTCGCTGATTGTCATCGTCCCGGTCGTCGCCGTGGCAACCTACCTTCTGTGGGAGCGCCCTAGCTGCGACGACGGGATTCAGAACGGCGGCGAGCGTGGGGTCGACTGCGGCGGCGTCTGCGCCCTCGTTTGCACGCGCGAGGTGAACCCGCCGGTCCTCTCGTGGGTGCGCGCTTTTCCGGTCTCGAAGGGGCGGTACAACGTCGTGGCGCTGGTCGAAAACTCCAATTCTGCCGCTCGCGCCGATGGCGTTCGCTACCGCGTCCGCGTCTACGATCAGGACGATGTAACGGTGGCCGAGCGCGAAGGCGTCGCCGACCTCGACCCGCAGTCCGTGCTGCCGGTCGTCGAGCTCGGCCTCGATACCGGCGAGCGTACCGCGTCCCGCGCCAGCTTCGAGTGGCTCTCCGACCCGGTTTGGGTTCAGGCGGAGCCTGAGTCGCGCCCGGTCGCGGTTGTCGATGAGCGTATCGAAATTCAGGGGGCCGAACCTCGCGTCCGCGCCTCGATCCAGAACCTCGGCGTGCTGCCGATCGACCGCGTCGCCGTGGTGGCGCTCGTGTACGGTATCGACCGGAACGCTGTCGCCGCGTCTCGGACCTGGGTGGACCGCCTCGGCGCGGGCGAGGAGCGAGAGGTGACGTTCACGTGGCCTGCGCCCTGGACCGCCGTCGCCACCAGCCTCGAGGTGGTTCCAATTTACGATGCCCCTCGGGTTAGGTAGCGGGAGCCGTCGCGTCGACTGGGTGATGGTCGCCGCAGCCCTGGCCGTCAGCGGCGCGGGGATGCTCACCATGGCCTCCTACGGCGGCGACCTCGCGCTCGTGAGCCGCCAGGTGACGTGGCTTGCGGTCTCGGCGGCCGCGTTCGTGGCGCTCTCGCGCATCGATGCGCGCGTCTTTCGTCGTTCGGGCGTGGCGCTCTGGCTCTACGGCGGCGTCTGCGCGCTCCTCGTGGCGCTCTTCGCTGTCGGGACCGTGGCCAAGGGCGCGCAGAGCTGGTTTCGGCTCGGGTCGTTCGGTTTCCAGCCGGTCGAGTTCGCGAAGCTCGCGCTGATGCTCCTCCTGGCAAAATACTTCGCGCGCCGCCACGCGGAGGTGAAGGATTTTCGCCACATCATCGCCTCGGGTGCCTACGCCCTCGGCATTTTCGCGCTAGTCCTCGTGCAGCCGGACTTCGGCGGCGCCATCATCGTCTTCGCGATTTGGTTCGGAATGACGCTCGTGGCGGGGCTGTCACGGCGGCACCTGGGCGCGGTTCTGGTCGCGGGCGCGGCCGCCTTCACTTTGCTCTGGTTCTACGGATTCGACGCCTACCAGAAGCAGCGCATTCTGACCTTCATCGATCCGCTCGCCGATGCGCGGGGCGCCGGCTACAACGCGCTCCAGGCGACCGTCGCGGTCGGCTCGGGAGAGCTCTGGGGGAAGGGGATCGGCTTCGGCACTCAGTCCCGCCTACGCTACCTGCCCGAGCGGCACACCGACTTCATCTTTGCCGCCTTCGCCGAGGAGTGGGGTTTCTTCGGAACGGTCACGCTGCTCTCGCTCTACGGTGTCTTGGTGTGGCGGGTGGTTTTATCGGCGCGGCGCGGGGCAACCAATTTTGAGACGCTGTTCGCGTCGGGGGTCGCCGTGTACCTTTTGGCGCACGGCGCTATTCACGTCGGCATGAACACGGGCGTGGCTCCGGTGACGGGAATTCCGTTGCCGCTGATGTCTTACGGCGGGTCTTCGATGCTCGCCACCGCTTGCATGCTGGGAATTGTTTCGTCGATGGGCGGATACTCGAGGCCTATTCGGCGAGAGGAGGCTGAAGGGCGAGAGATTCCGGGCCTGACCGGCTAGGTCAGGCTAGCAGCTGCAGCTCATTGGGTCGCCTCCCGGGTAGCAGGGGGCGCTGCCCGGCCCGCACTCGTTCGTCTCGCACGGGTCATTGCTGTAAATGTAGCAATCGTTCGTTTCGCAAGGTGAGGTGAGGTCTTCGCCGCAGTTCATCGGGTCGCCGTTCGGGTAGCAGGGATCGTCGTAATTCCCGTCTTCGCAGCTCATTGGGTCGCCTCCCGGGTAGCAGGGGGCGCTGCCCGGCCCGCACTCGTTCGTCTCGCACGCGCAGTCGCAGTAACCAGAGGCGCTCTCGCAGTCCGCGTCCTCGCAGTCCGTCGCGCCGTCGCCGTCGTCGTCGGCGCCGTTGCCGCAGTCTTCTGGCGGCGCGCAGGACGGGTATCCGGCGCAGTCCGCGTCCTCGCAGTCCGTCGCGCCGTCGCCGTCGTTGTCCGACGAATCGTTGCAGGAAACCTCGACGCCAGCGCAGCGTTCGGTCTCGGCGCAGTCCGCGTCCTCGCAGTCCGTCGCGCCGTCGCCGTCGTCGTCGGCGTCGTTGCCGCAGTTTTCGCCGCCGGCGCACGAGGGGTGCGAGTCGCAGTCCGCGTCCTCGCAGTCCGTCGCGCCGTCGCCGTCGCTGTCGTTGCCGTCCGAGCACGAGCCGCCACTCGCGGTCTCGGTCGCGCAGTACGTGGCGTTGCCGAAGCAGCTCGAATCGTCGCACTGGCCGAAGCCGTCTCCGTCTTCGTCGTCCGCGGTTGAGCAGTTTTCGCCGCCGGCGCACGAGGGGTGCGAGTCGCAGTCCGCGTCCTCGCAGTCCGTCGCGCCGTCGCCGTCGTCATCTATCGTGTTGGCGCAATTTTCCGTCTCCCCGCTACCCGACGATCCGTCAATGTTGCCGCCGGTGATGTCCTGGGCGCAGACGCCGAAGAAATCGCCTCCGCCGTGGACGACGCCGCGCGTGCAGCTGTCGAGCGTCAGGGGGACCGAGAAGTACACGTAAGCGTTCGTGCAGGCCGCGGACGCGCACTCGTAGAAGACGCCCTTGTAGCCAGCGACGGCCGGCGCTTCGGTGAGGAAGCTCGGCATGGAGCCGCCGAATATAGCGTGGGCTGTCTCGCCGATGAGGTACGTGAGCCACCGGGGCGTGCGCGCGGCGGCGGCGAAGTCTCCGCCTTCTAGCGTGGCGTAATCCTCACCGGCGTAAGTGCAGCCCTCCTGGCTAACGCAGCACTTTTGCGGCGTGCCGTTCACCAGCGTGCCGCTCTGGTAGCAGGCTTCTGCGTAGTTGGAGTTAATTGGGTCTGGGTACCTCTGGTTCTCCGAGTAGTACACCGCCACCGCCTTCTGGAAGTTCGCGACCTCTTGCGCCACGCGCGCGGCTTGGGCCTTCTCGCGGTAGGTCACCGTCGCGATGATCGAGATTGAGGCGACTACGCCAATGATGGCGATTACCACCAGGAGTTCGACGAGCGTGAAGCCGGAATTCGGCCTGTCGCGGCGGCTCTTTTTGGCGCTCTCTGTCATTCGAGTTCGTCGGTGTTTCGGAAGCGGTTGCGGATCTCGGCCTCTTTTGCCTCAGCCGCCGCCCGGCTCAGCTTCTCTAGGTAGGCTCGGTGCTTGGCGGGCAGCGCGGCGCGCTCCGCCGCTGTCATTTCGGCGAACGGTTTACCCGCGGGTGGCGCGCCGAGGGCGTTGGTGGCCCAGTTGGCAGAGGCGGCGGTTAGGGCGATAGACAGAGCGGCGATCGATCCGGCGACCCAGCGAGCCTGACGCTCGCTGTTCACGATACGCTTGCGCAGCAGAAAGTCTGTCACAGATGATTTAGCTACGAGCGCGGATTCCTCGGCGCGGATCTGTCCGCGCGTGAACTCGTCGCCCTCGAATACAATTTCTGAGTTCACCTGGCCAAGTTTACACCTAGCGTTCGGCGACTCTCCGGTACAGGTCGAGCGTGGCTGTGGACATCTTCTGGCGCGAGAAGCGTTCGGTCACGCGCGACCGGAGCGCGGCGCCGAGCTTTTCTCGGAGCGCGGCGTGCTCGATGAGTCGACGCAGCGCCTCGGCTAGTTCGCGCGGGCGCTCGGGCGAGACGAGCAACCCGGTCTCGAGGTTCTCGATGACGTCGGGAATGCCGCCGACGCGTGAGGCGACGCAGGCGAGGCCGGCCGCGCCGGCTTCGAGGAGCGCGAGCGGCATCGCCTCGGAGCGGGACGGTATCGCGAAAGCGTCGAAAGCGCCGATGCGCTCGGGGGCGTCCCGAACGAAACCGGCGAGCGCGAAGCGGTCGCCGAGGCCCCGCGCTTCGATCAGGGACTCGAGCGCGCCGCGTTCCTCGCCCTCGCCGAGAACTACGATACCGAAATCGAGGGCGGGGAGCCGGCGGCGAAGGTCGGCGGCGGCTTCGATCAGCGTGTCGAGGCCTTTGATGCGGTGCAGCTCGGCGAGAGCGCCGATTACCGGCGCGTTCTCGCGGCTGAATACTGCGGCTGCGGCGGGCGACTGGGCGCCAATCGCCGCGCGGGCCGCTTCGCGGGACAGGAGCTCGGGGAAGTCGATGCCGTTCGGAATTAGGACGAAACGTCGGCCGAGAATGCCGCCCCAGCCGAGCTGCCGAGGGATTGACGAAGCGACCGCGATTGTCTTGTGCGCGAGGAGCACCGTCGCCGCGTGGAGCAGGCGGATGAGGAGCCGCTGCCACTCGGGGCGAGGCTCGTTGAACGCCCAGCCGTGCGCGGTGAAGATGATGGCCGGCACGCGGCGCAGTCGCCCCAGGAGCGCGCCGATGCCGCCAGCCTTCGACGAGTGGAGGTGGAGCACGTCGGGGCGCTCTTCGCCGAGGATTCGCCAGATGTCGCGAACGGCCGAAAAATCGCTCCCGGCGTCGATGTCTCGCCCGAGCGACGGGATCGAAATGACGCGCACCCCCGCCTCGGTCAGTTTTTCCGCGAGCGGGCCGTTCCCGCCGAGGGCGACGGTCACGTCGAGACCGACGGCCGCCGCGTCGGCCGCGAGGCTGTGAACGCAGCGCTGGGCGCCGCCCCAGTTCGATTTGGTGATGAGGTGGAGGATCTTCATAGCGGTGGCGCCCAGGAGCTACGGAACGCTACCGCGGCCGCCCGCCGCCGCAAAGCCCCCTCGCAGCTCCCGGAAGCAGCCGGCCTTGCCCCGGGCTCGCGCCTTACGTAGCATCGGCCCTATGACCACCATCCGCACTCGGCGTCTCGGCCTGGTCTTGGGAGACCTGTTCGCAATCGCGGCCGCCCTGTACCTAGCTCTCGCGTTTCGGACCTTCACGCTTCCCGGGCGGGAGGAGTACCTGCGCCACCTCGTGCCCTTCGCAATCCTCTCGGCCGCGTGGCTGGTGGTCTTCTTCGTGGCCGGGCTCTACGACGGCCGCGCCTCGATGCGTCGCCGCTCGGAGCCGCGGACGCTGCTCTACGCGCTCGCGACGAACAGCCTCGTCGCGGTCGCCTTTTTCTACTTCGTGCCGTACTTCGGCATCGCGCCCAAGACGGTGCTCGCGATTTTTCTGCCGTGCGCGTTCGCGGCGCTCCTCGGCTGGCGGGCACTCTACGGCCGCGCCGCCGCACGCCGCGCCGCCGAGGGCGTCGTTCTGGTCGGCCGCGGCGAGGAGATGCGGGAGCTGCGCGACGCGATCAATCGCGGGGGCCTGGGCTACCAGGTGGTGCACTCGGTCGCGCTCGACTCGGCGCCGTCTCTGGACGCGCAGGCCGACATCGTGCGCCCGATCTACGAGCAGGGCGCCTCGACCGTCATCGTCGACACGCACGACGACGCGATCTCGCCGCTCCTGCCGCACCTGTACAACCTGATGTTCTCGGGCGTCTCGTTCGTCTCGCTCCACGAGGTGTACGAGGAGGTCTTCGGCCGCGTGCCGCTCTCGCTCGTGTCCCACGGCTGGTTCCTCGAGAACGTGCGCACCAAGCCGCACGTGCTCTACGACGTGGCGAAGCGCGCGTTCGACGTGGCGCTCGCGCTGCCGATTCTCCTGGTCGCGCTCGCGCTCGCGCCTCTCGTGTGGGCCGCGCGCCGGTTCGAAGGCCGCGTGCCGTTCCTCTCGTTCCAGGACCGGGTAGGGCAGGGAGGCCGCACCGTGCGGCTCGTGAAGTTTGCGACCATGCTCTTCGATGATAACGGAAAGTGGAAGGAGGAGGGGGCCAAGAACCGGGTCACGAAGGTCGGCGCGTTCTTGCGCCGCAGCCGAATTGACGAGCTGCCGCAGGCCTGGAACGTGCTCCGGGGCGACGTCTCGCTCGTCGGTCCGCGGCCCGAGTTCCCGGCGGCGGTTAAGCGTTACGGGGACGAAATTCCGTACTACGGCGTGCGGCACCTCATCAAGCCGGGGCTCTCTGGCTGGGCGCAGATTTACGGCGAGCATCCGCACCACGGCGTCGACGTCGCGGCGACCGCCAACAAGCTCTCCTACGACCTCTACTACGTGAAGAACCGCTCGCTGTGGCTCGACCTGTCGGTGGCGCTACGGACGATTATGACGTTCGTGCGGCGGGAGGGGCGCTGAGCGAATTGACCGGTAAGAATTAACCGGCAGCGAGTCCCGAGATTTCGGCCCGAACCTGCTACTTTTTACCCGTTACTTGTTACTTCGCGGCCTGAGGTGTAGCATCCCGCGCGTCTGTAAAACCGTTCAAATCTCTCCACTTTTTCGTTTTTAACCTCACCTTTACCTCGCCAAATGCCTCGACGCGCCGCCGCCATCATCGCCTTCGCCGTTACCGCCGCCCTCTCGTACTGGGTGGTTGCCCCGGACGCTCCCGCCGGGCGCGATTTTTCGTTCGGCCTCGACCTCTCGGGCGGCACGCGGCTCACCTTCGTGGCGGATACGACCGCGCTCCCGCCGGGTGACGTTGTTCCGGCGATGGCCTCGCTTCGCGACGTCGTCGAGCGCCGCGTGAACCTGTTCGGCGTCTCCGAACCTTCGGTCGCCGTGCTCTCATCGGCCTTCGGCGACGCCGCGACCCGCGACCGCCTCGTGGTCGAGCTCCCCGGCGTCACCGACCCGGCCGAGGCGGCCGCGCGCATCGGCAAGACCCCGGTGCTCGAGTTCAAGCTCGTGAAGGACGAGGCGTTCTCGGCCACTGGCACCGTCGCGTCCTCCGACCCGCGCTACTTCGAGGCGACCGGCCTCACCGGCGCCGATCTCTCCCGCGCCGCGCTCACCTTCGATCCGACCACCCGCGAGCCGATGGTGTCCGTGACCTTCGATGAGGAGGGCGCGCGCGAGTTCGCCGCGATCACGAAGGCGAACGTGGGCCGCGCCATGGCGATCGTCCTCGACGGCGTTGTGATTTCCGACCCCGTCATCCGCGACGAAATTGCCGGCGGCACCGCCCAGATTTCGGGCGGCTTCACCGCCGAGGAGGCGAAGAGCCTCTCGCGCGACCTCAACTACGGCGCGCTGCCGGTGCAGGTGTCGCTCGTCGAGTCGCAGGCGGTCGGCGCCTCGCTCGGCCAGGGCACGCTCGAGCGCGGCGTCGTCGCGCTCGGCATCGCGCTCGCCGCGGTCGCCGTATTCATGATCGCGCTCTACCGCCTGCCGGGGCTCATCGCCGCGGTCGCGCTGGTGGGCTACGTCGCGCTGGTCCTGGCCTCCTTCAAGATCTTCGGCGTCGTGCTCACCGCCGCCGGCATCGCGGCCCTCGTGCTCTCGGTCGGCATGGCCGTCGACGCCAACATTCTCATCTTCGAGCGCATGAAGGAGGAGCTCCGCGCCGGCGTGCCGTTTCCGGCCGCCATCGAGGAGGGGTTCCGCCGCGCCTGGCCGTCTATCCGCGACGGCAACCTCTCGAGCCTCATCGCGGCCGCCGTCCTCTACCTCGTCTCGGGCACCGCGCTCGTGAAGGGCTTCTGCCTCGTGTTCGCGATTGGCGTCGCCGCGAGCATCCTCTCGGCCATCTTCGCCTCGCGCGCCTTCCTGCGCGCCTTCTCCGGCCTCTCGCCCAAGGCGGTCCGCGTCCTTGTCGGCGCTAAACAGAATCAAAACTAGCCATGTGGATCATCCGTCGCCGCGCCTTTTTCTACGCCCTGTCCGCGCTCGCCTGCGCAGCCTCCGTCTACGCGTTCTTCGCGCTCCCGGTCCGCTACTCGGTCGAGTTCACCGGCGGCACCTCGGTCGAGGTTAGCTACCTAGACCCGAAGCCGGACGTCGAGGCCGTCTCGGCCTCGCTCGCCGCGGCCGGCGCCGAGGACATCCTCGTCCGCGCCTCGGGCGAGAACCTCTCGGTGCGCCTCGCGCCGCTCACGCCCGAGAACCACGGGAAGGTGATCGCCGCCCTCACCGTCCCGGGCTACGGTTCGTCCACGGTCGTCTCGGAGAGCACCATCGGCCCCTCGTTCGGGCGCGAGCTCGCCGGGCGCATGGGCTGGGCGTTCCTGCTCGTGGCGCTATCGATTGCCGCCTTCGTGGCCTTCGCTTTCCGTCAGGTCTCCGAGCCGGTGCCGTCCTGGAAGTACGGCGTCGTGACCATCACCGCGCTGATTCACGACATCGTCATCACGGCCGGCGCCTTCGTCGCCTTCGGCCTATTCCTCGACGCGCCGATCGACGCGCTCTTCGTGACCGCGCTCCTCGTGATCCTAGGCTACTCGGTCAACGACACTATCGTCATCTTCGACCGCATCCGCGAGAACCTGGGGAAGGCTTCGGAGCGCGAGCGCCTGGAGCGCTTCGACGAGATCGCCGGACGCTCGGTGCGCGAGGCCGCCTGGCGCTCGATCGGCACCTCGACCACGACCGCGATCGCCCTCGTCGCCCTCGCGATCTTCGGCGGGGAGGTGACCCGCGCTTTTGCCCTCGCCCTCGTGCTCGGCGTGGTCTCCGGCACCTACTCATCGATCTTCCTTGCCGCCCCGATGCTCGTCACCTGGCAGGAGTTCGCGAGCCGTCGCGCCGCCAAGAAGAAGTAAGCTTCTGGGGAAGAGCTCATTGCGCCGCCCTCCGGGCGGCGCTACGCTTTACCCCGTGACCAAAGGCCGCCTATTCTCCTCGAAGATTTCCCTCATCGATCGCCGCTCCGCGGTGGGGATTTAGCTTCAGGTCACAAATTTTTTGCGAAATGAAGCCAGCTCCCCACCGGGGAGCTGGCTTTTGAAGCTCTTTCTCAGAGGAACCCAAAAAAGAATCCAATGCACCAAATAAACAGAGACAGTGGCCCCGGATACATCGCCGAGGGAGAAATTCCAGGAAACATGCCGGTCGTGTTCGTCGGAACCGAGGCGGCGCCGAGGCCCACCTGGCGCGAGGTTCGCGCCCGCCGAAACCGGCTCCGGCACCTCTGCTGCGACACGCGCACCGGATCGAAGGTGATCGACGGCGACGACGGCCTAATGGTCGTCGAAACCGCCACGTGAAGCGCGCCGCCCTCCCGAACCGGGAGGGCTTTTCTTTTACGGTTTTGGGGCATTAAAAATTTGGGAGGGGAAGGCTCGGCCGCCTACGGCGGCCGAGCCTTGTTTTCCAAGGATTTTCTGCCATAAACCCGATCCCCGCGCGGCGCTTGACGGGGGGTGAACCCTGCGTATAATGCCCGGGCCCTTTGAAGAAGGGCGCCGTTTTTTGAAAGAAGAATAGGAGCGGCCAGGGAGCGCGGAGACGCGCGCCCTGGCCAGCGCGGCGCGGATCGGGCTGCTGGGCGAGAT